>NZ_CP080442.1:866666-1217500 GCF_019597925.1 [Clostridium] scindens | reverse complement strand
TTTCCAATACTGCCATCAGCAGGTTGACACGGTTATAGTCTAAGCCTGCCGCCGTCCTTCTGGGCATGCCGAAACTGCTTTTGCAGACCAATGCCTGAATCTCCATCAGCATAGGACGTGTTCCTTCCATTGCACATGCCACTACGGAGCCGGATGCATGTTCCGGCCTGCCGCTCAGCATGAATTCCGAAGGGTTCTCTACTTCCACGAGGCCGCTTTTCTGCATTTCAAAGACTCCTATTTCATTGGTCGAGCCAAAGCGGTTCTTGACCGCTCTTAGAATACGGTAGGACGCATGCCGGTCTCCCTCAAAGTAGAGCACTGTATCCACCATATGTTCCAATACCCTGGGGCCTGCAACCGTACCCTCTTTCGTTACATGTCCTACGATAAAGATGGATATGCCTAGCCCCTTGGCCAGCTGCATCAAGATATTCGTAGACTCTCTGACCTGCGACACGCTTCCTGGTGCTGACCCCACTTCTTCATTATACATAGTCTGAATCGAATCGATCACCACCATGTCCGGCGTCTGCTGCTCGATCACGCCGCGTATCATATCCAGATTCGTCTCGCACAGAAGAAAAAGGGTATGGGAGAAATCCCCCATCCGGTTTGCCCTAAGCTTGATCTGCTTTAAAGATTCCTCTCCCGATATATATAATATCTTTTTATTCATAGCAGCCAGCCTCTGGCAGACCTGCAGAAGAAGCGTAGATTTCCCGATTCCAGGATCGCCTCCGACCAGCACCAGAGATCCCGGTACGATTCCTCCTCCAAGCACCCGGTCAAGTTCTGCCATTTCTGTCATCATGCGCTCATCTTCATCCGTCTCCACGCTGGACAAAGCTACGATCTGCGCTTCCTTCTTATCCCGCACGGTTCCAGCCTTTACAGATGTCACCTTCTCTTCAACAAAAGTATTCCATTCTCTGCATGCTGGGCACTGTCCCAGCCACTTGCTTTCTTCATGCCCGCAATTCTGGCAGAAGAATACGCTTTTTTTTGCCTTTGCCATCATTCATCTCCTTACGATCGCTATCGCCTATGCTGAAAGAAGGGCTGCTATCTGCAGCCCTTCTGACTTTATTCTCATATTCTGCTACTTCTTTACAACCTTTACCTCTACGGATTGATTTGGCTCCAGTTCCGTACTTACGCTTAACTTGCCGCTTAAATTGGTCTTCATATCCCCTACATTCACATCATCCATGTATACGACATATTCGCTGTCTGCTTCCAATTCCAGAGTAAACTGAGCATCTTTCATGCCAGATACCTTGAATGTTACTATGTCTTCCGTCGCCTTAAAGTTTTCAACCGCCGTTCCCGGCACAGACTCATATACAAACATGCCGTTCTTTTCCAACTTTGTAATCTCAGCAAAAGTCTTTACTTTATATAAATCTCCCTGAAATTCAAAACCATCCAGCTTTGTCTTATTCTCTAGTGTGTAGTCCCCAAAACTAAGCGTGCCATCAACTTCCGCTTTCAATAGGTCTTTCACTGCTGCCATTATTTTTTCCTCCTAAGGTTCTTCTTTTGTATCCCTATTATATATCAAATCAATTTTAATTTGTAGTCTTTGGAATAAATTTTATTTCTTTTTTAGACATTCCGACCGCCACTTCAGAATCCCTTGTAATCTCTCCGTTTAAGAGCGCTTCCGCAAGTTTATCCTCCAGCTGGTTCTGAACGGCCCTTCTGAGCGGACGGGCGCCATACTTCTTATCTGTGCCCGTTTCAACAATATGGCTCTTTACAGAATCCCTGATTTCCAGCTTAATGCCCAGCTGGTCTTTGGCGCGTCTGGCAAGTTCTCTGCACATCATGCTGACAATCTTCCTCATCTGCTCCTTATCAAGCGGATGGAATACCAGGATCTCATCAATCCTGTTGAGGAATTCCGGCCGGAAGATCAGCTTGATCTCATTCATAACGTTGCTTTTCATCCGCTTGTAATCCCCTGCGGCATCTTCCTTGGCATTGAATCCCAGTTTTTTCGGATCAATAATTGCCTGGGCGCCTGCATTGGATGTCATGATGATCACCGTATTGCAAAAGTCCACTTTCCTTCCCTGGGAATCGGTGATATGGCCATCATCCAGCACTTGCAGCAGGATGTTGAATACATCCGGATGCGCCTTTTCAATCTCGTCAAACAGGATGACAGAATAAGGATGCCGCCTCACCTGCTCGCTTAACTGGCCTCCATCATCATGGCCCACATATCCCGGAGGAGAGCCTATCATCTTGGCCACGCTGTGCTTCTCCATATACTCTGACATGTCAACCCGAATCATGGCGTCTTCATTACCAAACAAAGCCTCGGCCAGCGCCTTGGATAATTCTGTCTTTCCAACGCCAGTAGGACCAAGAAATAGAAACGATCCAATGGGACGCTTAGGATCCTTGAGTCCGACCCTTCCTCTTTTGATTGCCTTGGTAACCGCGGATACCGCTTCTTCCTGCCCGACAACCCTCTTATGAAGCGTCTGTTCCAGTTTATTAAGTCTGGCGCTCTCTGATTCTGCCAGCTTCTGCACCGGAATCTTCGTCCACTGGGATACTACGCCTGCAATATCTTCTTCCGTGACCGCCACTGTCCTGTCTGCATTTCTTTTATGGAAGCGCTTCTTAATCTGCTCTAGTTTATTCGCCGCCTCATCCCTCTCTTTTCTAAGCAAGGATGCTTCTGTCATATTCCCCTGGCAGATCTCCTCTTCCATCTCTTTCGACAGTTCAGCCACCGATTCTTCCAGGGTGAAGATACTGTCCGGCACCTTAAAGCCTCTTAAGCTTACTTTAGAGCACGCTTCATCCAGTACGTCAATTGCCTTATCTGGCAGGAATCTGTCATTAATATAACGGCTGGAAAGCTTTACCGCCGCCTCAAGCGCCTCTTCTTCTATCTGTACATGATGGTGCGCCTCATATCTTGTACGCAGGCCTTTGAGTATGTTCAGGCAATGCTCCTGGGTAGGCTCTTCCACCGTAATCGGCTGAAAACGCCGCTCCAATGCGGCATCCTTTTCGATATACTTGCGATACTCTACGATCGTGGTGGCTCCAATCAACTGAATCTCGCCTCTTGCGAGAGATGGCTTTAATATATTCGATGCATCGATAGCACCCTCTGCGCCTCCCGCACCTATGATCGTATGAACCTCGTCCAGGAACAGGATGATATTTCCCGCGGCTTTTACTTCCTGGATCAGCTTCTTCATCCTTTCCTCGAATTCTCCGCGGTACTTAGAGCCAGCAATCATACCGGCCAGATCCATAGTCAGAATCCTCTTATCCTTCATTCCTTCCGGAACGATTCCGGATGCGATCTTGGCTGCAAGCCCTTCGATCACCGCAGTCTTACCAACACCCGGCTCGCCTACCAGGCAGGGATTGTTCTTCGTCCTCCGGCTTAATACCTGCATCAGCCTGCCAATCTCTTCTTCCCGCCCAATGACAGGATCCAGTTTCCCTTCTTTTGCCTGGGCGGTCAGATCCGTTCCATACTGCTGTGCGACCCCTTCTTTCTTTCTGCCGGACTCCTGCAGCATTTCCTCCTGATACTCTTTCGGATCCACGCCAAGGACAGATAGGATATCCTGATATAACTTCTGAAGGCTGATATTCAAGGTCAGCAGTATTCTCGTGGCCACGCAGTCCGTCTCATGCAGCAGCGAAAGAAGCATATGCTCCGTCCCAATCTGACTAGACTGAAACCGCAAGGCTTCTGCCTTGCTCTCTTCCAGAATATATGCAAGCCTCGGGCTGATCTCCGGGTTATGGGCAAGCGCAACGCTTCCCACCGGAGATACCAGTTCATCCACTACTTTTAATATCTTTTCTTCATCAACTCCGCTTATGGCCAGCACCTGGCCCGCGACTCCAGTATAGACTTTTCTCAAGCCTAGAAGCAGGTGTTCTGTTCCTACATAAGGATGATCTAATTCTTTTGCAATATTCTTCGCAATTCTCAAAACATCATTTGCCTGTTCCGTATAATTCATTGTGTCTTTCCCTTTCTATACTCGTCAAATATCTCATCTACCAAAGCATGTACCTCTTCTCTGGAAATATCCTTGCAGCTTCCTTTTGCAAGCAGTATCCGAAGCTGCTCCTTCATCTCCAGAAGCGCCCTGGCCTTATCCACATCAATGGCAATAACCGCTCCCTTCCTTCTGTCCAGCTGGATAAATCCTTCCTGTTTCAAAATCGTATATGCCTTATTTACCGTATGCATATTGATGCCAACAGTGTCAGCCATCTGCCTTACGGAAGGAAGCGCGTCGCCCTCCCGGATAATATCCATGGCAATTCCCATAATAATCTGGTTCTGCAGTTGGACATATAACGCCTCATCACTGTTAAAATCAATCTCTATCAGCATAGTATCACCTTTTCCATCATTCGTTGTGTTATACACATAATATAGCACAACTAAAAGGAGCTTACAACCTAAATTGTAAGCCCCTTTCGCAACTTTGAAGGAATTAAGTTTGGAAATTGTCGAATTAATTAAAACAGACCTTTGATATCTGCGAACTCATAGCAGTCAAAACTATCTGCAACGTTCTTGCATGTAAGTTTTCCATCGTATGTATTGATTGCAGAGTACAGAACGTCATTGTCCTTGCAAGCCTGCTCTAAGCCTTTGCCTGCGATCTGAAGGCCATAGCTTAATGTAGCGTTAGTCAGAGCGATCGTAGATGTTCTCGGAACTGCTCCTGGCATATTTCCTACGCAGTAATGAACAACGCCTTCTTCGATGAAGATCGGATCATCATGATAGGTAACCTTTGTTGTCTCGCCGCATCCGCCCTGGTCAACAGCAACGTCTACAAATACAGCGCCTGGCTTCATCTCTTTGAGATATTTCTTCTTGAATATCTTCGGAGCAGCCTTTCCTGGAATCAGCACGCAGCCGATAACAAGGTCAGCTTCTTTAACTGCTCTCTCGATATTTGCATCGTTAGATACTAACGTCTGGATACGTGCTCCAAAGATGTCATCGAGATATGCCAGTCTCTGAAGGTTGATATCCATGATCGTTACGTTAGCGCCCATACCTACAGCGATCTTGCAAGCGTTTGTTCCAACAGATCCGCCGCCAAGGATAACGATGTTAGCCTTTGGTGTTCCTGGTACTCCGGCAAGAAGAACGCCTTCGCCGCCATATGTCTTCTCTAAGTACTTAGCACCTTCCTGGATACTAAGACGTCCAGCAATCTGGCTCATTGGAGCAAGAAGAGGAATGCTTCCGTTTCTCTCGATCAATGTCTCGTATGCAACACCCTTTACTTTTCCGTTTAAGAGTGCATCTGTCTGCGGCTTATCAGCTGCAAGATGAAGATATGTATAAAGGATCAGTCCTTCATGGAATAATGGATACTCCTCTGGCAATGGCTCTTTAACCTTGATCATCATCTCAACTGTATCCCATACTTCTTTTGCAGTATCGATCATCTTTGCGCCAGCTTCTACATACTCTTCATCTGTAAATCCAGATCCAAGTCCAGCACCTTTCTCGATATAAACATCGTGGCCTGCGTTTGAATAGCTCTTAACATTATCAGGTGTCATACCTACACGGAATTCATTGTTTTTAATTTCTTTTACGCATCCTACTTTCACTTTACTTTACCTCCTGGTTTGTAATTAAATAATTATATTTTGCCTGCCGTTCGTTCCGGCATACGACTTTGAATGAACAATATTTTTCACCACTTTTGCTTTGTGAAGAATATTATTCATTTGTCTCTAAAATTATACTAACACACCCGTCTATATTATTCAATAAAAGTTATTTTTTTCACAAAAACTTTTAATTGTGTTAAGAATATGTCAATTGTATTTACAATTGCACTTGCATATTTCCTCATTTCATGATTAAATCTAATTATAAATAAGAGAGGGGAATTTCATATTCCTGTTCTGCCGGAGGTAAACATATGAAAGAATTGAGAGAAACCATCCATAGTGCCAATTTGACGAAAACGCAGAAGATGATTGGCCAGTATGTCTTAGACAATTCGGCTGACGCTTGCTTCATGACTTCCACCGAGATAGCCATGAAATTGGGGGTAAGCGAGTCATCCGTCATCCGCTTCAGCCGGTCGCTGGGCTTTAGCGGATTCATGGATTTCCAGAAATCTTTGAGAAAAGATTATCAAGATAAGGTTCTAAGCATCTCCAGTACCATCACGGTACCGGCACAGCGGGTGGTAAAAAGAGCAAAACTTGAGAGCAACTCCGATTATATTAACCGGCATTTTAAAAATGCGGCTAAAAATCTGGAGTCCGCCCTGGTTCATAACGCTCCCGCAACATTTGAAGAAGCTGCCGACACTATCATATCAAGCAAGCGCAAATACGTTGCGGCTTCCAGAGGCAATTCATGTTTGGGCGACTATTTCCTGCTATATTTAAAGCACATGGTGCCAAATGTAGAATCAGCCAACAGTTCTGCCATCAGCCCCATTGACCACATCTGCAACATATCCAGGGATGACTGCCTGATTATGTTCAGTTTTCCAAGGTATTCTTCTATTGATAAGATTACTGCCAGAATGGCCCAGGAAGCCAACGCGAATATCATCGTAATTACAGACAAGCCAAGCGCGCTTCTGGCACAGTATGCCACCACCCTCTTCACAGTTCCGGTAGACAGCAATGCATTCTTCAATTCACTGACTGGCCCTCAGTTCGTTGCAGAGGCGCTTCTTGATACCATCAGCCACAAGGTGAAAGGAATCGAAAAAAGGTTGAAGAAGATCGACCGCTATCTGGCCGAGCTGGGCAACTATTAGTCATCTGTTTTTCTTTTATGCAGCAAGAGGGCAGGCGAAAGACTCGCCTGCCCTCTTGCTGTTATTTCCAAACTATATCTTACGCCTCATCTATCGCTTTGCCGATATCATGACGCATATATTTGTTGTCGAACTGAACCCACTGCGTCGCCGCATAGGCATTTTCTCTTGCTTCCTTCAGATCCTTCCCTTTGGCGGTCACGCCGAGCACGCGTCCTCCATTCGTCACGATCTGGCCTCCGTCAAACTTGGTTCCGGCATGGAAGCAGTAGTATCCTTCATGCTTCTTGAATTCCTCAAGGCCTGAGATCGGAAGTCCCTTCTTGTACTCCACCGGATATCCATCGCTGGCCAGGACGACGCACACGGCTGCATTGTCCTCAAACTCCAGGTCAACCTGATCCAGAGTTCCGTCAATGCAGGCTTCCACAACTTCAATAATATCATTCTTCATTCTTGGAAGAACCACCTGGGCTTCCGGATCTCCGAATCTTGCATTGTATTCCAGGACTTTCGGCCCTTCCTCTGTCAGCATCAGTCCAAAGAAGATGACGCCCTTAAAGGGCCTTCCTTCTGCTTTCATCGCATCCACGGTTGCCTGATACACATATTTGTTGCAGAATTCCTCTACCTCTTTCGTATAGAACGGGCTGGGAGAAAAGGTTCCCATGCCGCCTGTGTTAAGCCCCGTATCTCCATCGCCTGCCCGCTTGTGATCCTGAGCGGATGTCATGGTCTTGATCGTATTGCCGTCTACAAAGGATAGGACGGATACTTCGCGGCCTGTCATGAATTCTTCGATGACCATTTCATTGCCTGCAGAGCCAAACTTCTTATCCAGCATAATCGTCTTTACGCCCTCTCTGGCCTCTTCCAGGGTGCTGCAGATAAGCACGCCTTTTCCCAGCGCCAGTCCGTCCGCCTTCAGGACAATGGGGAATTTGGCTGTCTCAAGATATGCAAGGGCCTTCTGCGGATCCGTAAAATTCTCATATGCAGCCGTTGGAATATTGTATTTCTTCATCAAGTCCTTGGAAAATGCCTTGGAGCCTTCCAGGATCGCCGCGTTCTTCCTGGGTCCGAATGCGCGGATTCCTGCCGCCTCCAGTTCATCTACCAGGCCGCCCACCAGCGGATCGTCCATTCCTACGATCACAAGGTCAATCTCTTTTTCCTTGGCAAATGCTACAATCTTGTCAAATTCCATTGCTCCAATGGGAGCGCACTGTGCATATTCTGCAATGCCGGCGTTACCCGGGGTGCAGTAAATTTCATCTACCTTATCGCTCTTTGCGACACAGTATGCGATCGCATGCTCTCTTCCGCCGCTTCCGACAATCAAAACCTTCATTTCGGACCTCCTATGTATGTATCATTCTATTCTTCTTATCTCGTTCGCTTAATCTGTCGTTTCATCTGTGATCCTGGCTATGCCATCCGTCACCGTCACCTTTCCATTGGCAATCAAATCGATCGCCTTCGGAAGTATCTTCCATTCCGCCTGCTCCATCACGCGCCTTTGAAGTACTTCCGGAGTATCAGTGCTTTGCACCTCCACTGCCTGCTGCAGAATGATCGGGCCTGTATCGGTCCCCTCATCCACAAAATGCACGGTCGCCCCCGCCACTTTCACGCCGCGCTTAAGCGCCGCCTCATGCACTTTCAGCCCATAATACCCGGTACCACAGAAGGAAGGGATCAGGGATGGATGAATATTGATAATCCGATTCCTGTACTTTTCAATCATCTTTGGTGGTATGACTACCAGGAATCCAGCCAGCACGATCAGGTCCGGATTCATCCCATCTACCGCTTCCATGAACTTTTCGTTGAAGACCGCCCTGGTTTCATAGTCCTTCGGAGATATGCAAAGATTCTCGATTCCATGGTTCCTGGCTCTTTCCAGCGCATAGGCCTTCTTATTGTTACTGATCACTCCGGTAATCTTTGTATTGGTAATGGTTCCGGATTCTATGGCATCAATGATTGCCTGCAGATTTGTACCGCCTCCGGATACCAGCACGACCACATTTAGCATAACGTAACTCCCTTTTCTCCTGCTTCGATGCGTCCCACCACATAGGGCTGCTCTCCTGCCGCTTTCATTGCGTCCATGGTCTTATCCACATCTGCCGGATCAACAGCAACCATCATGCCGATGCCCATATTATAGGTATTATACATAGCATGCTCTTCAATTTGGCCTTCCCTTGCAAGCATCTTAAAGATGGGCGGTACCGGATAACTATCCTTTTCAACAACTGCGCATACTCCATCGCAGAGCATTCTTGGGATATTCTCATAGAAGCCGCCACCTGTAATATGGCTGCATGCCTTAATCTTCACGCCTGCCGCCTTCACGCTCTTCAATGCCTTCACATAGATCTTGGTCGGTGCAAGCAGCGCCTCCCCAAGGGTAGTTCCCAATTCGTCATAATATGTATTCAGAGACTCCGCCGTCATCTCAAAGACTTTGCGGACAAGAGAGAATCCATTGCTGTGCACGCCGGAAGATGCCATGCCGATCAGCACATCTCCTGGCTTTAATTCCTTCCCTGTAATCAGGTCTTTCTCATCTACCACGCCAACCGCAAATCCGGCAAGATCGTATTCGTCTTCCGGATAGAATCCTGGCATCTCAGCCGTCTCCCCGCCAATCAGGGCCGCGTCCGACTGCACGCATCCGTCGGCAACGCCGCTTACGATGGTCGCGATCTTCTCAGGCTTGTTCTTTCCACACGCAATATAGTCAAGGAAGAATAATGGCTCACCGCCTGCACATGCAATATCATTTACGCACATAGCCACGCAGTCGATACCGATCGTATCATGCTTGTCCATAATAAATGCCAGTTTTAACTTTGTTCCGACGCCGTCTGTTCCGGATACCAGCGTAGGCTTCTCCATATTCTTGAATGCCTCCATGGAGAAAGCCCCTGAGAATCCTCCGATATTCGTCAGGACTTCCGGCCTCATAGTCTGCTTTATATGCTCTTTCATAAGTTCCACTGACTTGTAGCCAGCTTCAATATCTACACCTGCATTTTTATAATCCATAACATATCTCCTTGTATATTGTTTTCATCATTCTATTCTTTTATTTCAGGTATTCCTCATAGCCGATCTCTTCCAGTCTTGCAGCCTTCGCCTGGACAGTCTCTTTCATCTCTTTGGAATATTCTTTTAATCTGCCTAAGAGTTCCTCGTCAGAGGTGGCCAGGATCTTTGCTGCCAGAATCGCCGCATTCATGCCTCCGTCAATCGCAACGGTCGCAACCGGAATTCCAGGCGGCATCTGCACGATTGAAAACAGCGCGTCTTCTCCTCCCAGATTCTTGCCTGACATCGGCACGCCGACTACCGGCATCGGGAATAATGCGGCGCACATTCCAGGCAGATGCGCTGCCATTCCTGCTCCTGCGATAATAACCTTGATTCCTTTTCCTTCTGCTGCCTTTGCCCATTCAAAGAACACGTCCGGCTCTCTGTGTGCAGAGATGATCGTCATCTCATAGTCAATTCCTAATTTTTCCAGCATCGCTGCAGCCTTGCTCATTACTTTCAGATCAGAGTCGCTGCCCATCACAATTCCTACTTTTGGCATAATCTTCATCCTTTCTCGTATAACTGCGCCAAAGCCGCGCTATCCAGGCTTCCGGCACTATGGGTTCATGATACATTATTTATCTGCATTTTTCAACGGTTCATTGAGAATCTCCGTTCCCGGAAGGACAAATCTTCCATTTTCAAGAAGGATAATTTCCTCCCCTGAATTCGTCACGACCGTAATGCTCTTTAATTCCTCATAAGGAATGGTAATGTCCGTATGGCAGTAGAAATATGCCTTGGACACATCTTCCTTGCGCTGGATGGATACGGAATTATCCCGCGCTATGATCTCTTTTCCATTGGGATTATATACTTTGATATCCTCGCTCCAGCTATAGCAGGTATCGCCCACCGCAAAGTGAGGACCCATCTTCTCCGCAATCAGAATCGGCATCTTCTCTTCAATTCCGTACTTTCGTGCCGCCACATACGCGGTCGTATTTGTACCGATTGCGAACTCTCCAAGCGGCAGGGTCGGATGCTTGTGGAGAATATTATCATGGATGTATTCCTTATTCTCCAGTTCCCGGTCAAAGTTTCCGCAGTTATAATCCGCGATCATCCCATTGGCAAATGTGATCTCCAGATCCTTATACTGCAGTTCATTCAGATAGACCTTGCTTACATGGAGCACGCCGCTGGTTCCTTCCAGCACCGGAGAAGTAAAGACTTCTCCCACCGGAATATTTACATCTGCTACGCAGTTTTCAAATATCGTCTCTTTCTGCGGATCCTTTAACGGATGCAGCTGGACCTTCAGATTCGTCCGATTGCCGTTTCCTCCGAGAATATGGACATACGTTCCCTGATCAAGTGCATCGATCAGCGTCTGCTGTACTTTCTCATAGGTCCCGGCGTCCAGCGTATTGATTCGGATGATCTCATCGAAGATCTCTTCATACTTCTCGCCAATCTCTGGGACCGGATAAGCCACAATAGTGTAACTCCTCTCATCCCCCCGGATATACTCATTGGTAATCTGACTCTGGCGGCTGTCGTAGAGCAGTACAAGTTCCTCCTGCTTTTCGGACAGTTTCAATACCTCTTCCTTCTGCTTGGGCGCAAAAGGTTCTTCTCCAAACATCTCAATGCAGGCAGGACCGGCAAACCCGGCAGCCAATTCCTTATAACGCTCATACGTAGTCTTGACGACTTCCAGCTTCCGTTCCAGGAACTTTTTATCCAGAAACAGCGCCTGGTCATTCCTATGGTCATATTCGTACTGCTTATTCGCGACAGCCCCAAAATACCCAATCTTTAGATGCTGCCTTTTGGTCAGGACGCTGACCCCAGAACGGTAGATCACCGGCTTAAGCCCCATCTTCTCAAAATTAGCAATGGCTTTTTTAATGACCCGCTCAAATCCAAGGACATAGCGGATATTAACCGTAGATTTCTTTGACAGATCCTTTCCGGTATTCACAAATCCGATCCGGTATCCTTCCGTGTAAACATCGGCCATCCTCTTTATGGCTGCGTCATCCAGCTTCATCAGATGCCTGGCCGTCTGAAGTTCATTCTCGCTTATATACTCGCCGAACTGGTACAGGTATCTTATATCGTCAAGATCGCTGTCCATAATGATGCCTGCGGCGAAGCTTTCATCTGGGTCAATCTGCTCCCGGATCCGGTCTGCGACGAATACATCGCAATAATCGCTGGCATACCAATAGATGGTCTCCTTTATATTATCAATCGCCGGATACGGCTCTCCTTCAAATTGATTGTATACTTCGACCAGAAGTTCAAATAGGATATCCAGATATTCCGTCTTCTGCTCGAATGTATAGGCAATGGCTCCTCTAAGTTCCGCGTACAGGAAGCTTAAGACTAAGCCGTAGTCCTTCCCGCACTGCTTCACGGCATAAGAGGGATTCCCATAACTGGCTTCATACCGTTCCGGAAGAATATCCTGATACAGCCGGCGGTTCCATTCCTTAAGTTCATCCAGTCCCAGCGCCTGGAATCTGCCGCTTTGAAGTTCTGTCCGCAGTTCGTCTATCATGATGGCAAATCCTGCCATATCGTGGAAATAATCCCGAAATTCGCTGCCAACCGTACTCTCTTTTTCTATTTCACGGATACGCCCGATTGCCAATTCATATCTTTCTTCTATCATTTAAAACAGCCCCCTGATGAATATTGCAGTCAGTCCAAGGAGGAAGGCCGCATTGGCGCCAATCCCCACCTTGCACGTTATGTAATTCTTATCTCTTTCCCGGAAGCCCCGCACGCCCAGCAGCAGGCCCATAAAGGATAGCGCCAGCGTGCCTAGGCCGATGAATCCTATCAGGATATTCACCTCGCCCTTGCTTGCAAATGCGATGATCAGCATGAGAACCAGCAGGATAAACACGACCACTGCGTAAAAGCAGGAATATACCCCCTTCTTTGAATGCCGAAGAGGCGCCTGGCCATACTTGGTCTTGATCATTTTCTTTCTCTGCTTTTCCCTGGCCTTTGCGATGGCTTTTGCCCTATCTTCTTCTGTGGTTATTTTTCTTTTTATAAACATGTCTTCTCCTTATTGCCGCGCAAATTATGAATAAGATGTAGCCTGCCAGTCCCCCAATCGTATTGAGCAGAAGGTCATCCACATCAAAACTTCCTACCTTTGTGACCAGCTGGAACGTCTCTACGCAGAGGCTTAGACCGAAACTGTAGAACACCGTCGAGAATAAGCTTCTGTATTTGCTGGCCATCGGCATAAAGAATCCAAACGGCATAAAGATAATAACGTTTCCAAACAGGTTGGTAAACATGGCAAACATGCCAACCTGGTCCCTATACTCCCAGAATCTTTTTATTTCTTTAAAGAGCACAAGATTATAATGGTACTCCTGCATCTCTCCCGTGCGTCCGTACCAATCGGAAAATATCAGAAAGTAAATAATAAATATAATATACAGTACGAACAATATCTTTCCGAGAATACGGATTCTTTTTCTGCTCTTTGAATTCAAAAATCAAGCACCCTTTCAATCCGGACTTCTTAGAAAGTAAGCCCTTTTTTCTCTCTCAGTAAGCGTGCTCCACTGATGATTGCCAGCACTCCTGCCGCAACTCCTACGACTGCTATCACAATTCCAACTGCAATATTGACTGCCCCGGCAAAACTCATAGCCTTATACGCTCTCTCGTTCATCATAATCCCTCCTGGTCTTATTTCACGCCATACTGTTTATAATATGTGTCAATTGCTGCTTTTAATGTATCATCAATAATAATTTTTCCTTTATATGGCTTATTGTACAGATGTTCTACCACTTCCGCCATCGTTACGATAGCCGTTGTCTTAAGTCCGTATTTTTCTTCAATCTCAGCCAGCGCGCTCTTCTCTCCCTGTCCCCGCTCCATACGGTCTACGGAAACGACCAGGCCCGCGACGGTTACGTCTCCCTGTGCCTTGATGATCGGCAGCGTCTCCTGAATAGAGGTTCCGGCAGTCGTCACGTCTTCAATGATTACAACCTTGTCTCCATCGGCAATGGGACTTCCAAGAAGGATTCCTTTGTCGCCATGGTCCTTGACCTCTTTCCGGTTGGAGCAATACTTGATATCCTTGTCATAGAACTGGCTGATCGCCATCGTCGTCGCCACCGTCAACGGAATCCCCTTATAGGCCGGCCCAAACAGCACGTCAAAGTCAAAGCCGAACTTGCTTTCTATCGCTTTGGCATAGTACTCACCTAATTTGCGAAGCTGCGCTCCTGTGCGGTAAAATCCTGTATTTACGAAAAATGGCGTGTTCCTTCCGCTCTTGGTAACAAAGTCTCCGAATTTTAATACTTCGCAGTCAATCATGAATTCAATAAATTCCTGTTTATACTGTTCCATAGTCAACATCTCCTTTTTATGGCACCTTCTGTGATTCTAGTGCATCAAGTTATTATAGCATCTGAAAATGAATCTTTCAATTGCCTTTCATGCAAAAACATCTTTATCATTTTCAGGGATTGCTTTGTATATTGCATCTTTCTTATTACAAAGCATAAGGGAGACCCTCCTGTGGAAGTTCTCCCCCGGCAGCCTTTTCACCGGCCGCTTCTTCAACTATTTAACAATGCCAACCATATCCTCAACACGGGCAAATCCATACTGCTTCATATACTGCTTTATTCCTTCCGTCACTTCTATGGTCGCGGCAGGATTGAAGAAATTGGCTGTTCCCACGGAAACCGCCGTGGCCCCTGCAAGAAGGAATTCTATTGCATCTTCAGCCGTAGCAATTCCGCCCATTCCGATGATCGGAAGCTTCACCGCATTGGCCACCTGATAGACCATTCTGACGGCAATCGGCTTGATCGCCGGACCCGATAGTCCCCCGGTCTTGTTGGCCAGGGCAAATGCCCGCTTATGAATGTCAATCTTCATCCCGGTCAGCGTGTTGATCAGGGAAAGTGCGTCTGCTCCGCCTGCCTCTGCTGCTTTTGCAGTCTCTGTAATGTCTGTTACATTGGGGCTAAGCTTCATGATCACCGGCTGCCTGGCCCGTTTCTTCACCTCCGCGGTAATTGCCTCGACCGCCTTGGGATTCTGTCCGAAAGCAATGCCTCCTTCTTTTACATTCGGGCAGGAAATGTTGATCTCCAGCATATCCACTGCTTCATCGGCAAGGCGTTCCACCACTTCGCAATAATCTTCCGTTGTCCGTCCGCAGACATTCACGATGATCCTGGTGTCAAACTGCTTAAGGAACGGGATGTCCCGCTGGCAGAATACGTCGATTCCCGGATTCTGCAGTCCGATGGCATTCATCATGCCGCATTTTGTCTCCGCGATCCTGGGCGTGGCATTTCCCGGCCATGGCACATTGGCCACGCCTTTGGTGACAACGGCTCCCAGCCTGTTAAGATCTACGAATTCGCTATACTCTTCCCCGGATCCAAAGGTTCCGGATGCTGTCATGACCGGATTCTTAAACTCTACACCAGCAAGATTAATTCTCGTATCCATTATAATTCCACCTCCGTAGACAAGAATACCGGCCCGTCCTTGCAGACCCGCTTATTATGCACATGGCTGTGGCCATCCACTTCCTTGGACTGGCACACGCATGCAAGACAAGCGCCGATGCCGCAGGCCATCCGTTCTTCCAAAGATAGATAGCATGGAATATTCTTTTCCTCGGCATACGCCTTCAGTGCCCGGAGCATTGGCGTCGGTCCGCAGGCATAGATAATCTCTGCATCCAGCCCGTTCTCACGGATGGCATCCAGTACATTTCCCTTGGTCCCAGAACTTCCGTCTTCCGTAGCCACATAGACGCTGCCGTATTCTTTTAGTTCTTCTGTCAGGAATAATTCGTCCCGGTATCCTGCTACAATCTGTTTCTCGCAGTCTAGCTGCTTTGCCAGTTCCAGCATCGGCGGTATTCCAATTCCTCCGCCGATCAGAAATGCCTTCTTCGTGCAATCCGTTAAGAATCCATTTCCCAGAGGTCCCATGACTGAAACCTGGTCGCCTTCCTTCAGTGCCGCAAACTGCTGCGTCCCTGTTCCTTTACCGGTCACCCGGTATACCAGCCGGATATAGCCCTTAGCCTTATCAATCTCGCAGATACTGATGGGACGGGGAAGCAGCTTGCTCTCATCTCTGGTATATACGGACAGAAATTGTCCCGGTCCTGCCTCTGCGGCAATATTCTCCGTCTGAATCCACAGGCTGTAGATATCTGTCGCGATTCTCTCCTGCGAGACGACGGTCGCCTGTTCTTTATACTTGCTCATCTTTGTCCTCCTATCCCCTTCATCCAATCTTTGCTTATGCGCGGCTCTCCAAGGCACCCTTGATATCCTTTACCATGTCCTCCACGGCTGCCCTGGAGGCATCCCCGAAGTTCTCCGGACCGAAGGATTGATATTTCTCCTGCTTATAGGCGGCTATGATTCCCCTGGAGGAGTTGACGATTGCTCCCAGCCCATCTTCATTAAAGAAATGTACCAGGTCCTTTCCTTTTCCGCCCTGCGCGCCATACCCCGGCACGAGGATATAGGCTTTCGGCATGATCTTTCTGAGCACCTTTCCCATCTCGGGATAGGTTGCCCCTACTACGGCGCCCACATAACTGTAAGCATCTCCCATGACTTCTTCACCCCATGCTGCCACTTTCTCGCCCACGAGTTCATAGAGCGGGCGGCCATCGATCAGCTGATCCTGGAACTCTCCGCTGGAAGGATTGGACGTCTTGACCAGCACGAAGATGCCCTTTTTCTCTTTCTTGCATACATCCAGGAACGGATTCACTCCATCCGATCCAAGATACGGATTTACCGTCACGAAATCCTCATCAAACGGCGCATAGGCCTTGTCCCCAACCTGCACCCTGCCAATATGTCCCGTGGCATAAGCGGCTGATGTGGAGCCGATATCGCCTCTCTTGATATCGCCGATGACGACCAGGCCCTTTTCCTTACAGTAATCTACCGTCTTTTTAAAAGCCGCAAGCCCCGGGATCCCGAACTGCTCATACATGGCGATCTGCGGCTTTACCGCCGGTATCAGGTCATAGGTCTTATCAACGATCTCCTTATTAAACTGCCAGATCGCTTCCGCTGCCCCCTCAAGCGTCTCGCCGAATTCTGCGAAGGCTTTCTTCTGTACCTGTTCCGGGATATAATTTAGCATTGGATCCAGCCCGACAACGATGGGGGCTTCCGTCTTTTTTATATTTGCAATCAACTGGTTAATCAACTCTTCTACCTCCTAGTTTTTCTCATCTTTGTACACGATTCTGCCATCGACCAGCGTATACCTTACTTTCCCTGTCACTGGATAGCCGTCAAACGGCGTATTCTTTCCTTTGGACGCAAAGGTATTCTTATCAATGGCGTAGGACTTGTCCGGATCAAAGATCACAATATCCGCAATCTTCCCCTCGGATACAGAGCCTTTCTCCTCAAGCCCCAGTATCTTCGCCGGATTGAAACTCATCTTTTCCGCCATATCCATGATGCTAAGAATGCCCGGCTTTACTAATTCCGTATAAGTCAGCGCCGCAGACGTCTCCAGCCCAACGATTCCAAAGAATGCCTTTTCCATGGACTGGTTCTTCTCTTCCTCCGAGTGGGGGGCATGATCGGTAGCTATGACATCCATAACGCCGTCCGCCAGCCCTTTTCTCAATGCTTCCACATCCTTTTTGCTTCTAAGCGGCGGATTCATCTTATAATTTCCATCATCTTCCTTGATATCATCTGTGCACAAGGTAAAATGATGCGGGCACACTTCGCCGGTAACCGGCAGCCCCTCTTCCTTGGCCAGGCGGATCATCTCCACGCTGTCCGCTGTAGAGCAGTGGCACAGATGAAGCCGCACGCCGGTCTCCTTCGCCAGCAGGATATCCCTTGCCACGATCACATCCTCCACGGAGTTGGTGATTCCTTTCATTCCCAGACGTCTCGCATTCTCATCCGCGTTCATCACGCCGCCTTCCACCATGTTGATATCCTCACAGTGGGCAAAAACCGAGATTCCACATGCTTTGGCTGCCTTCATTCCCTTTCTGTAGAGGGAGGCATCCATTACCGACTTCCCATCTTCGCTGATGGCATGGCATCCTTCCCTCGCCATCCCCTCAATATCCGCCAGTTCCTTCCCCTTCTGCTCTTTTGTCACTGCGCCGATCTGAATCACATTTGCAAGAGAGTCCTTTTTTGCCCTTTCATGCACATCTCTGACTTTGGCTCCATCGTCAATGACAGGCTTAGTGTTGGGCATGGCGCACACCGTCGTGACGCCGCCTCTTACGGCCGCCGCGCCCCCGGTCTTGAGCGTCTCTTTATACTCCAGTCCCGGATCTCTGAAGTGCACATGCAAGTCTATGAACCCTGGCATAACATAGCAGCCCTCCGCGTCGATGACCTGCCCTGCCTCTTCCTCTATCGTTGCCGCAACCTTCTTGATTCGGTTATCTTCAATCAGCACATCGTAGTCTCCGTCCATCCTTGTAAGCGGATCAACGACATGTCCATTTTTAATTAATATCGTCATATATGCTTTCCTTTCCGCTGTCCCTGCCTTGGCACGACAGCATGCCCATGGGGCATAGAATTCCATACTGTAGTTTATTTTATCACATGGAATAATAAAAGGGAATGCCCCATTTGGCATTCCCTTTGGATTTTTGGCTCTTTACAGTTTGTTTTTTATCGTTTCCACGGCCTTATCCAGCTGATTGTCGGCTTCCGGATTATTCTCATCCGCCTCATACTCAACCTCTACGTCGGGGGTGATTCCTTTACCGTTAATACTTCTCCCCTTAGGCGTAAAGTATTTTGCAATGGTCAGTTTCACGCAAGTATCATCCTTCAGGTCAAAGATCTGCTGTACCACGCCCTTTCCGTACGTCTGGGTTCCAACAATATCTCCGATTCCGTAATCCTGAATGGCGCCTGCATAGATTTCGGAAGCGCTGGCGCTATTGCCATTTACCAATACTGCCAGCGGCAGCGTGAACTGGTTCTCATCATCGGATGAGGCCTCCTGCCGATTGCCGTCCTTATCTTCCGTGTATACGATCAGCCCTTTGGGCAGCATCAAATCCAGCATGTCGCAGACGGTATTCAGATTGCCTCCGGGATTGTTGCGCAGATCCACTACCAGCCCCTTCATCCCCTGGCCTTCTAAGTCTTTAAGAGCCTTCTGATACTGGTCATAGGTGACGCTGTCAAATTCAGAGACCGATACATACCCGATCTGGCCATCCATCATCCGGTACTTGACCGTCTGGGCCTCGACCGTATCCCGGGTAGCGGTTACCGTCACTTCTTCATTGTCAGCGCCTCGCAGCACCGTCATCTCTACCGTCGTACCCTTTTCCCCCTTTATATGGGAGACGACCTCCGTCAGTTCTACGCCGGTAACTTCCTCCCCATTTACCTTGTAGAGAATATCGTTATCCTTAAGCCCTGCCTTCATCGCAGGAGAATCATCATAGATCTGCACCAAGGTGATGATGCCGGTGTTCATATTCTGGCTCAGCACTGCGCCGATTCCCTGATACTCTCCCTCGGTGGTCTCATAAAGGGATTTGGTCTCTTCCTCGTCATAGTATACGGAATAGGGATCATCCAGTCCACTGATGAAGCCTTTGTAGATGCCTTCTTCCAATTGCTTTTCATCTACATCGCCCATGTAATTCTGATCGATCAACTCCTTTAGTTCCGATACTTTCTTCTGCGTGCTGCTATCGACAGCGTCTTTCCCGCTGCCGCTATCCTTCATTTTTAATCCGCAGGATACAAGCCCTGCCACCAATAACATAGCAAGGGCGCCACAAAGCGCCCCCTGCAAAAATCCTTTTTTGTTTTTCATCTAATTAAATCCTGTTCTTATAGATAATTTGCCGGATTAACCGGTGTGCCATTTAAGTTTACCTGGAAATGAAGATGCGGTCCAGTAGAATTGCCGGTTGTTCCTACAGCCGCAATGTTCTGTCCTTTGCTGACTGACTGCCCCGCGCTTACATACAGGTCATTGCAATGCATGTAATACGTCGTCAATCCGTTCCCATGGTTGATAACGATCATCTTTCCTGCATTCCCGCTGTATCCTGCTGAGACAACCGTCCCTGCTGCCGCCGCATAGATCGGGGTTCCGGTTCCTGCCGCGTAATCGATGCCTTTATGGTTTGTGCTTGCGCCTGCCAGTGGCTGTTCCCTGTAACCAAACGGACTGGATATATAAGAATATCCCGGACATGGATGGGTAAAGGTTCCATTGCCAGTCACTACAGCCGCGCCGGCTGAACCGCCTCCGCCTCCGGACGCTTCTTTCTGCTTGCGCTGCGCTGCCGCCGCTGCCGCCTCCAGCTGGGACAATTTATCCTTGGTGTCTCCCAGCTCGCTGTCCAGCTTGCTGATCTCGTCCTCTTTGCTGGCCATAAGGCCGGATACTTCATCCTGCTTCGCGATCAGGTCATTCTGCATCGTCTCCAGTTCTGCGTACTCTTCTTTGAGCGCAGCCTCCTGGTCTTCCACCTTCTTTACGACCTCCTGGAATTCTACCAGCATATTCCGGTCATATTCCGAAATGGTCGTAATATACTCCGCATTGTTAAGAAAATCCCCTATGCTCTTAGACTCGCACAATATCTCGATAAACTGAGAATTGCCGTTCTCATACATATATTTGATTCTCTTCTTCATGCTTTCATACTGGTCGTTCTCATCGACTTTGGCCTGGATCAGTTCGTCTTCCTTCTCTGTTATCTCAGACTCTTTCTCGTCGATCTTTGTCTTGGTATCCTCCATCTCCGAGACAATCGAACTTAACTGTGCCTCCAGAGACGCCTTCTCGCCCTCCGCCGCTTTCTTTTTTTCTTCCAGTTCCTGCGCCTTTTTCTTCGTGTCGCTAAGATCAGCCGCATTCGCCTGGATAGCCAGGCCTAAGCATAGCATAAGCGCCAGCAGAAGGCTTATCAACCTCTTCCCTCGTATCATATGTATCCCCCTTAAAAATTATACTTTCAAGTGCTTACGGATGGTAAAGAAACTTCCAAGGAAACCGATACCGACTCCCAGTACGATTCCCACCGGAAGCAGTGTCTTATAGACGGTTGCCACTGGAAGGAAGTCTACAATATTATTCAGAAGGCTGAATCTGGTCATGATGTAGGAAATCGCCTTGTCATACATAAAGTACAGCATCACCAGCGGAATCACGGCCCCCACCGCTCCGATGATCAGACCTTCTATCACGAACGGCGCCCGGACGAATCCATCCTTCGCGCCTATGTATTTCATAATCGCTATCTCCTCGCGCCTTACCGTAATACCCATGGTGACCGTATTGCTGATCAGGAATATGGATACTGCCAGCAGGATTGCAATGATTGCCACGGAAACGTAGCCCACTAATTTATTCACGCTTGTCAGCGTCTTTGCCACGACATCCGACTTGTTGACCTTGCGGACCCCTTCCAGGCCTTCCGCAAATGCAACGACATCCTTCTGCTTGGATACGTCTTCCATATAGACTTCATAGTTGTCAGAATTAGCCAGCGGATTGTCGCTCTTGAATCCTTCCGCAAGATCTCCTGACTCTCCGAAATAATCGCCCTTGAACTTATCCCACGCTTCATCCGCGCTGATATAGTTTACTTCAAGAACGCCATCGGCCGTCTTAAGCTCATCGCCAATCTTATCCTTCTGGCTCTGGGTAGCATCCTCTTCAAAGAATACGGTGATCGCCACCCCTTCTTCTGCTTTTTCCACGATATAGTTAAAGTTGATGACAATGGAGTAGAACAAGCCGAACAGGAAGATACACGCTGCCATCGTCGCAATGGATGCGATAGAGAACATCTTGTTTCTTCCAATGTTCTTCACCCCTTGTTTCATCGAATATCCTACTGTACTAATTCTCATTATTATACCCACCTTTTTTCTCGTCGCTTACAATGACTCCCTTCTTCATTGTAACAACTCGCTTTTTCATCTCGTTTACAATCTCCTGGTTATGCGTAACAACCAATACGGTTGTTCCCCTGTCGTTCGCCTCTTCCAACAGTTTCATAATCTCCCATGAATTTGTCGGGTCCAGGTTGCCAGTAGGCTCATCTGCCAGCAGGATTGCCGGTTCATTCACGATCGCTCTTGCGATGGCAACACGCTGCTGCTCTCCTCCGGAGAGTTCCTTTGGATATGATTTGTACTTCTGGGCCAGCCCTACCAGCGATAATGCCGCCGGCACCTTTTTCTTGATGATTCGGGTAGGCGTCTCTGTAACGCGCTGTGCAAATGCTATATTATCATAGATATTCCTGTCCTTCAAAAGCCGGAAATCCTGGAATACGACTCCGATTCCTCTTCTGTACATCGGAATCTTCCTGTGCTTCATCCGGTTCAGGTTCTGTCCGTTTACGATAATCGTTCCTGAGGTAGGGTCCAGTTCCTTCATGATCAAACGAATCAGCGTAGACTTTCCTGATCCGCTGTCCCCTACGATAAATACAAATTCGCCCTGCTCAACCTTCAGGTTAACGCCGTTCAGGGCTGCAACCCCTTTCGAGTACTCTTTCGTTACTTCTTTTAATTCAATCATACTTTCCTCCTGATTATTAATACTCCAGTGATTCCATGTACTTCATATACTTCACGACCATAAGTGCGATCTTGAATGTAATGGCATCTTCAAACACGCGCAGATCTAGCCCCGTGCTCTTCTGAAGCTTATCCAGCCGGTATACTAATGTGTTACGGTGAATATATAATTGTCTGGATGTTTCTGATACGTTCAGATTATTCTCGAAGAATTTGTTAATGGTAGTCAACGTCTCTTCATCGAAATCATCTGGCGATTTCCCCTCAAAAATCTCACGTATGAACATCTTGCATAGCGGAATCGGCAACTGGTATATCAGGCGTCCGATTCCCAAAGCACTGTAAGCGATTACGCTTCGCTCCCCGAAGAATATCTTGCCCACGTCCAGGGCAAGCTTCGCTTCCTTATAAGACTTAGACACTTCCTTAATGTCATTGACTATGGTTCCATAGGCGATCAGGATCTCTTCTTCTCCATCTTCCTTCAGGAGCACATACAAATTCTGCGCGATCTTCTCCAGTTCCTCGTGCCCGTCGCCAGGCTCCAGTTCCTTTACGACAATGATATTCTTCTCATCAACTGCCGTTACGAAATCCTTCGTCCGGTTGCCCAGCAGATTGCGCACATTGTCGAGAGCATTGCTGTCCTTTTCGTGCTTTGTCTCAATAATAAAGATAACACGTCTCACTTCTGTGTCAATATGTAATTTTTTGGCACGGTTGTAAATGTCCACTAAGAGCAGGTTGTCAAGCAGCAAGTTCTTAATGAAATTGTCCTTGTCAAATCGTTCTTTATAAGCCACTAAAAGATTCTGAATCTGGAACGCGGCAATCTTTCCTACCATATATACATCATCGCTGCCTCCATTGGCAAGCAGGATGTATTCCAGCTGATGCTCGTCAAAAATCTTAAAGAACTGATATCCCTGTACAACCTGACTGTCTGCCGGGGATTCTACGAAGGAGACTGCCTCTTCTTCATAGTTGTCCTGTTCTGAAAATGTACTTGCAAGAGATTTACCGTCGGTGTCCATTACGCAGAAGTCAATTCGTGTAATCCCTTTCAATCCTTCAATCGTATTTTGAAGTATTTGATTAGATATCATATTCCATCTCCTCCACTCATTTCAATATGCATTTTTCACAACAAATTACTTGAAAAAGTAGCCAAAATGCATACTACTGAATTCTATCTTAATATATATCAACAAAAAAATAAAGAGGAAATCACATATTTTTGTTAATTTCCTCAAGATTTTAATAAAATATTCAGTTTTTGGCCATGTACATAGTGACGAAAAGTCAAATCTTATAATTTTCTTATTTATTTTGCGGGGGAGAATTGATTCGGCTCGCTGCGCTTGCGCTTCTCAATCTCTTTCTTGAAAATGCGCCGGATAAGGAACTGTCCAATCCTGCTCTGCCCGAGGCCTGCCTTCTTTACCGGAAGGCTTTCCTTCCCCAGCCCGATAAAGACGCGGGCATCCAGAAGACTCCGGTTCTTCATAATAAAGTCCTCCTGAAGAGGCGCCGACAGCGCCGCGAAGATACAGTCCACCTCGCCGCCGTTGATCGCATTGACCAGCATATCATCCGCCCGGTTCCTTGCCGATACCTTTGCCAGTCCGATAATCTGGAGTCCGCTATAGTATCTCTGAAGGTAGTCATAGAACTCCTGGCCCTCCTCTTCCGTCTCCACCAGAAGATAGATTCTCTTATGGTTCTTATGAAGGTATCGCATAAACATCTTCAGGAACAAATGGCCTTCTGTCTCCTGAAGGAACTTGCGGTCTGTGATATCTGCTGCCTCCAGGATTGTCTTATCCCCAGCCAGTACAAGATCGAATTCCTGCATATTCTCTTTGAGTTCCGGCAATTCGTCCATCTGCATCAATCCATCCACTGTAACCATCTCTATCACGCTTACCGGCTCGGACTTCAGATACTCCATGGTTTCCTTCATGGCTTCCTTGGCCGTGCAGTTATCTATATCAATATCTAAAACTTTAATCTTATCGCTCATAACTTCACCTGCTAATGTTTTTACCAGTTTTTCGATTATAGCAAATGGATACCCTCTTTTCAACCTTTATGACCAATTGTTCACACTAATTAATATTCGTAATATTTTTGTTACTTTTTCTCGGCTTCCCGCCTTTTCTTCGTCATCAGGCCTCCGATTCTGCCTGTCTCCTTGGATGACAGCGATCTCCATCCCTCCTGCATTACCTTGTCCAGCAGTCCCAGTTCCTCCGCGATCTCGTATTTCATCTTTTCTTCCTGTGTCAGTTCATCCAGCTTGATCGGTTTATTCTTCTTTCCAGCCATAGCACAATACCCCTTTCATTTTTTAGTAAGTATTGACACCTTTTGGATGGAATATACTGGCAGCCCCTCCCGCCTTCCTTATACGCGGAAAAAGCACCCTGTACGGATGCTTCTCCCTCTTTGAAGATTAATATGTTCTTGGTTGGTCCGGAATTATAATAGCCGCTATAAAATAAGCCAGGATTCCTGAACCAGTACAAGCTAATAACACAAGTCCCAGACGAATCAGCGTCGGGTCTACATTGAAATAATCGGCTATGCCTCCGCATACCCCGCATATCATGCGGTTTTCCCGTGATCTATATAGTCTTTTCTGTTCCATTTAATAATTCTCCTTTCATTCACGCGTCCGGTTTTCTTGGACGTCCCCGTTATAATGCATTTCCAAAATTAATCGTAATGGTCCCCACTCCACAATCTACCTTAATATCTCTTGAAGCCCCATTGTCAATATTCTTTTCGTTGGCTAAGCCTGAATAAGTAGTATTTCCACAGATGACTTCTCCTACTCCGCAGTCGATATCATAATTGTAAGAGGATTCTTCTCCGGAAACCGTCAGGATAATCTCGCCCACTCCGCCGTCAATATCGATCTCTGACCTTGCATCTCCATTCGCATGGATGCTTCCGGCTCCACAGTCAAATTCTACCTCGCCTGCTTCAAAATGCGTAAGATTCGCATCGCCCGCTCCCACGCCCACATACAGATCCTGGGCAAAAATCTTTTCTATATCCAGCGTACCGGCTCCAATGTCAAAGGATGCCTCATTCAGCCTTAAGTCCCTGGGCAGGGTAATCGTAATCGTTCCTGACCCCACATTGTTGACATGCCATATCCTTTCCTTAGACTTTATCTTTAATTCGTCGCCGTCCTGATAGCACTTAAGTCCCAGACGCTTGTTGATGCCTCTTGTCTCGACTGTTACATCTTTTGCATCGTCGGAAAGCACGACCTTCACCTGTCCCGCGAAGATGTCTACATCTATTTCGGTTATGTTGCTATAACTATTTTTCATATCATCCGCAAGGGGGATGTCATCATCGTCATTGATATAATCATCCACCGTATAATTGTAGGAAAACACCCCTATGCCATGCGGAAAGCGTCCTTCTATCATATCTGTCGTAACACCCAGTACCTTGGCGATCACACAGCACACAAAGCCAATCGCTGCCGTTGCCGCGCATACTATCCAGAATATCTTCCATCCCTTTTTCATGCTTATGCCACCGCCTTTCCTTGAAACGGCCTGCGGCAGATCCATACGATTCCTCTACAGATCCCCGGGAATACTACCAGGCAAAGCTTCACGCTTGCTACGGTTGCTATCACGCCCAGTACCGTCAATATCAGTCCTGTTCCTACCAGCGCTAATCCTACGGCAAGTTCCGGAATCAATGTAGCGATTCCAACACAGAATACCACGATTCCTGCAATCGCTACTGCCACGGATGCAATTACCAGCGCTATAAACGCGCAGAACAACGCAATTATGCATCCAAGTACCGCCAGCGTTATTCCAACTCCCAGCGGAATCAGAACTGGCGCACCAACCAGAATGATCGCGATAATCAGTACGATCTTCAACGCCCTGCTGGTCTTCGGAGGCTCTTTTTCTTCCTTCCTCTGATAGTCCCTGCCCGCCGGCATCTCCTTCTGGTCAAACCTGGAGTCGGTATATCCATTCTCCGAATACTCCGCGTAATCGCCGGCCTGGCTTCCCAGATCGGCCTTGATCGTGGCCGCCACCTTTGCAGGGCTTCCTAATTCAGATATCACCTGCTCTTCATTCTCTTCTCCCGCATCATCAAAATAATCGTTATAATACTGCATCGCCTCTCTGCGTTCTTCTACTGGCACATCCTGTAATAATGCGGCTAATTCTGTCATAAACTCTATGCGGTTCATGCAGTCACACCTCCCTCAAACAATTCATTAATCTTCAAAGAATAATTTTTCCATTCTACCCGATATAGATTCAACTGCGCCATACCTTTTTCCGTCACCTTGTAGTAGCGCCGGTTGCGTCCGTCAAACTGCTTATCATATACTTCCAGACATTCGTCTTTCTGCAGCCTCCTTAGCACAGGATATAATGTTGATTCTGATACGTCAATGGCCTTTCTTACGTCTTGGGTAATCTTATATCCGTAAGTCCCTTCCTTCTCCCTGGATACGACCGCCAGTACTATGGCGTCCAGAAGAGCGGCTCCGGTGTTAAATACCATATTCTCACTCCTTTGCTGGAATTTTATAATATATCTTTCATTACAATATTGTTTTGATGGTTATATTATATGTCGTATAATATGATTTGTCAACACATATTATATTTTTTGCGAGAATATTTTTATGGAAATTGAGGAATTGGGGATTGTGGTACGCCGGGGAGGGCGGGGAGGCTGTTTCTTCGACGCTTCGGCGCCTGCATCTCATGCACCGGGATGTAAGTCTGCGGGAGAGTCGTCGGCTGACTCCTCTCCCGCGGCCTAACATTCCGGGCATGGATATTCCGGACGCCTCCGCTTCCCTGCGAAACAGCCTCCCCGCCCTCCCCGGCTACCGGCAATTTGTTGGCAATTCTGCGTGGTGTGCCTGCGTTAAATTACACTTTTCACCGGATTTATTTTAGTCGCGGAAGTTTAGCAATAGAAATCTTTAGACTTTAGCCTCAACGCAGCATTGAGCAAAATGATACGAATATGTACTTCTTGCGGCTTCCTGGCGATTTCTCCCCCACGGCGCAGCATCGTGGCTTCTTAGAAAGCAGGCGTAGGGAGGGGCTGTGGCTTGCGGTGGTCCGTCGAGGGAGCCGTAGGAAAGTGTTAGCAAAAAAACCTGATTTCCAGATACGAAGATTTTGTCTCAAACAAAATCTTCGAGGACATCTGAGGTGCGAAATTCTTTCAGAATTTCACGCCGAATATGTCCGGTTATCTGTAAATCAGGTTTTTCTGCTTATACTTTCCCGGCGAAGCGAGTCGGAGCCGCTGCAAGCCACAGCCCCTCCCTACGCCGTCCTCCTTAACAATCACAAGCCTACGCCCAAAAAATCCACCACCCCGCCACACACTGCGCTCCCAATATCAGCGGCATTCCCAAGCGGAACTTCCAGTGTCTGGTCTTATGGCGGAATATCTGCATTCCTGCTATAGCGCCAATGCTCCCTCCAGCTGCCGCCAAAAGGAAGAGGGTCTTCTCCGGCACGCGCCAGCCTTTGTTCCTGGCCTGGCGCTTGTCATGTCCGAACACCCAGAATGTAACAATATTTATGAGTATTATATATACAGCTAATATCTGTGTCATGGCAATCGAATCTCTTTCTTTATAGTAAAGGAATAGATAATCTTCTCCTTAACCTTTTTCTGTGTCAGCTGCTCCAGCGCCTTCGCATAGTAGTCCAGCTGGGAATGGTACCGTTCTATCAGCCCTTCCGGCGTGTATATCTGGTCTGTCTTATAGTCCAGGACTACCAGCCCGTCCGCCTCTTCAAAGTAAGCATCTATGATTCCCTGTACCAGGATCAGCTCGCCTTCCTGTTCTTCGGGGTACATTTCTCTGGCGTCCACCCCTAGCACGAAGGGCTGCTCTCTCCATAGGGCGCCTGCCCGGGCAGCCGCTTTCATTCGCTGTCCTGCCCCGCCATTTAAAAAGCCCAGGATATCGCCGTGCCGTATGCAGGCAGCCATATCCGCGTCCATCTTTCCTTCTTCCACATATGCGCTCACCGCGTCCGCCAGTTCCGCTTCCCCATAATCCTGTGCAAGATCCAGAAGTTCCATCAGGCGGTGGTATGCCGTACCTCTGGAAGCCCCTGTCAGTTCTTCCTCTTCCTTAAGGAATCTTGGAATGAGCGGAACCACTTCAGGCTCTTCATACAATAATTCGCCTCTTTCGTCTAATTCCTCGCCCAGGCTTTCCTTCAGATAGATTCTCTTCTTAAGTTCGGAAACGGTAAATTTTAATTTCTGCATTCCGCTTCCGGCATATGGATACTGATATCCAAACTGCTCTTTTATCGCCTCATGCATGGCCGGATCATAGACCTGGCTGGTATTCCATGCTTCCAGCATCGCCCTGGTCATCCTTCCGGCAGTCTCTTCTATGACTTCTTCTTTTACAATATCGTCAAATGCTATCCTTTTTACTGCGATAGGAACCTCGGGCGGCACGCTGGATACTGCCGGAAGAATCCAGTCCCAATAAGTAGATGCCTTGCTAAGACGGCCAAATGTAATCCCCATCTCATAGAGCGGCATCTTCTTCTCCAGATTTGGAATAGTTCCCGTAATGATCAATTTCTCCTTAGCCCTAGTTAATGCCACATAGAGGACCCTTAATTCTTCGCCCAGGCTGTCCAATGCTTCTTCCTTCTGGATAATCTTTTTTACAAGGCTTGGACTTTTCGTCCTGTTGGCAATATGAATCGCGTCCAGGCCCACGCCCATTTTTGAATGAAGAACCACGCTGCTTCTGGCATCCTGCATATTGAACCGTTTCCCCATTCCGGCTACGAACACAATGGGAAATTCCAGTCCTTTGCTCTTGTGAATGGTCATAATACGCACCGTGTCAGACTGCTCATCTTCAATACTCGCTTCCCCATAATCCACGTCATACTTCTGCAATTGTTCTATATAGCGTATAAAATGGAACAGCCCCTTATAACTGGTAGATTCAAAAACCCTTGCCTTCTCTGCCAGCATGTCAAGATTGGCCTTTCTCTGCTCGCCTCCCGGCATGGCGCAGGCATAGTCGCCGTAGCCGGTCTTCTCCAGCACCATATGCAGCAACTCATGCATAGGCGTATAAGGAACCACCTTGCGAAATGCCTCCATCTGGCCCAGGCACCGGCCCAGCTTGCCACGAATAGACTCATCTTCGCCTCCCGCAAGATAGTCTGACACTGCCTGGAAGAAGGGCCGTTCTTTATAACTGCTTCTTATAATCGCTAGTTCTTCCTCCGTCATAGCGCCAATCGGCGAGGCCAGCACCGCTGCCAGCGGGATGTCCTGCCTCTGGTTATCCAGGACACGCAGGTAATCCAGAATCACCCCAATTTCCTGGGTTGCAAAATATCCCTCTCTGGTGCCTGCATAGGTCGGAATCCCTTCTTTGCTCAACACCTCCGTAAACACATCCGCAAATCCTTTTATGCTGCGGGTCAGTATGACAATATCCGAATAGCGCGCCAGCCGGAATTCCCCGGTCTTCTTGTCCGTCACCTGCTGGTGATGGATTAATTCCCGGATACGCCCGGCGATCGCCCTGGCCTCCAATTCTCGTTCCGTAATTCCCTGAACTGACTGCGCCTCATCTTCCCATGCATCCACGTTGCTGTCAATGACCAGCACCTCTGTCTCCATATTTTCTCCATCTTTATAATCCGCGCCCACATACAGCGCTGCCTGGTCGTCATAGACGATGCCCCCCAGTTCCCGGGTCATGATCTGGCGGAAGATATAGTTGACTCCTTCCAGCACTTCCCGCCGGCTGCGGAAGTTCTTATGAAGGTCGATTCTCTGCGTCTTGCTGTCATCCGTATCATAAGTATCGAATTTCTCCATAAAAAGTTCCGGCCTGGATAAGCGGAATCGATAGATGCTCTGCTTTACATCCCCGACCATGAATATGTTATAACGTCCCTCAGACACGGTAGAGATGCTGGTTAGGATAGCTTCCTGGATCAGATTGCTGTCCTGATATTCATCAATCATGATTTCCAGGAACTGCTGCTGGTACTCCCTGGCGATGACCGAAGGGGCAAATCCTTCGTCCGTCTTATCAGTAAGAATCCTCAGCGCGTACTGTTCCATATCAGAAAAGTCAATCATATTTTTGGAGCGCTTCTTTTCTTCGAATCTTTCGGCGAACTCCCGGACAAGGCTTGCCAGTTCCTCCATCGCAGGACGGCAGATCTGAAGGTCTTCAAGAATTCCCGGCGCATCCTGATAAAAATACTGGCCGGCCAGATCTTTGACCAGCCCTTTTACCTCCTCCCGGATTGCCTTTACCTTGGCTGTCTTTTCCTCCGACACCGTCTTATCCCGGTTGGCTGCAAGCCTCATCCACTTTACGCTGTTCATCTTTACTCCAAGTTCCGTAAACGCGCCCGTCCCCCTCAATTCCTCGATCATCTGGATGTCGCTTCGAAGAGCTGTATCATAGGCCGCAGGCCCATCCGGGTCATTGCAGATATCCAGCCCCTCATGAAGAAGCCTTCCGGCATCATAAAGGTACCGTCTCACATTATCCATCACCAGAAGAATATAGCCGCTTTCCTCCAATTCCGAAAGGCTGTCCGCGTTATAGGCCTCCAAGCAGGAGGACAGCCATCCTTCACTGTCCGGGTAACTCCTGGAATACTCATAGATTTTCAGCACCAGTTCTTCCATCTTCTTATCGCTTCTCCCGCCGCCATAAGCAGCAGCGAAGTCCAGGAATCTCTGTTCTCCCCGCTGGTACCGGTCCTCCAGCATCTCTTCCAGCACGTCATGGCGCAGAAGTTTCAACTCGCCTTCCTCTCCAATCCGAAATCCAGGATCCATGTCAATCGCGTGAAAATGATCCCGGATCACCGACAGGCAGAAACTGTGAATCGTCGTAATCTGCGCATTGTGTATCAAAGTGGCCTGCTGCTTAAGATGCTCGTTGCCCGGGTATTCTTCCAGTTTCTTCTCAATGGCATTGCGGATACGTTCCTTCATCTCCGCCGCCGCTGCCTCCGTAAATGTTACGATCAGCAGACGATCTACATCTACCGGGCTTTCATCCTCCGTGAGCATAGTAATAATGCGTTCCACCAGGACGGCCGTCTTGCCAGAGCCTGCCGCAGCTGATACGAGAATATTCCTGTTTCTCAGGTCTATGACTTTCTGCTGTTCCTTTGTCCACGTAACTTTCATGACCTATTCTTCTCCTTTCGAAGCGGCTTGCATGGCAGCGATCGCTTCTTCTTTGCTCATCTTCCCGATATCCCGGTAAGCGTATCCCGGAACCTTCACATCAAATCCGCATACGTGCCGGTACTTGCAGTAATCACAGCCGGTCTCCTGACCTCTTCTGTATGGCGAGGCCTTCGTCTCTCCTCTTAAGATGCTCTGGTGGGTTTCTTCTACTTTTCTTGCCGCATGCCGCATCATGATCTGGAATTCTTCCTCCGGCACGGCCTTGGAACTCTTTGCCAGGCTTCCGTTTTTGTTGAACTTCACCGGAACTGCCAGGGATTCCCCCTCCGTCCGGTGTTCCAGATGATGGAGCACCTCATCTTTGAGGTTGATCATTCCATCCGGCTTCAATTCCTTCAATAGGGCCTCTTCCACCGAGGCCTCTTCCTGCTTGTCAACAAGCGGATCCTGGATCCGATAATAGAACACGCCAGCCGGAATGACTTCCTGCTCCTTATGCTTTTTCTGCTCCGCTTTTACCGCCGCGTCCATATACACCATCAGCTGCAGTTGGAGACCATGATACAGGGCGACCACATCGAACGCCTTGCTCCCGGTCTTGTAATCCAGCACCTTTACATAGACCTTATCCCCATCCTCGCAGGTATCGATCCGGTCGATCTTGCCGTTCGCAAACCGGAATTCATAGGCAGAAGGCTGGAAGTCTCCGGCAGACAGCTGCTTGGTAAGCGCCCACACCGTACGCTCCAGCATGCGCTTCATGCGCACGATCATATATTCATTCCTTGCAGAACTATACAATACCGAATTGCCATAGTCCGTGATCGCCTCTTCCACGCTTTCGTCAATGAAGGAAGCCCGCTTCTCCTCTTTTAATCCAACCCAGCCGCAGCCTTCCCTTTCAACCTTACGGGAAAAGCGCTCCAGCGCGTTATGGCACACATTTCCCATATCCACTGCCTGGAAATCATACTCCTGTCTTTCCTGAAGATTCAGCCCATAGGTCAGGAAATGGGCAAACGCGCAAGTCTGGAACCTTTCCATTCTGGTAATGCTGTCTTCAAATTCTTCCCCATAAAGCCTTTTGGCAACGGCCTCGGTCAATCCATCCATAGGCCGGCGGTAATACCCGGCTTTTAACAGGCTCTCCACCTTGCTCTGCCACTTAGGGCTCTTCTTGTACCAGGTATAGAGTTCTTTCCACGCCGCGTCCATGCCTTCCCCATTTCCCTGAAAACCGCGAATCAGATAGCTAATTCCCATCTTCTCCGTAATCTCCCGCAGCGGAAGCGCCATGCCTTCCTCATCCTGCACCGGAAGCAATGGAAATAGCCGTCTCAATTCCTGTATCAGATAAGACGGACGGATACTCTTGCCGTCCGCAGACACCTTGCTGTAATAGATATTCAGCTGTTCGGACGGCTTTGTAAGATTCATATAGAGATAAAACTTCTGGATATAGGCCTGTTCCTTGCCTCCCGGCGACAGAGAAAGCCTCTCCCTGGCAAATTTTTCCCGATCCCTTTCGGACAGAAGCCCGGTTCGAAGCAATGGCCCCGGAAGATATGTGTCATTGGCTCCCACGAAGAACAGCGCCTTGATATCCTTAAGCCTGGTCCGCTGCACGTCTCCCGCCACCACCTGGTCAACGCTGGGTGGGATTACGCCTACCCTCGCTTCTTCCAGGCCGGCATCCAGCAGCTTGCAGTATTCATTCAGGCTGACCTTCTCATCCCCCAGAAGTTCTACGAATTTGTCGAACAGTTCTATTACTATCCTGTATACTTGGGCGTATTCTTTTGCAAGCGCCAGTTCCCCTTCTGCCTGGAACCGTTCTTCCAAAGCCGCCAGTTTCACCTGCAGGTCCTCGCGCACCATGAATTCATACAGAGCCATAGTAATGTCACGAACCGTCTTGCTTCTCTGCTTCAGTACATAGAGCAGGCCGTCTACCTTCTCTACCAGGATTACGCGGCAGTGGTTCAACGCCTCCAATTCCTCTTCTTCCATCCCCTTCAAGCGGCGTACCCATTTCTCCTGCCACCTTTTATAGCCTTTGATCCCCAGGCCAATGACATAGTTCTCTAACCTGTCCACTTCATCAAAGCTAAACCCTGCCAGGTTGGTCCGAAGAAACCGGAACACGCTTTCATAAGTAAAATTCTGTTCTGCCATGTCAAGCAGGCTCCTGATATACTCGACAAAAGAATTTAGAAGAATGCTTCTCTTATGATCCATAAAAGCCGGAATCTCATACATGGCAAAGGCCTGCTCCAGATCGTCGCCGTACACGTCCATATTGCTTACGATGACGCCGATCTCCCGGTAGCGGTATCCTTCCTTCCTCACCAGCGCCCGAATTGCTCCTGCCACGGCCATGGCCTCCTCCTTCGGATTTCTTGTCACATGAATTCCGATCGACTCCGGCTCTTTTCCGAATCCCTTCCCATGATAGCGGAACAGGTTTCTTTCCAGAAAAGCCAGGGAATCATGATCCTTAAAACGATAAGGAGGCCTGCCATACAGGCAGACCGGCTCGTCAACCGCTATGTTATGATCTCTGGCAAGCCGCATCAGCGTGGTCACCATATGCTTTCCAAGCCCGAAGAGCTGGTATGGGTGCTGATAGACGTAAGGATCTTCCCGGTCATCCATGGTCACCGTAATCACTACTTTGCGGCAATGGGTCATAAGTTCCAGAAGCAGCCTGTTCTGCACCGGCGTAAAGCCGGTAAACCCATCCAGCACTACCGTGCTGTTCTTGAGCATATCAGACTTGCAGACCATCTGGCTTAGAACATCCAGCAGTTCCTCTTTTGTAATATATTTCTTTTCCAGATACTCCATGAATCCTCTGTAAAGCACCTGGATGTCTTTCAGCTTGTAGTATAGCCTGGATTCCTCTCCCGCCGTCTCCATGACGCGTTCGAGTTCTTCTTCCGTAATGTCATATTGGGCAAACTCGGAGATGACTGACTTCACCTCGCTGATGTACCCAAGCTTCTTCATATTTCCCCCCAGAACCTTGAGTTCCCCTTCGTAGTCTCCGGCTATCTTTCTCAGAATCAGGTTCTTGCCTTCATCGTCCAGAACGGGCAGCGTCCCTCCGCCCGTCTCTTCGAACACGCGGTAAGACAGCCTGACAAAACTTAACACATCAATATTCATGATTCCATGGCAGGGGTGCATATTGACCAGATCCTTCTGCGTCTGCATCGTAAACTGCTCCGGCACAAGGACGATATAATTCTGCTCCTGATGGAGCCTAGATTCGTCAATTATCTGATGGTATAGGTGATATGATTTTCCCGAGCCCGACGGCCCGAATATAAATTGTAAAGGCATAGGTTTTCCTCCCTATGCCTTAGTATATTATATCGCTCTTAATTTTTCAACAAACTCATTGCTCAGGGTAATCTTTGCCACATAGAACACGTCGCCTGTCATAAATACGTTCCAGTCTTCTTCAATCTCGACCTGAAGCTCGCCTCCCGGCATCTGTACTATGACCTTGTTGTTGGTCATTCCCAGTTTATAGGCGACTCCGGCGGCAGCGCATGCGCCGGTTCCGGAAGCCAGCGTATAGCCTGCACCTCGTTCATAGATCTCGATCGCCACATGCTCTTTATCGATCACCTTCATAATCTGCGTATTGATCCGTTTGGGGAAGTATCTTGCCAGTTCTGCGTAATCGCCAATCTTGCATACCAGCGGCTTCGAGATCTCCCGCATCGGAATAACGCAGTGCGGATTGCCGATGGATACGCAAGTAACCGGATACAAGGTTCTTCCAAATACCATATCTTCATTGATGACCTCCCTGCGCTCTCCTGTCACCGGGATATCATCGCTCCAAAAAGACAGTTTTCCCATGGATACGCGAAGGCGGCTGCCGTCTTCATTGAGGAATGTAACTTCCACTGGCCCATTGCCTGTATAGAGTTTAAAGTTTTTCTTCTGTACGTAGCTTGCGTCTTTCAGGTACTTTGCGAATATCCTGACCCCGTTTCCGCTGGTCTCCGACTCGCTTCCATCCGGATTCCAGACCTTTACATGCATTCCATCTTCTTTCAGGATAGGTCCTTCCAGCACGCCGTCCGAGCCAAGCCCTTCATTACGGTCGCAGATCATCTTTACATTCTTCGGTGTAAGTTCCAGTTCATTCTTATTAGGGTCAAATACAACATAATCATTTCCCAGCCCATGATAACGTTCCAACACAACCTTCATAACATACCTCCGTCTTTCCATTGGGATTGTCCTTATTGCTCCCCGTTATTATATCTCTATCATATCAGGCATTATTTCCCATTTCAACACAAATCGTGCTTAGCATATTGCAAATAATGCTCTCTTGCTATAAGATAAACTCTAAGAAGGAGGCGCCCTTATGGAACAATATGTAAAAAAAGGATACTTAAATAGCGAATTCCGACTGTTCCACCTTACGGATCAGGAGACTCGGGAGGTGGAATACCATTATCACGACTTTGACAAGATCACCATATTTATCAAAGGAAATGTCAATTACATGGTGGAGGGAAAATCATATGAGCTCATCCCTTATGATATCGTGCTGGTAAAGCACAATGATATCCACCGCCTGATTGTAGATAATTCTACCGTATATGAACGGATCATCGTATATATATCGCCCAATTTCATCAATGCCTATCAGACGGATTCCTATGATCTTAGCTACTGCTTTCAGAAAGCCGAAGAAGAGCATTCCAACGTTCTTCGCATCCCATCTCTTGAGAGAAGTTCTCTATTCCGCTCCATCACCCAGCTGGAAAAATCCTTTTCCGACGACGGATATGCAGCCGGATTATACCGCCAGGTCCTATTCCTGGAATTCATGATACATCTGAACCGCGCCGCGAGAAAGAACCGGCTGGAATTTATCGATACCGCCAATTGCAATGTGAAGGTTCTGGATATCCTGCGCTATATCAACGAGAATCTTGGCAGGGATCTGACCATAGACCATCTGGCGGACACTTTCTACATCAGCAAATATTATATGATGAGACTATTCAAGCAGGAGACCGGCTATACTATGGGACGCTATATCTCCCAGAAGCGGCTCCTGCTTGCAAAAGACTTGATATTATCCGGCGTGCCCAGCACGCAGGCCTGTTTTGACTGCGGATTCAAGGATTACTCCACGTTCTCCCGCTCTTATAAGGGGCTTTTTGGCGAATCCCCCCGGGAAACCTTGACTTTGTCATAGATTTCCACAGGTACATAAGCCCTGACAAAGATGCCGTCCTCTCGGTATTCTTCTTCCTGCAGTTCCCCGAATCTTCGGATCATCTGGATCTTCGCCGCATCCTGGTAAGGATAGAGATTCTCAATGGCAACCTTCTGCTGCCTGAGTACTGCCTCTATAGTCTTGAGAAGTTCCGGTATTCCTCCCCTTGTCTTTGCGGAGATCTTGACCGTATAATCTGCATGAAAGTCCCGGACGATGGCATCGTCCTGTGCCTTGTCCTGCTTGTTGAATATAGTAATGATCGGCTTATCGGTTACTCCAAGATTCTGAAGCGTCTCATATACGATATACATCTGCTCGTCCATCTGGGGATTGGCCGCATCTACTACATGAAGAATGATATCCGCATACCTGGCTTCTTCCAGCGTGCTTCGAAAAGCCTCTATCAGATGATGCGGCAGCTTGCGGATGAATCCTACCGTATCCGTAAGCAGTATCTCCTGTCCGCTGGGAAGCTTCAATTCCCTGGTGGTGGGGTCAAGGGTTGCAAACAGCTTATCTTCTGCCAGGATACCTGCCCCGGTCAGCGTATTAAGAAGCGTAGACTTTCCTGCATTGGTATACCCTACGATGGCCGCCACCGGAATCCGGTTGCGGCTTCTCTGCTCTCTTGTGACCTCCCGGTGACGCTTCACGTCTTTCAATTCCCGGTTCAGCTGGGCAATCCGTCCCTTGATCAGCCTTCGGTCCATCTCCAGCTTCTTCTCTCCCGGCCCTCTGGTACCTATGCCGCCTCCCAGCCTGGAAAGCGCCGTGCCAAATCCGGTAAGCCTAGACTGACGGTATTTTAACTGGGCCAGTTCTACCTGAATCTTGCCTTCGCTGGTAGAAGCCCGTGACGCAAATATATCGAGTATGACCAGCGTCCGGTCCATCACCTTCGCGTCTAGCTCATCCTGAAGGTTCTTCATCTGCGCCGGGGATAGTTCATCATCACAGATAATCCCGGTTGCTTCCAATTCCCACAGCAGATCTTTGATCTCTTCAATCTTTCCCTTGCCTACATAAGTGCCCGGATGGACCTGCTCCCGGTTTTGAATCACCACGCCCACAGTATCCGCTCCGGCTGTGGAAGCCAGATCCTTTAATTCCTCTAACGACTTCTGGGTGTCATCCTCATCCGTTACGCTGACGCCTACCAGGATGACCCGTTCGGTCTCTTTTTCCAAATCAATCATATTTCCCATATATTATCTTGTCTCCAGAAATTCCAATTCTTTTTTTGCTGCTTCATCGTCCGGATACTCTGCCAGGTATTCCTTTAGTTTGGCCTTCGCACTTTCCCAATCCTTCATCTGTTCATATGCTACGATCATGTTAAAGTGCATCTCTTTTTTGAGTTCCTCGCTGCTATCCTCCTGGCCGACGCCAAGGCGGTAATAGTTAAGGGCAGATTCCGGCCTGGAGAGCTTCATATCGCAGTTTCCCATAAAATTATAGATGGTGCCAGTCTTCTTGGCACCATTATCAAGCGCGTTCTGAAACGCTTCTTTTGCTCCCTCATAATCTTCCTGCTCCCATTTTGCAATCCCGATTCCTCTGTAGGCATCTCCTATATTCACCTCCGAATCGATTGCATCCTGGAACTGTTCGATCGCTTCTTTATATTTTCCATCTTCCAGGTATTCTACTCCTTTTTCAGATGGATTTTTTACACAGCCTGTCAATACAATGGCAGCAGCCATCACAGACAGGGCTATCTTCCTATACTTCATATATCCTCCTAAACAGTATAACGGACAACCCAGACGGCATTCAGGATTGCCGCGAACATTACGCCGACTTCAGCCAGAATTGCTTCCCACATTCCAAAATAGCCAATTGTGGCAAGTATCAGGATCAGCACCTTCACAATCAATGCAAAAGAAATATTCTGGCTGACTACTCTTAAGGTCTCCTTCGCAATCTTGATCGCGTCCACGATTCTTGGCAATTCATCTTCCATCAATATAATATCAGCCGCCTCAATTGCTGCCGCCGAGCCCAGCGCGCCCATAGCGATTCCTACGTCAGCTCTTGCAAGGACCGGCGCGTCATTGATTCCGTCTCCAACGCATACCAGACGCTCCGTAGAATCCTGAAGATCTAAAAAGTCCTCCAGCTGCTCTAATTTATCCTCTGGCATCAGTTCTGCGTACGCATAGTCTATCTTCAGCTTCCTGGCTACTTCCAGGCTGCTGCTCTTGGTATCTCCGGTAAGCATTACCAGTACTGCCTTGCACTTTTCCTTCAAGTATTGGAGTGTCGTCTTTGCATCTTCCTTGACAGAATCGGCGATCACGATATAGCCGGCATATTTCTTGCCGATGGCAACATAGACGACCGTTCCATCACGGCTCACTTCATCGCAGAGAACCTTCTGCCGATCCATCAGCCGCTTATTACCCACATAGACCCGCTCGCCTTCAAAAGTCGCATTGACGCCATAGCCCGGCAGTTCCCGCATCCGGTATACCTTGTTCTTATGGATCTCTTTCCCGTAGGCTTCTGACAGGGACTGGGCGATCGGGTGGTTGGAATAACTCTCCACATGGGCTGCGATACGAAGCAGCTCGTCATTGTCCATCCCCACCGCTTTTACTTCCTTTACCTTGAATATGCCTTCCGTCAGCGTTCCAGTCTTGTCAAACACGAAGGTATCTGCCTTGGAAAGGTCCTCCAGATAGTTGCCGCCCTTGATCACGATCCCCTGTCTGGCTGCTGACGCAATGCCGCCAAGGAAAGCAATCGGAATGGACATGACCAGTCCGCAGGGGCACGCTACTACGAGGAAGATCAATCCTCTGTAGATCCAGGTATCCCAATTCCCATAGGAAAATGTAAGGGGCGGATAGATCATGACGAGCAAGGCGCACACCAGCATAACCGGCGTATAGATTCTTGAGAACCTCGTAATAAAATCTTCGCTTTCCGCCCTTTTCTCCTGAGCCTCTTCTACCATCTCCATAATCTTGGTTACGGTGGAGTCAACATACAGCGCCGTGACCTTTGCCTCGATCACCCCATTGAGGTTGATGCATCCGCTATATATCCGGTCTCCCGGCCATGCGGACTGGGGCATGGCTTCTCCTGTCAAAGCCTTTGTATCAATGCTTGTAGTGCCGGAGACGACAACCGCATCCACAGGGATGCGCTCTCCCGGCTTGATTACAATAATATGTCCTAGTTTCAGCGCGGAAGGATCCACCTTGAATTCTTTTCCGTGTACCTTGCGGGTCGCGTATTCCGGCCGGATATCGATCAGTTCTTTGATGGAACGCTTGGCGCTGTCCGTGGAATAGGCTTCAAACATCATCCCCAATTCAAATAAGAGCATAACAAGTACGCCCTCTACATATCTCGCCACGCCAAAAGCCCCTATCGTAGCAAGTATAATCAGCGTATACTCTGTCAGGAACTTCTTCTGCGCCAGCTTCTCTTCCAGCACCTTAAAGGCATCAAAGCCTATAATCAGGTATGCTGCCAGAAACCATATGAACTTTGCCCGGTCGGACATCGTATACTGGATGGTCACCGCTATCCCGCATACGTACACAAACACCCCCACCGCATAAATGATACACCTTTTCTTCAATTCCTCGGTCATAATATTGTCCTTTTTGATAACTATATGAAAACTATTCCGCGATATGCTCCATTCCCTGACTGATTATCGTCTGGATATGGCCATCGGCCAATGAATAGTATACCGTCTTCCCTTCTCTTCTGTTCTTTACCAGTTTCATCTGCTTTAAGACTCTAAGCTGATGCGAGATGGCCGACTGGGTCATCCCCAGAATCTCTGCCAGGTCGCAGACGCACATCTCTGATTCCAGCAGAATCCACAAAATCTTGATTCTGGTAGCATCCGCAAACACTTTGTAAAAATCCGCCAGTTCTTTTAACCGTTCTTCCTCCGGCATCCTCTGCCGGACCGCACGGACTTTATCATCATGAATGCATGTAATATCGCAGCACTCTACTTCTGTCTTCTTCATACATTCCTTCCTTTCAGCATGATAAACCCTATCGCGGCATGCCCCAATAGGTATGAATATTCACTCATTTATTAATTATGCCAAATGGTGATTGTTATTTCAACCATTTGGCATTAAATGAATTAAAATTAATATTTTCGTAACTATTTCTTATGCATTTTCTTATGCATTGCCACTATTTTGACCGGCATACAGTATCCGGATTGAATTCAGCACGCAAAGCATTGCAACGCCTGTGTCGGCAAATACCGCCATCCACATATTGGCATAGCCTGTGAATCCAAGAATCATGACAAGGAATTTGATGGCCAGCGCGAATACTACATTCTGCATGGCGATTTTCCCGGTCTTCCTTGCAATGGAAACTGCTTCCGGTATGGCGTCCACCGAGGATGTCATGAATACCACATCCGCCGCCTCGATCGCGGCATCCGCCCCGTTCCCCATGGCAGCGCCTACATCTGCCCCGGCAAGAACCGGCGCATCATTGATGCCATCGCCTACGAACATGACGGAGCCATGCTTCTTACGGATCTGCTTTAAATGGCTTAATTTATCTTCCGGCAGAAGCTGGGCATGGACTTCGTCAATTCCGGTCTCTTTTGCAACCGCCATCGCATTGTCCCTGGCATCTCCCGTCAGCATAGCCGTGATCAGGTTCTGTGACTTCATACGCTTCACGGACGCTCCTGCTTCCGGCTTGATTACATCTGCGACCACCAGATAGCCTTCCAGTTCGCCATCTACCGCTATCAGCACTTCTGTGCCATACAGATCCGACTGATATCCGCTGACATCCACTCCGTATTTTTCCAGAAGTCCCTTGCTTCCGCACAGCACGGTTCCTTCCGGGAACACGGCACGAATCCCTTTGCCTGAGATTTCCTCCGCTTCTTTCGGACTGGATAGTTCCAGATTCTTTTCCCTTGCCGCCGACACGATGCTGGTGCCGATAGGGTGCGTCGAACTAAGCTCGCAGTCCGCAGCGATTGTGAGGATCTGCTTCTGCGTCAATCGTTTCAAAGAAACCACCTGCTGTACGACAAAGTTTCCCTTCGTTATGGTTCCTGTCTTATCCATAACGATGGCCTTTACATCCTTAAGCGCTTCAATGGCTACTCCTCCTTTAAATAGGATTCCCCTCTTAGAGCCTGCGCCGATTCCAGAGAAGAAAGCCAGAGGAACGCTGAGTACCAGAGCGCATGGACAGCTGATTACCAGAAACGTAATCGCCGTATAGATCCAGTGATTCCATTCGCCGGTAACCAGGGAAGGAATCACTGCCGTAGCAGCTGCGACTGCTACGACCACCGGAGTATAGATCCTGGCAAACTTGGTAATGAAGCGGTCGATCTTCGGCTTGCTGGCAGCCGCATTTTCTACGGAATCCAATATCCGGGTTACCATAGACTCGCTGAGCGGCTTTCTTACCTCCATCTTCAGAACCCCCTGGTCATTTACACATCCGGAGTAGACTTCGGTTCCCGGGTATACGTTTACCGGAACTGGCTCCCCGGTGACCGGCGAGGTATCGATCTGACTTCTTCCTTCAACGATGACGCCATCTAGTGGAATTCGGTCGCCCGGACGGATCAGGATCATATCCCCCACCTTTGCCTCCTGGGCCGGGATGCTCTTCGTTTCGTCTCCACGGACAAGGTTTACAACTTCCGGCCTCAGATCAACTGCTTCCATGATCTGGGATCTGCTGCGGCTTACTGCAATGTCTTCAAACAATTCTCCAACCCGGTAGAACAGCATGACGCCTACCGCTTCCGCAAAGTCACCAATGGCAAATGCCGCCAGCGTTGCCACGCTCATTAGAAAATTCTCATCAAACACATGCCCCTTTGCCAGATTCTTAACTGCCGTCCACACAATGCCAAGACCCAGAATCACATATGCCGCTATAAACAGTACCGTGCTAATCAAAGATGCCGGATAAAGATGCTCGATCACCTCTCCAGCCACAAACATCACCGCCCCCACGGCTATGGCCAGGATATCCGCCTTTTTATCCTGGACAGTGCTGGTCTTTTCCTGCTTTTTTACTGGTGCGCTGTCCCTGGGCGTTACCGTAACATCCTCCTCGATGGATGCGCATATCCTTCTGAATTCCGGAAGCAATGCCTCCTGGTGGTCTGCCGCTACTGCCAGCTGCTTTGTGGCATATGTAATGGTAGCCATCTTTACCCCTGGAAGTTCCCCGATCATGCGCTCCATCTTGGCGGCACAGTTGGCACAGCCCAGATTCTCAAGTATATACACTCTCTTTTCAACACCCTCCGGCATTGGAAGCGTCTCCCGGGATGCCGCTGCTTCATGCTCATGGTGATGGTGTTCATGCTCTTCATGCCCATGTTCATGATGGTGCTCATGGCCGCATCCACACGCTTCGTGCTCATGATGATGGTGCTCATGCTCTTCATGCACGTGCTCATGATGATGGTCGTGGCCGCATCCACACGCTTCGTGCTCATGTGCTACCCTCACTCTTTCTGCTTCTTTCATATCTCAAATCCTCCTGAATGAATGTTGTGATTTCGCCTGAACATATGAACAGTTATTCATATGTTCATTTATATTATATGCACTCCGTTATGGATTGTCAATATATAATCTTGAAAAAAGAAATGAAAAAGCACCATGGATTTTCATCCATGGCGCCAATCTTAAAAACGCTATTAAAACGGACCCCGTCCCAAGTCCGTTACCATCTGGGAGCCTGCTCCCTGCTGTTCTCAACTGCGCAGGAAATGGCCTCGTTGAACGTCGGATGGGCGCGCATCGCATACATTAACTGGGAAGAAGTCAGGCCGTTCGCTATGGCCGTAGCCAATTCTCCAATCATGTCGGTCGCCCTCTGGCACATCAGCTGGGCGCCCAAAAGCACATCGCTGTCGGCTGCGAACAGTACTTTTATGAATCCCTGCTCTTCCTTGGAAATAATAGACTGTCCATTTACATTCATGATATATTTGCCACAGCGTAGAGAAATCCCCTTTCTCCGGGCCTCTTCTTCCGTAATCCCCACAGACGCGATCTCCGGATCCGTATACAGACAGCTGGGCACGATAGAAATAGAGGTAAACAGGCAGCTAGGTACCATCTCGATAATAACGGACGGCTCTACATCGTTCATCCGTTCCACTACATAGGTTGCCTGAGCCGAAGCCACATGGGCCAGCTGGATTCCTCCGGTGACATCGCCGATGGCATAGATCCCCGGAATATTGGTCATGTAAAAATCATCTACGATAATCCTTCCATTCTCCATCTTGACGCGGACATCCGGATCGAAGAGCCCTTCCGTATTCGCAACCCTTCCTACGGATACCAGGACAGCATCCACATCAACCTGCTGATTTTCCCCCTTATACACGAAATGGCATCCTACGCCATCCTCCTGCTGCGTCACTCTTTCCAGTATGCTTTCCCTATAAATGCTGATTCCGCGGTTCGTAAGGATTTCCTCCAAAGCAGATGAAAATTCGCTGTCCATATTGGGAAGCAGCCTGTCTGATACTTCTACGATCGTCACATCGCTTCCAAGCGCATTGAATACGGTCGCCAGCTCGATTCCGATAACGCCTCCGCCCAGTATCAGCAGCCTGCGATACTGACTCTCATTGGACGTCAGCAATTCTTCGCTGGTCATGACTCCGGGAAGGTCCAGACCCGGAATATCGATCGTGCGGGCCCTAGCCCCGGTAGCAATCAGGATATGCTTGCCATAATAGTACTCTTCTTCCTTATTCGGCGTAACTACCCTGACCTTTTTGTCGCTCTGGATCGTTGCGGTTCCCCTTACGCTGACTACCCCAAGCTCTTTAAACTCTTTTTCCAGTTCCTCCCGCATCCGGGCCGCGGAAAGATCCTTATACTCATATATCTTCTGCAGGTCGAACCCGACCTTTTCTGCTGACAGCCCGAACTTTTCGCATTCTGTCATCTCCCGGTACAGCATCGCCGCGTGCACCAGGGCTTTCGTGGGAATGCATCCTCTGTTGATACAGGTTCCCCCCACATCCCCTTTGTCAATAATTACTACCGACATTCCAAGCTTCGCCGCCTTCTTCGCGGCAACATACCCGCCTGGGCCGGCTCCGATAATGATCAGATCAAATTGCTTTCCCATGACATACCTCCCTTTTTACTAATCAATCTGCCAGTCAATTGGTTCTATCCCATGTTCTTCAAGGAATGCGTTGGTCTTGCTGAATGGCCTGCTTCCAAAGAATCCTCTGAATGCGGATAATGGGCTTGGATGGGGCGCTTTTAGGATCAAATGTTTCGGATTATTAAGCATTCTTGCCTTCTGCTGAGCCGGGCTCCCCCATAGAATAAATACGATAGGCCTGTCCTGGCCATTTAAAGCCATGATCGCGGCATCTGTAAATTCTTCCCAGCCGATTCCCCTGTGTGAATTGGCCTGATGGGCGCGTACGGTCAGCACCGTATTCAGCATAAGGACGCCCTGCTCGGCCCACTTCGTCAGGCATCCATGTTCTGGGATGGCGCATCCAAGATCATCATGAAGTTCCTGATAGATATTCACCAGGGATGGCGGGGTCTCCACACCTTTTTTCACGGAAAAGCACAGCCCATGGGCCTGTCCATTGTTATGGTAGGGATCCTGTCCCAGAATCACTACCTTTACTTTATGTAGCGGCGTCAGATGAAATGCATTGAAGACATCGTCTGCCGGCGGGAAAATCAGCCTGGTCTTATACTCCTGGTTTACTGTCGCAAATAACTTCTTGTAATACGGCTTCTTAAACTCATCATTCAGAGCCTCGAGCCAGTCATTATTAATCGCTGCCATATTCTAATTCCTTCCATGCTACAGGCGTACGGATACGCCCTTATTCCGCAGATATTCTTTCACCTCCCGGATCTCCAGTTCTTTATAATGGAACAGGGAAGCGGCAAGAGCCGCATCTGCTTTCCCTTGCGTCAGAGCCTCATAAAAGTGTTCCATGGTTCCTGCGCCGCCGGACGCGATAACCGGGATGGAAACCGCCTCGGCAATGGCTCTGGTCAGTTCCAGATCGTATCCAGCCTTAGTCCCGTCACAGTCCATACTGGTAAGAAGAATCTCTCCGGCTCCCAGGCTCTCGACCTTCCTTGCCCATTCCAGCGCATCGATGCCCACATCAATACGTCCCCCATTTTTATAGATGTTCCAGCCGCTGTTATCGGGTCTTTTCTTGGCATCGATCGCCACCACCACGCACTGGCTGCCGAACTTGTCTGCCGCGTCCGAGATAAGCCTTGGAGTATTGATGGCTGAAGAATTGATAGAAATCTTATCTGCTCCTTCCCTGAGCAGCATCTTGAAATCCTCGACCGTACGGATTCCCCCTCCTACGGTAAAAGGTATAAACACCGTCTCCGCCACTTTGCGTACCATGTCCACGACCGTTCCCCTTGCATCGGAAGTTGCCGTGATATCCAAAAATACCAGTTCATCCGCCCCCGCCTTATCATAGGCTTTTCCAATCTCCACCGGGTCTCCGGCATCCTTCAAATCCACAAAATTTACGCCCTTTACTACGCGTCCGTTATTCACGTCCAGGCAGGGAATGATTCTTTTTGTATGCATACTCTCTCCTCCGTCTATAGTTCCACAAAATTCTTAAGTATCTGGATTCCTGTATCGCTGCTTTTCTCCGGATGGAACTGGCAGGCGAATATATTGCCCTTCTCCACAGAAGCGTGAATCAAAGTTCCATACTCGGTGGTAGCCGTCACGATCTCCTCCTCTTTTGCCTTAAGATAGTAAGAATGTACGAAATATACGTACGGCTCTTCGGTCAGGCCTTTGAATAGCCTTCCCTGATTCGGGAATCTCAGGGAATTCCATCCCATATGCGGAATCTTAAGCCCATCGCCATCCGGAATGCGAAGAATCTCCCCCTTCAGAATGCCAAGGCCTTCTATCTGCGGCGCCTCGTCGCTTCTCTCAAATAACAGCTGGAGCCCCAGGCAGATGCCGAGAAACGGCGTCCCGCGCCTTACTACTTCCTCTATCACTTCCACCAGCCCATACTGGCGCAGTTTCCCCATCGCGTCTCCAAAGGAGCCCACTCCCGGAAGAATTACCTTGTCTGCCTTTAAAATCGCATCCCTGTCCCTGGTGATGACTACTTCCTGGTTCAAAAGCTGCAGCGCTTTTTCCACGCTCTTAATATTGCCGGCATCATAATCTATTATTGCTATCAATGTACTGACCTGCCTTTCTTTGGTACGGTATAGTGTATCGTTTTATTTTACATCAAGTTCGAACCAGAATTCAACACCATTGTCATAATTATTCAATCCATACTTCTGATGAAGAGACTCCATAATTGCCTTTACGATTGACAAGCCGATGCCATTCCCCCCATATTCCCTGGTATGCGCCTTATCTACTTTATAAAACTTGTCCCAGATATGCGCCACATCTTCCTCCGGGATCGGAGCTCCTGTATTAAATACGCTCACTCTTGCCTTCTCTCCATCCGAGAGGATCTTGACCTCTACTACCTTCTCCCCTCCCACATGATGGAAGGCATTGCTCATATAGTTGCGCACCACCTGCTCTGCCTTGAATTCATCCGCCCACACATATACTGGCTCCTGCTGTCGGAAGATGACCTTCGCCTCCGCCTGCTGGGCAAGGATCTCCATACTCTGAATCACGCCTCTTACAAGTTCCGTCAGGTTAAACCGCTCGAACACGATGTCTTCGTCGCCAAACTCCAGCTGGTTCAGCGTCAGCAGATTCTTTACCATCTGGTTCATCTTGGCTGCCTCATCCATGATGACGTCGCAGTAGAATTCCCTGCCTGCCGCGTCTTCATTGACTCCTTCCTTCAGTCCTTCCGCATATCCCTGGATCAGGGCGATAGGCGTCTTTAATTCATGGGAGACATTTCCCAGGAACTCGTTACGCATCTTCTCCAGTTTGTCCTTCTGCTCAATATCTTCCAGCAAACGGTTATTTGCCTTTTTCAGTTCAGATATCGTGCTCTCAAGCCGCTCTGACATTCTGTTAAAATTGGCTCCTAATTCCCCAATCTCATTGCTGCCTCCACTGGCATACTTGGCGTCAAAATCCAGATCTGCCATCTTCTCGGACAGGACCGCCAGTTCCAGAATCGGATCTGTAAGCCGCTTTGAAAAGTACCATACAAGAACCACGGATATCAGAATCAGAAGGCTGCCAATATAGATCAGGAACCGGTTGGAGACGGCGGCGCTTTCTTTGATGCTTTCCAGCGGGCTGCGCAGCAGGAATCTGCTTCCGTCGTCAAAACTTCCCCACATCTCTATATAGTCCGTCTGGTTCCACGGGTCGAAAGACTGGCTGATCTGATACTCCTTTGTGCTTTCCAGAATCTTGCTCCCCTTCTGCGCCTGGTTCAGCGAATATCCTCGCAGCTGGTTTACCAGCATATCCGAGTCATAGACATTGGTATATCCTTTTCCTGTGGCATCATTTACGATCAGGAATGAGATATTATTCTTCTCCGCCAAATGGATCATTTTCACAGACACTTCCTTGTCCTCCATCGTGCCTTTGTCCATACACTGGCTTAGTTTTTCATACATATCTATAAATTGCGTCTCTTTGTTGCTGATATAATATGGTTCCAGAAAACTGACGTTAATGATCAGAAGCAGCAGGACCATGGATGCCAGCAGGCCTATAAAGACCGTGATCATCTGCCGCTTGATTGAATGCTTCATCATGCCTCTACCTCGAATTTATAGCCCATGCCCCAGATTGTCTTGATATAGTTTCCCTTGTCGCCCAGCTTGCTTCTTAACTTCTTCACATGGGTGTCGATCGTCCTTGCATCCCCGAAATAGTCATAATTCCACACATTGTTCAATATCTTCTCCCGGGACAGGGCGATTCCCTGGTTTTCCACAAAGTAGGCCAGAAGCTCGAATTCTTTAAAACTTAAATCAATCTCTGTGTCGTCAATCTTAACCTGATGGGCCGCCTTGTCTATCATGATTCCACCCGCATCGATCACATCCCCGGTTCCAATCGCGTGGGACCTCCTTAGGATTGCTTCTACCCTGGCAACCAGAATCTTCGGGCTGAAAGGCTTAGAGATATATTCATCCACACCCAGCTCGAATCCTTGCAATTCGTCATGCTCCTCTGATCTGGCCGTCAGCATGATGATCGGCACTTGGGAAGACTGCCGGATCTCCCTGCAAGTCTGCCATCCGTCCATCCTTGGCATCATGACATCCAGGATGATCAGCGCAATATCCTTCTCCTCGTAGAAGATTTCCAAGGCCTCCATGCCATCTCCCGCCTCCCGGACGAGATAGCCTTCCCGCCCAAGGAAATCTTTTACCAGCTTGCGCATCCTGCTCTCATCATCTACGATCAAAATTTTAATTTTTTCCATATGACATAACCTCCATCCAAAGATGTTCCAATACTTTTCTTAAATCATACCAAAGAAATATGTCGTCTTTGTGAAATTACCATTTATATTATAACATAAATCATGCCTTGCGTCGGGGATAATAGTAGTGTATAGCAATATACAAGCCACTTTGGCTAGAAAGGAGTCGATCTATATGGACAAAAACCAGCAGAACACCCGTCAGGAATGTACTTGCGTCCTGGCAATGGCTGCTATTCCCATGCAGATATATGGACAGCTGTATGAACCTGAAGAGGCTTTAGCAAGAGGAACGGTCTTCAAGGAACTGGACCTTCCTTTCTTTATGGGAGGTGGCACTGATGGAAGATAGACATGCATTACTGCAGAAGATCAACGAGATCAGCTTCGTATTCAATGATCTGACCCTGTATCTGGATACCCATCCGATGGATTCAATCGCCAAGTCTGATTTCCAGCAGGCCGCATCCAAGAGGAAGGAACTGATGCAGAAATACGCGAAGGAATTCGGACCTCTGACTCTGGACTGCTCATGTGAATATCATTCCTGGGCGGAAGGGCCGACTCCTTGGGAAGGAGGGCATATTTAATGTGGACTTATGAAAAACGACTGCAATACCCGGTTAAGATATCAAAGACCTGCCCTAAGACAGCACAATTGATCATCAGCCAGTTTGGCGGGCCTGACGGCGAATTGGCCGCCTCTATGAGATATCTTTCCCAACGTTACACCATGCCATGCAAGGAAGTAGCCGGACTTCTGACCGATATTGGTACGGAGGAACTGGCACATCTGGAGATTGTCTGCGCGATCATCTATCAGCTGACCAAGGATATGTCTCCGGAAGATGCAAAGACAGCTGGATTTGATGCTTATTACATCGACCACACTTCCGGATTATGGCCGCAGGCTGCAGGCGGAATTCCATTTAATGCCTGTGAATTCCAATCCAAAGGCGATGCAATCACTGACTTGTTCGAAGACCTGGCTGCCGAGCAGAAGGCAAGGACCACTTATGACAACATCTTAAGAGTCGTTGATGACCCGGAGATCAAAGATCCCATCCGGTTCTTACGCGCAAGAGAGGTGGTTCACTTCCAGCGTTTCGGAGAAGCATTGGAAAAGACCAAAGACAAACTGGATGCAAAGAATTATTATTATGCAAATCCGGAGTTCGATAAGAAACTTTTTGGTTAGCATTCCATTCACAACTGCAAAAGGAACTGCCGCAGAATAAGCAGCAGTTCCTTTTTGCATGACATCCGCCTTAAGCAAGCGGCAGGCGCCATTTTATATCTTCTAATCACATAGCCCATTAAACAGGGCAGCCAGCATATCCACTGCTTTTTCGATACCGGTCCGGCTTACATTCAATATCACCTGGTATGTTCCCGATTTGCCCCACTCTTCTCCGGTATTGGACTCGTAATAATATCTTCTCTCCCTGTCAACCTTCTTAATCTTCTCTGCCGCCTTTCTCTCAGGCAGATCTCTGAGGGCCGCTATTCTGTGGATTCTGTCTTCTTTATCCGCGCAGATAAATACGCTGATGCATTTGGGGCAGTCACTTAAGATATAATCCGCACACCGTCCGACGATGACGCAAGGGCTTCTATCTGCCAGCCTCTTTATGATCTCAGACTGGGCCCGATAAACCCGGTCTGTCAAGGGGCGCATGTCGTCTTCTGCATTCATATAGACTGCATAGTCGCCAGGGCCTACAATATAGGATGACAGAAATCCTTCCAGTGCCGTCTCATCCGCTTCTTTGGCTTCCTTCTCGCTGATACCCAGCTCTTTTGCCGCCATTGCCACCAGATTGTGGTCGTAGAGAGGAATCTCCAGTTTCTTGGCAAGCCGGATTCCAATCTCCCGTCCTCCGCTTCCGTACTGGCGTCCAATCGTAATAATTACATTTTCTGTCATACTGCCCACTCCCTTCCTCAATCCTGCTACACCGTTTATTGTTCCTATCTATAGTATACCCTGAATCCCATAAAATTCCAATCTAAATGTAATCGCCGCACCGTCAGAACCTAAGATCCAGAAAACTGTCCATCATATATGCGCCGTCTACAGATGGATCCTCAAGCATAGCCAGAAGTTCCTGCTTCGTCGCATTGACAACAGCCCCATATCCGTACACCCCATGCTCCCTGACATATGCAAGAGCCGTCTTGTACTTCGCATCATTCAGCAGATTGACCCCGGGCGCCCCCGAATCAAAGATTCTCAAGAAGTCAGGACTGTCAAGCATGTATTGAAGCATCGATTCCACATGACTCGTATAGACTTCTGCCGGAATCTCTCCTTCCTGATACTCTTCAAGCCCAAGATATGGATATTTCGCCTGATCATAACAATCTGTAAGATCCGTACCGATAATCTCCGGACAGAATCCAAAGCCATCCGTCATGATCCCTTCCTGTTTCTCACAGGATATAAATGGAATAGAAAGATATTGGGAATCGTAGGCTTTCATAAATGCGGACAATTCTTCTGCGTTTTTCGGCTTCTTAAAGGAAACTGCCGCGCGGATCTTCAATGCCTCCGGCACATCTTTCAATTTGCTTGCCGTTTCCTCCAGACTGTCCCCGCAGTACATCTCTTCCTCCTCCACACAGTAAGTAAACGCGTTTCCCGGAACATCTGGCTGATTCCAGTTCATATCCAATCGATACAGATGATTTCTCGTCAGTTCCAGAGAATGATGGGTAATCTCTCCATTGACCTGGGTCCGTACATCCAGCGAATATCGTCCATACCCTTCCGGCCGGACTGCTACATCAGCCCTTCCCTTATCTGCACAGAACAATTCCATATAGGTTCTCATTGCTAGCGGAAATACGGAATAGACTACCGCGCTGTTACCATCAGGCGCCTCCACCGTCACTTGTTTTGATGGATTATAGAATACTCTGTCCATCAGGGGCGATAGGCCATAAATGATGAGAGGCACGATGACCAGCACGATAATAATGCTGGCGGCTATCGCATATCTCCTAAGCTTCCGCCCTACCGCCCTGGATACCTGCCGGCTCAGCCCGTCATCTTTGCCTGCCTGGTCTCCTCCTTCTTCCTCCGCGAACAGTTGGGCATCCAGCCTGCTGTCAAGATAGGATGACAATATCCGCATTTTTTCCAGGTCTTCTTCTATCTGGACACTCTCATGTTCATCTGCGTCTCCGTCCAGATATCTTTGAAATCTTTCTTCATACTTCATAGGCCCACCTTCTTTATCAATCCTCTAATAGGTTCCTTAGTCTCTGTTTCGCACGGTGCAGCATGACCCGCACATTTCCATGACTCATTCCCAGCTGCCTTGCGATATCTGCCTGGGAAAGCCCCGCAAAGTAATACAGCACGACCGCCCTTTGCTTCTGTATGATGCCTCTGCCTTCGCCATGCATCGATATACAGATTTTTTGCCACCCTTAAGAGCCAGGGAAGCACTGCATCCTGTGACAGTTCCATTGAACATAAGGCTTTCAGAAATGTCTCCTGTATCAGATCTTCTGCCACCCCCTTTGTACTATTAACGTATCAATATCTATAATGTTACACCCATATTAGAAAAGCAACCCGAAGGGTGCCTTATATATTAAACTCTTACATGGATAACAACGATTCCCAGCACAAATACCGCTAACTGCAATACAAATACGAGATATTGCGCAACCCGCATATGAGCTAAGGAAAAACCATCTATTCCTTCTCTTTGAAGTTCTTCGGGCAACAAATCTATAATCTTCCTTATCGTTTCCGAACTCTTCTTTTGCCTGGCCAGATTTCCTATATTTACAGGGACAAATATCAGTGCCAATATAATGCCGCAAAGTGAAAACATCCAATCCTTAAATGGTAGTTCCTGGCTGATTCCAAAATACGTCTTCAGATAAGGCAGCATAATAATCACAAATGATATAAATGATGTCTTATACAGCGTTGCCAGCATTGTCTGATCCCTATACTTCCATTCTTCCATATAAATACTTAACATAGCGATTCTTTCCGAATTTGATTTCGTTTTTTTTCATAATTCCTCCATCCCATTCCCCAAGACCAACATTGATAAACTTATTATCATAATATCCCTTATTCCGACATTCTTCAACCGAAAGCCCTCTTATACCTTTTCTAATGGTGTTGGCCGGCCGGTTCTATACTCACGCCATATTTCATAAAGTGGTAATTATATCAATAGATTTTTAGGAGGATGTATTATGAGCAATATTCGATACAATATCCACGCAAATCCCAACTCTATTCCAGTCATTCACTCCAATTGGTATCCTAACGTCGCTGTCTCGGAAAAGAACCTGCGTTATGCGCATATTCTTATGCCTGACTTTGCCTCTGCTGCCAGCGAGATGACGACCGTGCACCAATACCTGTTCCAGTCCTGGACGATCAGCAACGATTATCAAGGCATCCGGCGGCTGATCCAACGGATGGCCGTAGTGGAACAGCATCATTTCTCCATACTCGGCCAACTCATCACCCTGCTTGGGGCCCAGCCGGAATGCCGCTCTTCAGAACCTGAATCGTACTGGTGTGGCGATATGGTAAACTATAGCTGCGACGTTCGGACGCTGCTATCAATAAATGCCGAGTCCGAACGATTTGCCGCTAAGGCGTATGCAGACCAGGCACAAGAAATCAAGGATCCGCTTGTATCGAAGATGCTTGCCAGGCTGTCGCTTGATGAGGAACTGCATTGCAAGATCTTTAGCGATTTCTTGGCACAGATTTAATGCTTATATTATTACATAAAAAAAGCGCCGTAACTACGGCGTTTTTTTAGTGGACCTGGCGGGAGTTGAACCCGCGTCCGAAAGCCCATCCATCAAAGCATCTCCCATCACAGTCATTATATTGACATTCCCTCCATCAGCCGCCTAATGACAGGCTGCCGACTTTAGTAGCTTCATAAGTTCTTCCATTCCCTCAAAGCTTTGGAAACGAAGTGCTCCGCCTGTTTGAAGCCGGTGACCCAGACGGCGGAAGATCCGGGGCCGACTGCCGCCTAATTAGGCAGCGTACGCTAATTCTCTATTGTCTGCGTTTATATTTAATTGGAACTTTTAACGTAGTGTCCCGCTACGGATGGCTTCTCCAACTTCCAGACCCCCGTCGAAACCAGTACAAGCCCTGATCATTCGCTGTACTACTGGCTCGCAGACATCTCTTGTCGTTATCATTATATATAGCATTGCCCCAAATGTCAAATCTTAATCCCAATTTCCTTATATCACCAGCGAAACCGCGCAATATGCAAGAAGCAGCGCAAGAAACACGTTCACCGCACGCCTGTAGCGCACGATGATCTTCTGGAACAAAGAGCCGAACACCGTCCAGCATCCATTCTCCACAAATGCCATCCATGACAAAAAGACAGAAAAGGCGATTAGATACATCGGTTTTTTATAGTAAGGAAGAATAAACGTCGTGAACGCCGTTACGCCATATAAGATGGTGTTTGGATTGACAAACTGGAGTACTATCCCCTTCACAAAAAGGTTCCCGGGCTCCTTTTCTCCCGCTTCCTCTTCTTTTCCTTCATCTTTCAGCGTCTGGAAAGCAAGCCAAAGGATATAAGCCGCGCCTACCCATACCAGGATCTTCTGTATCGGCGGAAACACTTCCAGCACAGCCAGGCCAAATATGCCGCAAAGCAGCATTACCGCAAACACGCCCACCGCAATACCCAAATTAAAGCGGATCGCCTTTCTTAACGGATATCGGCTGGCATTGGATAAGGATAAAATTGCATTGGGCCCCGGCGATATATTGGCAACGACTACATACGTCAAAAATGGAATCGTGTTAAACATTCTATTTCCCTCCGGCAAAGATGATACTGCTTGCATTCTATCATACTCCTCCGCCTTCGCCTAGCCCAATGACGCATATTCTTCTTCCTGCCTGCATGCAGGATCCTATATCGCTTAGAATTCTTTATATTCTTCCGGCAGATTTATGGTATCACATTCGTCGCCCATCTTGATATTCCATATTGTGGTGCCCTTTTTTGGCCGCTGCTTTGCAAAGTCGGATTCAGGATCCTGGGCTGATAGTAGATATAAGGTAAAATTGTCTTCTACGGAACTGTCAAAAAAAGACTTTTTTAAGCAGGTGGGACTCCGCGTCAAACCATAAAGTCCATTCCTTTTCTTTTAGTTCCATATATTTATCCAGTTCTTCCTGGTATGTATCCGCGTCCGCCACTTTCGCGTCATCTATCATTTCCTTATAGTCCGCTCGGTCTGTTAGCCTTTCAAAGCCTGGGTCCGTTACTTTTACTTTGATCGCCTTTTGCCCATCCAGGGTCTCTTCTCCCTCCTCTTTGATTTTGGCCTTATCCGAGATTTCCAGTTTTCTGCCGTCTATATATAGATTTGCCAGATCCTCTGAAACAGTTTCTTTATAAAATTGATCCTGTTCTTTATATTTGTAAATCTCAAAAGCCTTTGCGCCTTCCATTCCAAAAAACATAGAATACTCGTCCCTGTTATCTCCTGGTCCCTCCTTCGTTCCAATATTGCTGGCTAAATGATTCTTTTTGTCCATGATGACAGTCTCATCCTTAACCAGTTTTCCTTCTGAAACCGTTGTGTCTTCCTTAATATCTATCTGCCTCATGTCTTCGTTATTGTACCGGTTTATTTCTTCCATGATCCATTCTGGCGCGTCCGACGTTTTTTTCTCCTGAGCCTTTCCTGCACAGCCGCATAAAAGAATTGCGGACCAAAGAAGAATATTGATATATATGCATCGTTTCATTTCCCGTTCCTCCTTTCTTAAAACATCCACTATTTAAAATACTGTAGCAGTATTTTGCTTTTATATTATAATATATTTTCTATTTATTCACAATATTATCTGCTAATTTTTCAATAATATATCTAAATCAATTATTATTGTCAAACTTTTAATGTCTGTAATCAATAAAACCAGAAATTTTTGATTATGATATGCAGACTCTTAATTGTAAAACTATTTGGTACAAATAAATGCGATATAGTTATAACTTGCTTTTACTTCCACTTTACAATACCAGGCTAAATGAAAGCAAAAATGAGATCTATTTAATAATACTGGGAAAAGGTGGAAGCCGGATGATGATATGCCTGAAAAAAATCAAGTATATCCACAGATTGTTTTTATATGGACTCATAGAGCAATAATAAGATGAGCGGCGGATGCAGCCCAGGCACACTGTGTGGGCTGCATCCGCCGGCTATGGCTTGTCATCTTCTGCCGCACAAAGCAGAGAGCATGGAATCTTTCTTAAAGTGAATCGAATAGAAAATTTACCAGTATCTCAAGTTTTTCTATATCAATCCATTTTAATGTGTCATTTTCCGTATGGAGCACATGGTCTGTCAATTCAAATATTCCACTGGAGGTAACAGCAATTGCCGGGACTCCAGAAAAGGCAAACAACGTATGATCCCCTTGAGGCCATGGCTCTATCTGTTCAAAACCTCCTGTTTTTTCGGCAAGCGATGATATATTGTCTGCCAGTTTTTCAGGACATTCATAAAAGGAGTATGTGATATTATTTTCCTTGATGCCTACGCCGTCAATATTATAAGCGCAGACGTATTCCTCCGGATTGGAAAGATGAGTGCTCAGATACAGCATCTCTCCTGGATTGGAATAATAATCTTCTCCGTTAAATAAAACAAATTCGATGCGATACGGAAACTCTCTTCCTGACAATTTCTCCGCCAGTGCAAGCAATACGGCTACGCCTGAAGCATTGTCCAGAGCGCCTGGCGTTCCCGGCTTGGTATCAATATGCGCCGAAATGCAGACTTTATGTTCCCCGTTTCCATAGGTGGCAATAACGTTGGCCGCTTTTGCCGGACATCTTTTTGTTTTTAGCGTAAGGGCAGCATAATCACCGCTGCGAAGTTCGGGCAGGCTCTCTGGCAGAACGACCGCGCATGGGACTTCAAAATCTCCATCCTCAATCATCGGCACAAAGCGTTCCGGAAAAAGGCTGACCGTAAGTACTGCCAGCGCCCTTCCATTTTCCAGCAGGGATATTGTTTCTTTATGCTCATCCGGGTTCCAGAACACAAAACTCTTTGGCATAAGCGGCTCCGAAGCCAAGGCATCGCACAGCAAGACGATTTTCCCTTTGATTTCCGCCGTCCGAAGTTCTTCCAGAGAATGGATACGGATCAATTCTCCCTGCAAGTCACAGTTAAGGGAATATGGGGCAGGGGCCATAGGGATATCCTGTCCTTCCACCGTAAGAGTCCCTCCATCTTCTCTCCAATCCATGCAGTCAAATTCCTGTTTTGAGACACTAAGTCCAAATCGCTCGAATTCCCCACAGGCATATTCTACTGCCGCACGATTCGCCTCTGATCCGGTCGGGCGAGCGCCGATTTCTTCACAAAGCATTCGTAAGTGCCCTTCCATTCTTTTTTTCATCTCCATATTCACATCCTCCTGTTTTATTGTTGTCACCATCATAACAAAAGGAATAAAGCAGCGCTTGACTTTCCTTGCGGCGTGATTAAATCTCCCTGACAGGCCTGGCCTCGATATATCCTCTCCATCCTTGGGGATCCAGCTGAAAACGCGGCGCAGCTTCATCAGCCCACTCATAGCCTGACTGTCCCGGGTCATAATGATCTATGGCTTCTGACATCCCGGTGATCACCTCTTGAAAGTGAATGTCATCATAAGGCGCGCTTTGGAATATCATCATCATACATTCTGGCAGATCAATGAGATCAAAGCCCTCCGGTATTTGGCCTTTGTAATCCGCAGGCACTTCAACTCCCTGGGCATAACTTGACGTGCCCGGCAGACGCAAAGACTCCGGGAGCCATAAGCCGATCGGTTCATACAATGCTTCCTTCACGCTGCAAAGCAGCCCCCAGATATCGCAGCCAACTTCTTCGCAGTAGGAAAAATAATCATGACCGCTTACGCTCCGTCTCAACAGTAGTTTTCGTTTTGGGAAGTTGCGGACCTGAATAAAAAGTTCTTTAGCAAGTGGCTTTGCTTCCTCTTGAACATCTCTTAGCCAATAATAATAATCTCGTATAGGCCATGGATGAAAAAGATAAATGGGCGGCGTGGCCTTCTTATATTCGTTGGGAGTCATGCCAAACTGCTTGCGAAATGCTCTGGTAAATCCTTCGTGACTGTCAAAGACGAAATCCATTGCAACATCTACAACTTTCAGATCTTTATCACGCAGTTCCATTGCTGCTTTCGAGAGTCTGTACATGCGGATGTACTCAAACGGAGTCTTGCCCGTAAGTTCCTTAAAAATCTTCGCGCAATGCCATGGCGAGTAGCCTGCGTTTTTGGCAAGCGCATGCAGCGTGATAGGCTCGTCTAGATGTTCTTCAATATAACTTTGCATTTGTTGAACGGCATTGATTTGTTCCCAGTTTTCCATGATTTTCCTCCTGTATTCCACAGCATAATATGTACAGTTTTTATTGAGTTTATCACTTTATGGAAAAAATGTCTTGACTTAGATTGCTATATAAATATGGAAAATAATAGTTACTATCGTGCACATGGAAAGAAATGACTATACATTATACTTATGCTAGAATATAGTTAATAGATAAAAGAGAAAGAAACTGTTGAGGTTAATTTGAAGAGGTGAGAAGATGATAACGGGATACTATTGTACAAATATTTTTTCTGAGCAGGCACAAGAACTTATTGAATTCTATAGGGATATATTAGAAATACCTTTTATCAGGACTGATGTGGACAGTACAAATGGGGTTTATCTTGGCTTTATAGAAAACGCGCCCACTCTTTGTATATGGGATTGTAAAGCATTTAATGCGCCGCCAACTGGATATCAATCATTTGTTTTTCAAGCAGAAAATCTCGATTCCACGATGGTATGCTTAAAAGAAAAAGGAGTTACGCTATCTGATCCCATTAGATATGATTGGGGAACCTATGAAGTCCGCTTAAAGGATCCTGACGAAAACGAAGTAGTAATCGTTGAATTTACGTAACCTACAAATTCCATTTTATTGATAGCAATAAAATGTACAGATTAAAGGCATATGTCAAAACGACATATGCTATTTTTAATTAAAGGAATACAGGATGAATAATATAAATTTATAGAATATCTAAGAGAGATGCGCCTGTCTAATAATTTTAAAATTATTAGCACTCACCTATTGACAGTGCTAATAATTTGTGTTATATAATAACTATAACAAATAAAACAAATCAAAAATAAAGATAAATCAAGGAGGAATGACTTATGTTACTTGCAAACAGAGGTTTTAACAATTTATTCGATGATATGTTCAAGGATCCATTCTTTACCCGTCCATACGACAACTCATCTTCACAGATTATGAAGACGGACATTCATGACAAGGACGGCAATTACATTATTGAAATGGAACTTCCGGGATATGCCAAAGAAGACATCAAGGCAGACTTAAAGGACGGTTATCTTACAATCACCGCTAATAAGAGCGAGTCCAAGGAAGAAAAGGATGCCAAAGGTAATTGCATCCACAAGGAACGCTATACCGGAACTTGCAACAGAAGTTTCTATGTAGGCGATGCCCTGACTCAGGAGGACATTAAAGCAGCATTTAAAGATGGAATCCTCAGGCTTCAGTTCCCAAAAGAGATTCAGAAGCAGGAAGAGCAGCCAAAATTAATTACGATTGAATAACTTTTAATATAGAGGGACCAGGTCCCACGCTCTCAGGGGAATTTCCCCTTTTTCATATAAACATCCTGAATATTAATATAAAAAGGCAGCCGCGCATCATCTGATTGATGGCGGCTGCCTTGATTTTCAAGCCTTAATTCTTTAATATTTTTATCTGGCCGATCACCGGCAATTCTTTTCTTTCCCCTTTGCATGCATACACGATCCCGACGATCATAAACACAAACAGCACCAGGCTGCAGATATCAAAGATCCATGAGAACCAGCTGCCTCCAAAATTAATCATAGAATGGAAGCCCCAGAGCCATCTGCCGTCCAGCAGATCTACGAGTATGGATGCTATAAAAAGCACCAGCCCTTGATTGGTATGGAACTTTACATAGGGAGACTGCTTGTTTCCCGCAATAAGTGGTACGAATACCAGAATCCCTAGATATGACAAGACCCCCATTACCTTATTCTGGCTTACATCGTCCTGCTGGAAGAATTCTCCTGCCCTTCCGTTCTGCTGCTGGCCCGAATAACCTTGCTGATTGTTCTGCTGGTATGTATAGCCCTGCTGGCTATTCTGCTGGTATGTATAATCCTGCTGGCCGTTCTGCTGGTATGTATAGCCTTGCTGGCTGTCCTGCTGCTGGCCTGCCCCCGGCATCACCGGAATCTTTGCGCCGCACTGCGGGCAGTATTGCACACCGTCGTTCACTTTCGCTCCACATTTTACACAATAAGCCATTTCTATTTCTCCTTTTTCTTCTAGTATATTTATTGTGAATCTTCCAATCCCAATATCTCAGCAAGAACTTCGATTATGATTTCATTGGTGCATGACTTTATATATCCCATCATGTGCAGGGATATCTCGTCCTGCTTCTGGGCCTCCGTCAATGATTCATCATGCTTGGTCTGGTCGATCAATTGTATCAGCTGGGGAGTCAGTTCTTCGTAAGTCTCTATTGTCGTCTGAGAAACCATATTTCTTAATTCTTCCTTGCTTCTTGGTACCATCTTCTTCCTCCTAACCCAGATTCCGGACCTTGAAGTCTCTCTGTGCTTCCCTTTGCTGGTCCTTCCTGGCAATATCTTGTCTCTTGTCATATAATTTCTTGCCTTTTGCAAGCCCGATCTCGACTTTTACCAGGCTTCCTTTAAAGTACACCTTAAGAGGCACAATTGCAATACCCTTCTCCTTAGTCTTGCCAAGAAGTTTATTGATCTCAGACTTATGTAAGAGAAGCTTGCGTACCCGCAAAGGATCTTTATTGAATATATTTCCCTTTTCATAAGGGCTGATATGCATTCCATAGATATATACCTCGCCATTCTCAACGCGGATAAATGCCTCTTTGATGCTGCATTTGCCCATGCGGAGGGACTTTACTTCAGTCCCATGCAGGGCAATGCCGGCCTCATAGTTCTCCAGAATGAAATAATCATGGTATGCCTTCTTATTATTGGCTATCATCTTACCATTCGTCTTCGCCATCTTCCAACTCTCCTTCATCTGCAATCTCAAAATCAATGGTCCTAAGAAGCCTGTCCGCATCCATTACGCGGACGGATATCTTCTGGCCCAGCTTATATACCTTATGCCTGCGGGTTCCCACCATCTCGTACCGTTCCTGCTGATACTCGTAATGGTCATCCACCATGTTGATGACATGAACCAGGCCTTCGACCGTATTAGGGAGTTCTACATACATTCCCCATTTCGTAATGCTGGATATCACGCCTTCAAACACTTCTCCGATATGCGCCTGCATATACTCTACCTTTTTAAGCTTGATGGTTTCACGCTCGGCCTCGTCTGCCCTGCGCTCCATCTCGCTGGAGTGCTTGGTCACTTCCGGGAGTATCCCCTGGTAATGCTCTATTCTCTTTGCGTCCATCCGCCCCCGCAGATTATCCTTGATGATCCGGTGGATCTGAAGATCCGGATAACGCCTGATGGGCGAGGTGAAATGCGTATAATAATTAGCAGCAAGGCCAAAATGCCCGGTATTCTCCGGCGTATATCTGGCCTGCTTCATAGAACGAAGCGCCAGCCTGCTGATCAGGGCCTCCTCTGGAGTCCCCTCCACCTTGCCCAGCAGTTTCTGCACTTCCTTAGGCTTTACTTCGTTGGCTCCCACATGCATGGAATATCCAAAATTATTGATAAATGTCGCCAGCGTGCGGATCTTATCATCATCCGGCGCCTCATGGGTACGGTAAACGAAAGGAAGTTCCTGCCAGAAATAATCTTCCGCCACCGTCTCGTTGGCAAGAAGCATGAAATCCTCAATCATCTTGGTTGCTACATTACGCTCGTATGGACGGATTTCTACCGGCTTTCCATTCTCATCCAGCACCATCTTCGTCTCCGGGAAGTCGAAATCAATCGATCCCCGCCTTTTCCTCTGTTCCCGCAGGATGCCAGAAAGTTCCTGCATCTGTTCAAACATAGGCACCAGCTTCTCATACCTTTTTATCTCGTTTGCGTCCCGGTCTTCCAGAATCTTCTTGACGCTTGTATAACTCATTCTTTCGTCCACATGAATGACGGTCTCCGCTATCTCATGGGCTATCACCATGCCCTTGGGATTTACCGTCATGATGCAACTGAGGGCCAGCCTGTCCTCTCCTGCGTTCAAAGAGCAGATGCCATTGGAAAGGGCATGGGGCAGCATCGGGATTACCCGGTCTACCAGATACACGCTGGTGCCCCGCTCAAGCGCCTCCCGGTCGATTGCGCTGTTCTCCTGGACATAGTTGGTCACATCTGCGATATGAACCCCCAGGATATAGTTCTCCCCATTCTTAACCACGGATACTGCGTCATCCAGATCCTTGGCATCCTCTCCGTCGATCGTCACCATCTGCCAGTCCCGGATATCCTTTCTCCCTGCCCTGTCGGCATCGGATACGTCTCTGGCCGCACGCTGCGCCTGGTTTAATATCTTTTCCGAGAATTCCACCGGCAGATCATATCCCTTCACGATCGACAGGATGTCTGTGCCAGGATCATTGATATGGCCGATGATTTCTACTACTTTCCCCTCAGGCTTCTTTTGCGGTCCGCCGTAGGAAGTCAATTCCACCACGACTTTATGCCCTTGCACAGCGCCATTGGCCTTTTCCACTGGCACAAAGATATCATGCGGAAACTTCTGGTTATCAGGCTTGACGAATCCAAAACTCTTATTCGGGTTCCCCTGATACAGTCCAACCAGATGGGTGATTCCTCTCGATAGGATTCTTACGATCTTGCCTTCCCGGCTTCTGCCCTGAGGCTCCTTTGTTATGACGAGTTCTACCTGGTCGCCTTCAAAAGCTCCGCCCGCATCTTCTTCCGCCACGAATATATCCGAAGCCTCGCCGGGAACCGTAACGAATCCAAACCCTTTCAGGCTGGCGCGATAAACGCCTTGAATCCTCTTAGCCTCGCCTTTTAAGTACTTTCCTTTCTGCGAAAGATAGATCTTGCCCTCTGCCTCCAGCGCCTCAAGGATCTCCCTGAGTTCATTCCTCTGATCTTTTGGAACCTGCAGAAGCATGGCAAGTTCTTTGAACTTCATTGGCACGTATAAATCATCACAGATCAAGTCATAGATGACCTTTTTTCTTTTTTCAATTGTCTTGTCCATCTCTTACAAGTCCTCCATCTTATACACAAAGAGACACTCCCATACAGGAGTGTCCCACCATTCTCATAAAAATATGCTTTATCTTATGCAAATACTTTTAAATTCAACACTGCTGCCAGTACAATAAACAGAATCGCCAGGAACTTCGTTGACTTCACCAGCGCGCCCTCCATAGAACGGCCTTTGTTCTGCCCCCAGTAAGTATCAGCCATACCGCTGATGGTACCAAGCCCCGCTGACTTACCTTCCTGCATTAACACGATTGCCGTTAACGCGATGCAGTCTATTGCAAATATGATCATTAAAATCGTCTTTAATATCTCCACTTTTTACACCTCCTGCGGATAAACCATATTTATTCTAGCACAGGAGACAAGATATAGCAAGGAAAATCTAGGCTATTTAAGGAAGATTCTGGATGCCCTGGGCGCTCCTTTTTCTGGATGCGATCACCAGGGCTGCTGCCATGAAAGCCCCCAAAAGGGACAGGAGTTTTCCAAAGCCAGCGCCTGGGGCATGATAGACAATCTCAACCTGATGGCGTCCTTCGCTTATGGGAAATCCGAGAAATGCCGTATTGACCTTCCTGGCCCTGGTCTTCTTCCCGTCCACCGTAATATCGAAGTTCTTGTCATATGGAATCGTAGTGATGAAATATCCATCTTCCTTCACCTGGATCGTTCCCGCAATCTGATTCCCTTTCGTCTGTTTCTTGTCAGCCTCGAACACAGACTGATACAGAGTCTCCCCGGCCCCTTCATCCCAGTTTGTTCCATAGCAGGAAATATCTGAGATATCGTAATCCCCTTTTCCTAATTTCAAAGAGGCTTCCTGCTGCCCTTGGGCCAGTTCTACCGTGTAGGTAAAGGTCGTATTTCCATTATAGTAGACATGCTCTCTGGAAGACAACTTATTCCTTACGCCTTCCAGCCAGATCGCCACGTCCTTATTGGGTCGGCCATTGTTTACTTTGAATTGGAGAAAGAGGATGTTATCTCCCCCTTCCAGCCCGGATATGGGAACCTTTATCGTGGCTGCCTGATCCGCCTCTATGTGGTAGCCGCTGGCATTTTTCTTAATCTTTAGATATTCTCTTTTCAGTTCCGGTATGGCAAATTCTTTCTCATTGGCCCCTTCTGCCATCTGTCCCGCCTCCCTGGCTTCCTGCTCTCCTATGCCTTGTTCCACCACTGCATATTCTGCAAGCGCCGTCTGGTTATACGGAAATGCCAGCTTATCATACTCCTTCCTGGATATATAGCGGTTCGTAGCATAGGCAACAGGCGAGACCTTGGTGTTCCGGTAAATCTTCACTCCTTCCGATGACTTCGCCAGTTCATATCCTAACGGCGCCTGATCCCCGATTACATATCTGACGCCCATAAAGGAACGATATAGCGGATTCCGGGAAACAGACTGCATCAGGCTGTTCCTATAGGGCTGCTCCACCTGATACGTCTTCTTACGGAATTCATCATAAGCGGCGTTATATGCCGAAGAATAGATGGAGGAAATGTTCTGCCCCATACTTTGGATCCGGTTAAGGTCCGCCGCATTCTCCTCTTCATCTCCCGCCTGCTCAATCCGGTAAAAGCCCGGATCATCCTTTTGGATCTCCTCGATCTCCCGGGCAATCTTAGAATCCGTAACCTTCTGATAGAAATCCCCATCTTCAATCTGCCTGGATATCTTATGAAATACTCCGTTAAACAGGATCAGGAACGCAAGCGACGGTATCAGGATTAATACTGGCGGCAGCCTCCTGTCCTTGTAATAATAAAAAGCGAACAGGACCGCCATAAGTATTCCATCCGCCATGACAAACTGCCAGTATCCTTCGTATTCTTCCTGTCCTCTTCCCAGATATAAAAGCAGGATTGTGATCAGGTAAGGAGCCATCCCTTTGAGAAAAGAAATCTCTCTATTTCCAAGTTTCTTCAGGTAGACAGCCATCATATAGCAGATCAGCGGAAGAAACGGAATGAATACTTTGTCCCGTATATACAGGCCACCGTTCAGCAGATACGCGAACATTGGTATGGCAAACACCAGGGCGCATCCATAAGAGAGCACTCGCTCGCTGGTTTTCCTATAGGTCAGGCTGGTTATCAGCATGGTTATGGCAATGGTTGCAAGGCCCATGCCATAAGGCGTATATACGAAACGGAATATCGGAGCCTGTGGTATCAGCAGGGATGCCAGACTCATGCTTTCCTTTCCTCCCCTGCCTCCGCCAAGGGCCATCGCCGCCGGAACCAAAAGGAGGCCGCCCAGAAGCACGGCTGACAGCATCGGCATGAGGAACCGGATGCCGTCCGTAAGGAACGTCCGTAATCCAAATCTCTTTGTCTCAAAATATCTATGCATCCCATAGATTGCCAGAGAGAGCATTCCCCCGATGCTAAAGTAGAAACTGTTCATAATCATCAGGAATACCCCTGCAATATAAAGCCCGCATCTTTTCTTCTCAAAATAAGCATCAACCCCCAGAAATGCCATGCATAAAAAGGGCATATAACTGACGAACATTACCTGGCTGTAAGAATGAAATATCATAGGGGAAGCAAGCAGATACAACATCGATACCGTAACACAGACGCTTTTTTGAAATCCTCTTTTATCCAGCCATTCATAGAGAAGGCAGACTGCCGCCATCAGGCTGATAATGCTGGCTGCCATCACATAATCGCCCATCTTCACAAAGGGAAGCGCATAAGATAGAAGTATTACAGGATTGTACAGCCCATAATACGCAAAATTGTATATGTTCTGGCCTCCGCCAAGGTTCATGGCAAATTCCGGAAATAGACTGCCGGTCTCATAAAACTGCTGGCGGAAATAGTCCGGTATTACGCTGTGCTGGCTGATCCAGTCTACTTTCGAGCCGAATATCCCATACTGCCCTACAAACAGCCAGCACAGAAGCAGCGAGATTCCCGCGAACAGCACGTACCATTTCAGCCTGGAGCGGATCATAACTCCCCTCCATCCTTGTCATCGCTGGAATCCTTTAAAATGAATATAGGGCGGCGCTTCGTCTCCAGATACGTCTTGGACAGATACTGCCCTACGATGCCTGTGCAGAATAACTGGATGCCGCCTACCATAAAAATAATGCACACCAAGGACGGCCAGCCTGATACAGGGTCTCCCCAGATCAGCGTCCGGACAACTATTACTACGATCATCAAAAATGATATCAGGCAGAACAGCACTCCCGCGATCGAGGCCAGGGAGAGCGGCGCCACCGAGAACCCGGTAATTCCTTCCAGCGAATACAGGAACAGCTTGCGCACGGACCATTTAGTCTCCCCTGCCGCCCGTTCGACATTCTCATATTCCAGCCACTTGGTACGAAATCCTACCCATTGGAAGATGCCTTTCGAAAAACGGTTGTACTCGCTCATTTCCAACACCGCATCCACCATCTTGCGCTTCATCAGCCGATAATCCCGCGCGCCATTTACAATCTCCGTCTTGGAGATCCGGTTGATAAACTTATAAAAACTTTCGGACAGGAAAGACCGGATCTTTGGCTCTCCTGTCCGAGTGGAACGCTTCGTTGCCACACTGTCATATTCTTCATTTTCCAGAATCCCGTACATCTTGGGCAGCAGCGACGGAGGGTCCTGCAAGTCCACATCCATGATGGCCACATAGTCCCCCTTCGCATTGCCAAGGCCGGCATAGATAGCCGCCTCTTTTCCAAAATTTCTGGAAAAGGACAGATACCTGCACCGTTCATCCCTTTCATTCAAACTCTTTAATATTCCAAGCGTGCGGTCGGTAGAACCGTCATCTACAAATAGCAATTCGAATTCTGCCATATCCATCTGCTCCATAACCTTGGTCATGGCTTCATAATAGACCGGCAGCGCCTCTTCTTCATTAAAACATGGTATGATAACCGAAATCGTATGCATATTACCACCTCCTGGTTCTCATCTTACGCCTTAAATCTTAAGATTCTCTTTATGATAAACAAAATATTTCTTTAGATTTCTAAAGAAAGCTGAAAATCTTACAGCGCATCCAAAGTTCCAAAAGGATCTTCATATACTGCGATATCTCCCAGACGCTCTTCAATCCTGAGCAGCTGGTTGTATTTGGACACCCGCTCCGAACGGCACGGAGCCCCGGTCTTGATCTGTCCGGCATTAAACGCGACCGCGATATCCGCTATGATAGGATCAGCGGTCTCGCCGGAACGGTGGGATATGATCGTTTTGTAGCCTGCCTTCTGAGCCATCTCAATCGCATCGAAAGCTTCTGTGAGCGTTCCAATCTGATTGACCTTGATCAGGATGGCATTGGCCACTTCCCGTTCAATTCCCTTCTTAAGCCTTCTGGTGTTGGTGACAAACAGGTCATCCCCCACCAGCTGCGTATCCAAGCCCATCCTGGTGGTCAGTAGTTCCCATCCTTCCCAGTCCTCTTCATCCAAAGGATCTTCGATGGAGGCAATCGGGAATTCTTCCGCAAGTTCTTCATAATAATCGATCAGTTCTTCCACTGATCGGATAACTTTATGGCCGTGCATCCTGCCTTCGCCTTCAAACACGTATTTCTTGAAACTCTTATCGTATAATTCCGTGGCTGCTACGTCCAGCGCAATGACGATGTCTTCTCCCGGCTTATATCCGGCCTTTGTGATGGCTTCCGTGATGAATCGCAGGGCTTCCTTGGCATCCGGAAGATTCGGCGCGAATCCGCCCTCATCTCCCACCGCCGTGCCGTATCCCTGGTCTTTTAAGAGTTTCTTCAACACGTGGTATATCTCTGCGCACATTCTAAGGCCTTCCTTGAAGCAGCAGGCGCCAGTGGGCATGATCATGAATTCCTGGATATCAATGGTATTATCCGCATGCTTGCCGCCATTCATGATGTTCATCATTGGCACCGGCATCTTCTTGGCATTGGTACCGCCCAGATAAGCATACAGCGGCATATGCAGCGCGCCTGCTGCCGCCCTGGCCGCTGCCATGGACACTCCCAGCATGGCATTGGCACCGAGATGAGACTTATTCTGGGTACCATCCAGCTGCAGCAGGATGGCGTCAAGGGCCGGCTGTTCAAATACGTTCACGCCAATCACTGCCGGTGCGATCTTGGCATTCACATGGTCTACCGCCCTCTCCACTCCAAGGCCGCCATACCGCTCTTCCTTATCCCTGAGTTCTACTGCCTCATACTGTCCGGTAGAGGCGCCGGACGGCACGCTGGCCCTCCCTAGGTATTCGTCCCCTGCCAGCACTTCCACTTCTATAGTCGGATTCCCACGGGAATCTAAGATTTCTCTTGCGTATACATCCGTAATCGGTAAATACTTATACATCGCTTATCTCCTCCTTCGTGGAGGATATTATGTGTAATTAATGTTTTTCTAATGCAATAATGGACTAATATAGCCTTCTGTATATTTCTGCCATCTGCTGCCAGGAAAACTTGACATAACTCTGGTTCAGAAGCCTGGTCTGGCTCTTTTCCACGCTTTTCGCGAATTCTTCTATCTCTCCTTCTTTCATTCCATATTCACGGAGCTGCCTGCGGGCGATGATCACATTCAATAATTTTTCCAGTTCCTGGTATGCCAGGCTCTCATCGCAGCCAAGCAGGCCTCCAAGGAAATGGTTTAACTGCCTGATCTTCCCATCCGGATTCAACTGCTGATAGGTCTCGAACACGGCCACCAGGAACTGATAATTGGCCTCCCCATGCGTCACATGGTAGACGCCGCTCAGCGGATAGGACATAGCGTGGACCGCGCCAGTACCCGCATTCCCAAATGCGATTCCCGCCAGGTTGCTGGCCGTCAGGAAATCATCCAGCAGTTCCATGCGGTATTCCTTCCCGTGTTCGGCCATCTTGCGAAAGCCTCCCACGATCATCTCCATGGCCTTCATGCTGAACATCTCCGTATACAGATTCGCCTTCGGAGAAACGTAAGACTCTATCGCATGGATGAAAGCGTCAATCGCGCTTGTGGCAAAGAACGAGTATGGAAGTTCCCGCAAAAGTTCCGGGATCAGCACTGCCTCATCCGCATAGATCTCATCCACTGCCAGCCCAAGCTTGGTATGTAGATTCGTCAGTTCTGCAATGGATACATTGGATACCTCTGATCCAGCGCCGCAGGTAGTTGGAACCGCGATCAGCGGGCGCGCCTTCTTAAGCGGCACTTTCCTAAGAAAAATATCTTCCGTCTTATATGTCCCCTCAAGCACCAGGATCTTTGCCATATCGATGACCGCGCCGCCTCCGATGGCTACAATCCTCTTACACTGTGTCTTCGCGAAATCTTCCATCAGCCCGTCTACCATGGCATCCGTGGGTTCGCCTTTTCCATACTGGCTTTTGTATACTACATGCGCCTCCAGCGAAAGCGGCGCAAAATACCGTTCGTAAATGCTTTTGCTCGCCAGAATGAAATCATCCTTTCCTAACTGATACTCTTCCACAAATTGCCGTACATCTTCAAACTTCTGAATTCTTGATTTCTGCTGAAATATTTTCATCTCTTCGCATCTCCTTGCTTACATTATTCTTCTTCCAATATAGCATGAATCCGTTGACATTTCTACACGGCAGATTTACAATGCAGACAAAGGAGGGAATTATGAAAACGAAATTAAAAAGTTTCTTCTTATTAACCTTCAGTACCATAATAATGGCAGTAGGCATCTACTTCTTTAAATTCGCCAACAACTTTACGTTTGGCGGAATCACAGGACTTGCGGTCCTGGTAGCGAAGACAGGCCGAATCTCCGCCAGCGACTTTACGTTCATTGCCAACATGGTGCTTCTTGCCATCGGCTTCGTGGTCCTTGGCAAGAAATTTGCGGAAAAGACAGCCTACTGCAGCATCCTTTTGTCTGTCACCTTATCCGTATTGGAACGGCTGTATCCACTGAACCAGCCGCTTACCGATCAGCCGGTGCTGGAACTGGCTTTTGCCATCGCGCTTCCTTCCCTTGGCTCTGCCGTGCTCTTTAATATCGGCGCGTCCAGCGGGGGAACGGATATCATTGCCATGATCATGAAAAAATATACCAGCACGGATATTGGAAAGGCGCTTTTGATCACTGACTTTATTATTACCCTTGCAGGCTGCTTCGTATTCGATATCGAGACCGGGCTTTATTCTTTTCTGGGACTAGCCGTCCGCTCCTTTATGATTGACGGCTTTATTGAAAGTTTGAATCTATCCAAGTATTTTAACGTAGTGTGCACAAGTCCCAAGCCGATCTGCGACTTTATCAAGGATGACTTGCATCGAAGCGCCACCATTGTCCTGGCCCAAGGCGCGTTCTCCGGCGAGGACAAATATATCATCTTTACGGCGCTTAATCGGATCGAGGCCGTCAAACTCAGGAATTTTATTAAGGAAAATGCGCCGGACGCGTTCCTTCTTATCTCCAATACCAGCGAGATCATAGGAAAAGGGTTCCACTCTATCTAGAGCGGAACCCTTATTTGTTCACTTATTTGTTCACTTTTTATGCTTTCATATCCTACTCAGCAACAAGGCCTTGCGATTTGATCACATCGACGACCTGGCCCACATATTTGGCGCAAAGTTCATCCGTGGCCGCTTCTACCATTACCCGGATCACCGGCTCGGTTCCGCTCTCCCTTACCAGGATGCGTCCGTCATCTCCCAGTGCCTCTGCCACTGCGTCAACTGCTTTCATGACCTCTGGATTCTCCCGTGCCGTCTTCTTATCTGCCACCCGCACGTTCTGAAGCAATTGCGGATAGATCTTCACATCCTCGGCAAGCTTGGAGAGGCTTAACTTCTTCTCCAGCATGACTTCCATGATCATAAGGGAGGTGAGGATGCCGTCTCCCGTGGTTGCATGCTTGCTGAAAATGATATGTCCAGACTGTTCCCCTCCAAGAGAGAAGTTATTCTGAACCATATTTTCATAGACGTACTTATCGCCCACCGCAGTCTTCTCATATTTCAGGCCTACCTTGTCACAGGCTTTGTATAACCCCAGGTTGGACATGATCGTAGTGACAATGGTATCTCCGTTGAGACGTCCGTTCTCCTTCATATACTTGCCGCATACATATAAGATCAAATCTCCGTCTATCACATTGCCGTTCTCATCCACCGCGATGCAGCGGTCCGCGTCTCCATCAAAGGCGAATCCCACATCCAGATGATTCTCCTTTACATACTCCCTCAGCACCTCGATATGGGTGGAGCCGCAGTTCGTATTAATATTGGTGCCATCCGGCTCGCAGTTGATCACAAAAGTCTTTGCCCCCAATGCATCGTAAACGCTCTTTGCAATGGCAAACGCGCTTCCATTGGAACAGTCCAGGCCCACCTTCTTATCTTCAAATGACCGGGTAGCCAGGGAGATCAGGTAGCCTATGTAACGGTTTCTTCCTGCCGCATAGTCTACGGTACGGCCAATCTCCTCCTTCTTGGCAAGCGGCAGCTCGCCCATCTCGCCATCTATATAGCGTTCTATCTTTTCTTCTACTTCAGCCTCCAGCTTATGTCCTTTTCCGTTGATCACCTTGATCCCATTATCATAGAAAGGATTGTGGCTGGCAGAAATCATGATTCCACAGTCAAAATTCTCCGTCCTTGTCACATAGGATACGCTTGGCGTCGTCGTAACGTGGAGCAGATACGCATTTGCTCCGGATGCCGTAAGTCCCGCAACCAGCGCATACTCGAACATGTAGCTGCTTCTTCTGGTATCCTTTCCGATCACGACCTTGGCCTTATGATCCTGGCCGTAGTACCATCCAAGAAACCTTCCCACTTTGAATGCATGTTCAACCGTCAATACCTCATTGGCTTCCCCGCGGAATCCATCTGTTCCAAAATATTTTCCCATAGCAATACTTCTCCTTCAAATCATTTGCCATATTTACCGATTTTTTTGCACTATCAGCATTCACACCTTTACTATTATATATTTTTTTTACTTTATATACAACCCAAATGTAAAAAAATAACGTCAAAAGGGGCCGTAACATTGTCAAAAGCATTACGTCCCCTTTTATATTCTTACCTGTCTCTACTTTGCTAATATGCTTCTTGCGACACTTATGCCATTGGCGGATGCCTGTTGAAGCCCTCTGGTGATGGAAGCGCCGTCGCCCATTGCCCGAAGGCCTTTTACGCTGGTCTCAAAATCCTGATTCACGACCACTTTATTGGAATAGAACTTCACTTCCACGCCGTACAAAAGCGTCTCATCGGAAGCGATGCCCGGGGTCACTTTGTCAAGCGCCTGGATCATCTCATCGATGGCTACCATGATCCGGTGCGGGAATACCAGCGACAGATCTCCCGGAACCGCGTCTTTCAGCGTCGGTACGATGTTGTTACGGTTCAGCCGTTCCTCGGTAGTACGCCTGCCCCGACGGAAATCCCCGTAGCGCTGCAGAAGTATCTTGCCATCGCACAGCATATTTCCAAGCTGCGCGATCTGCTTGCCGTATTCAATGGGTGATTTGAACGGCTCCGTAAAATTCTTGGAAACCAGCAGCGCAAAATTGGTATTATTCGTCTTCATATCCTTGGATTTATATGCATGGCCATTTACCACCGCCAGGCCGTCATCGTAATACTCCGTTGCCACTTCCCCTGAGGGGTTGGTGCAGAACACGCGGACTTTATCATCAAACGTCGGCGTATAATATACCAGCTTCGCCTCGTAAAGCTTCTCATTAAGTTCCTTCATGATCTCATCCCGGACTTCCACGCGTACGCCTACATCCACCGTGCCGTTGCGCGTCTCGATCTCATGCTCCTTGCAGATATGGGAGAACCACTCAGAGCCTTCTCTTCCGATTCCTGCCACAATCTCCGGCGCATAGAATTCCTCGCCCTTATCCGTCACGACTCCTGTGGCAGCGCCATCTTCCACGATAATATCCTTGACCATGGTCATGAACCTGATCTCAACGCCGCAGGATTTTAGATGCTCCTGCAGCCTGGTATAGATCTTATATCCTTCCTCGGTTCCAAGATGGCGGATTGGACATTCAATCAGCTTCAGGTTCGCGCGGATCGCCTTGGCGCGGATATTCTCGATGGCCTCATAATCCTCGATGCCATAGACTTTCTGATCTGCTCCGAACTTCAGATAGATGTCGTCTGCCTCGTGGATCAGTTCTGTTGCCCTCTCATATCCCAGAATCTCCGGAAGCGTTCCTCCCACATCCGGGGAGAGGGATAATTTCCCATCCGAAAATGCTCCGGCTCCGGCAAATCCTGTAGTAATCGAGCAGGGCTGGCAGCCCACGCAAGTCTTGGTCTTTCTCTTCGGGCACTGTCTCTTTTCAATCGAACGACCCTTTTCAATCATTAAAACCTTCAGATCCGGTTTTTGTCTCATCAATTCATATGCGCAGAAAATCCCGGAGGGACCCGCGCCTATAATAATCACGTCATACTGATTCATGCTATCACTTCTCTTTCCTATTGTTTCAGGGCTTTTTACACCTCGACTATCATACCATTTGAGACATAAAAAAACAAGGCATTAATTAGAAATTATGATCCTAATTAATAACCCTGCCTAATATATCATCATCGATAATCTCCAACAGAGAATGGGACATCAGAAATTCATAAAACTTAAGCGCCGTATCCGCGGATATCTCATCCGTTTCATACAGCAGCCAGTATTTGATCCCATTGACCAAAGTGATAGACTGGAATCTTAAGAATATCTCCTCGCTGATGATGGGCGCGTCCTCTTCCACTTTCAGAGGATGCTTTTCGATCAGTTGCCGAGCCACGTCGTAGATTCTCTGATACAGCATCTCTTCAAAAGAATTCTGTCCTTCTACTTCAAAAACCTTTCTATAATACGCCTTATCCGCTCCAATCTTGCGAAACAGCATCTTCATTGCTTCCAGCGCCATATCCATGGAAATAAGCTCCGTCACGCTTTGAAAGACGTCTTCCCATAACAGCCATTCCATAACCTCGTATTTATCTTGAAAATAATTATAAAAAGTCGGACGGATGACCCCTGCCGCATCCGTAATCATCTTAATTGTTATTTTTTCAAAAGACTTTTCCACCACCAGTTCTTTAAATTCCTCGCCCAGCAAAGCCTTTGTCTTTTCGCTTCTACGTTCCATTCAATCACCCTTTGTCACCATTTGCCTTCCAGTATTTATGGAATATTATAACACAGATGCCGCCAAGCGCACAAGGAACCATATAGGTCGCGAACCGGTAGAGCAGCATGGCGGAAGCCGCCTCGACGCCTCCTGCGATCCTGGAAAACAGCAGGATGAACACCCCTTCCGTGCTGCCAAGCCCGCCAGGCGCGGGAATAATGCCCGCCAGCATCAATATTAGCGAAGTGACGCAGGCTGTCTCAAAAATCCCCGAACCCGCAGGGTGCAGGATCATATACGGAATCACGTACCAGCAGCCCAGTTTTGCCAGTTCCATCAGCATTACCAGGATTATATCCCTCCTGTCTTTTATAAGGTTCACCGTCTCCTGCCTTAGAAGCATGCCTTTGCCTTCCATCTGCATAATCTTATTTTCATATTTGTGCTTTCTGTCTGCTTTTCTTCCCAGCCATGCCAGCGTACGGTGGAACCGTCCGGATACGCAGGCCAGTATCAGGATCAGACAGAAGACGGCAGTCAGGCCATAGCCCAGAATCAGTTCCATGCGGTATTCCCCAAACCAGCGGTTCATATAGGCGCCGCAGAAGAAAAAGCCCAGCCCTCCAAACACAGCCACCGCAATCCTCTGCAATACATATTGGACTGCACAGATGGCAACCCCTTCCGGCACCTGAATCCCTTTCTTAAATAAAAAATATACTGTCGCTGCCGCCGTCCCGCTTCCAAGGGTAACCGTACGGTAAAACGCAGTATAGTACGAGCAGGCGATGCCGTCCCTATAATGAAAATCATTCTGATGCCTTCTGGCAAGCCAGACGTATACCAGTCCCTCCGAAAGGTTATAGAATACGCCGCAAAGGCAGATTCCAAGCAACGTCTGCCCTGTCGTATCCGATATTTCCTTTTGTATAGAAGAGAAGGAATCTCCAAATAACAGACAGAGGATGATGAGGACTATTACAATGAATATGATTTTCCACCAGTTATTTTTCTTCAAGGGGATTCCTTCTTTCCTAGCAGAGCAAAGAATGCGCTCTTCACATTCTCGCGGAGGATTTTGTATCATAGGGAACGGAGTTTCCTATGATACAAGAAAGGTCAGCTTGCCGACTTATGGCTCTGCTTGTAATTTTCATAATTCATCTTATGATGAGGATTCTCTTCCCATATCTTCTCGGCAGTTTCCTTCCAGTTTTCGGCATACTCATGACATTTGCCGCACAGATGCTCCACCGTCTCAGGGGACTTAAGGTCCGTAGACTTTGCGCCTGTCTCCTTTACCATACGCATCAGGATCTCGGGATTCTCAAGCATCGGGCATGGCCGCAAATGATTGCCGTTGAATGGCTGATTATCCCTGTATGCCATAAACAAGGGCTGCCTGAGCGCATCCAGCAGAGAGACTTCCCTGATATTCGCGCTGGAATAATGGATGAATACGCACGGCTCCACATCGCCGTTGGGATTGATATGGCAATAGTTCCGTCCGCCTGCAATGCAGCCGCCTACAAACTCTCCATCATTCTGGAAGTCCATGGCATAGATTGGCTTGCCGCCTTCCATTGCCCGGATTTCCCGTATCCTGTGGTACATGTACTCTCTCTGCTCCTTCGTTGGAAGAAGTTCCGGCGCCGCATCGTTTCCCACCGGCATATAATGGAAATACCAGGTAAACCGGCAGCCTTTTTCTATAATCAGATCCAGGAATTCATCCGAAGTCACCGTATCAATATTCTTGCTCGTATAGCAGATGGATGTCCCGAATATCTGTCCGGACTGCTTTAGCAGATCCATGGCATGCATTACCTTGTCAAATACCCCGTTCCCTCTACGAAAATCATTGACTTCTTCAAAGCCTTCCAGGCTGATAGACAAGGAAAGATTCCCCACTCTTCTCATATCCTCGCAAAACGCCTCGTCTACCAGCGTCCCATTGGTAAATGCGTGGAAGGCACAGTCATTATGCTTCTCACATAGTTTTATAATATCGGCTTTACGTACCAGCGGCTCTCCGCCGGTATACATATAGAAATAGATCCCCAGTTCTTTGCCCTGGGTAATGATCCCATCCAATTCATCGAATGTGAGATTCAGCCTGTTGCCATATTCTGCTGCCCAGCATCCGGTGCAATGCAGGTTGCAGGCGCTGGTGGGGTCCATCAGAATCAGCCATGGGATATTGCAGTCATACTTTTTTCTCATCTCCCGTATGGTCTTGGTGCCATAAAGTCCTGCTTCATAGCCAAGATTCAGGGCTGACTGGCGGATGACGTAGGGATCTACCTCGTCCAGCAGACGGTTGATATACTTCATCCATTTACTCTCAGGATCCTTTATCATACGCCTGGCTGCCTCATAATTCTTGCTGTCAAAATGGCTGCCCATATAGCGTTCTGTCAGATCCACCAGTTGAAGCATTCCTTTTTCCCTGTCCTTATTCATGTGCCTTAAGACCATGTCGATCGCGGTTCCATACGCGCCTCTTGCCGCTTTGTGTGATAATGTGCTCATAATACGCTTCCTCCTTCTTCTTTCGTTCAATCTATATATAATAGTGGATTACTACGTCCGCGCTGGCCAAAAGAAGCATTGCTCCTCCAATCCAGTATGCATGCCTGTTGTGCTTCAGGCCAAGCCTGTACCCTGCATATACGCCCAAAATAACCTGCAGGACTGTCACCGGAAATAGTGTGATCGCCTGGGCAATCACCTCCGTATCCAAAAATCCCATCCCTACGCCTGCCATAAATGCATCTATGCTGGTCACCAGAGCCAGGGCCGTCGTCGTCTTCCATTCGATCGCGTCTTTCCGGCGTTCCAGGACCTGTTCCCTTTTCACGCCCTTGCATATCATATAGATTCCAAGTCCTGCAAAGATTAGTACCGTTATTCCTTCCCAGCCATCAGCCACTTTCTTCGAGTGGTCTGTCGGAACTGCCGGAAGCAAAGTGACCAGATTGCCGATAATCAGGCCTCCAAGCTGCATCCCGCCAAATAAAAGGCTAAGTCCGGCCAAATTTCTCGCACGGATCTTAGAAAAGCCCGCCCCAAGATATGCCACCGCCACAAATACATCAATGGATAGGCCGATGGAGATAACCAGAATCTCTGCTATGGACATCTGCATCACCTTCCTTTAAAAACTATTGTAAGGGAAATTGTCAGAAAATTGAATGTACAAAGAAGGACAAACGTTTAAAGAATACTACATTTTGGGGGATTTGTAGTGAAATTGGCGTACGCGAGGGAGGGGAGGGGACGGATTCTTCGTCCTGTCCGCTTCCCTGCAGAATTCGCCCTCCCCCTCCCTCGCTGTCGCAATTTACCGGCAAAGTCATAAGGTTTGCTGGCGTTAACGTACACCTTCCCCGTAAAGGCCTTTTATGCGCCAGGATTCCCCGCCGCGATAGTTTTTTGAACTTTAGTGAACGCCAGGCGTCTGCAGGGGGCAGGGGCTTTTCTTTTCCGTCGGATGAGCCGTAGGAGTTGTTACTGAAAATGCAGCCAAAATAAGGAATGGGGATTTTGCCACAAGCAAAATCCCCAAGTGTCTCTGAGACGGGAAATCATCCAGATTTCCTGCCGAATAGGCACGGTTTCCTTATTTTGACTGCATTTGAAGTTACAAATCCCTAATGATGGAACAGCCGGATTCCCGTAAAGGACATCACCATTCCATACTTATTACAGGTTGCGATCACATTGTCGTCTCTCACAGAGCCGCCCGGCTGCGCGACATACTTTACGCCGCTCTTATGCGCGCGATCAATGTTGTCGCCAAATGGGAAGAATGCGTCTGAGCCAAGGGCCACATCCGTCATCTTGTCAAGCCATTCTCTCTTTGCTTCCCTAGAGAATACTTCCGGCTTCTCTTTGAAGATTGCCGGCCATGCGTCATCTGCCAGGACATCCATATAATCGTCACCGATATAAAGATCAATCGCATTGTCCCGGTCAGCACGGCGAATGGAATCCACGAATGGAAGGTTCATAACCTGTGGGGACTGTCTCAGCCACCAGTTGTCAGCCTTGGTACCTGCCAGGCGCGTGCAGTGAATTCTGGACTGCTGCCCTGCGCCGATGCCGATCGCCTGTCCGTCTTTTACGAAGCATACGGAATTGGACTGGGTGTATTTTAATGTGATCATAGAGATGGCAAGATCAATCTTAGCCTGCTCTGTCAGTTCCTTGTTATCCGTCACGATATTGGAGAAGAATTCGTCATCGATCTTCAGTTCATTTCTCCCCTGCTCGAACGTAATGCCAAACACATCCTTGTGCTCCAGCGGCTCCGGCACATAATCCGGATCAATCTGGATGACATTGTAATTGCCATTCTTTTTCTGCTTCAGAAGTTCGAGAGCCTTCGGCTCATATCCTGGCGCAATGACGCCATCGGATACCTCGCGCTTGATCAGCCTGGCCGTGTCCACATCGCACACATCGGATAAGGAGATGAAATCTCCGAATGAAGACATGCGGTCTGCTCCCCTTGCTCTTGCATATGCACAGGCAAGCGGGGACAATTCTCCCAGATCATCCACCCAGTAGATCTTTGCCAGCGTATCGCTAAGCGGCAGTCCTACGGCCGCACCCGCCGGGGATACATGCTTGAAGGAGGTTGCTGCCGGAAGTCCCGTGGCTTTCTTAAGCTCGCTTACCAGCTGCCACCCATTAAACGCGTCCAGGAAGTTAATATATCCCGGCCTTCCGCATAATACCTGGATGGGAAGTTCCCCGCCGCCTGCCATATAGATCCTGGATGGCTTCTGATTTGGATTGCAGCCATATTTCAACTCTAATTCTTTCATCTTCTCTTGCTCCTTTGTATTTATTATCCTTGCCTTTTGACTTACTGGTTCTTATTTACAATCCTGGTCGCACATGTACCAGAAGCGATATCAATGTAGCGGACGAACAGAGACACCTTATTGTCTTCATTCAGACTGCTCCACAATGTATCTGTAAATGCATCTATATCATCCGGAACCGCGATCAGTTTCGGCTCACCCTCAAAACTTGGCAGCGGGTCGCCGTCGCACTTGTATGTATGGATAAAATGCCCTTCGCCTGCTGCCGGGTTCTCATAAGCGAACGTATAGCGGTTACAGCTGTCCGGACTGCCATTATTGCTCTTTAAGATGGACATCGCATAGTTGTATGTGCCATTCTCGATATGCATGATTCCCGAAATCCTTGGCGTATAGTTGGGGCCGTCCGGCTCAAACTCCCTGCTTCTTAAGGACTGTTCAAATGTCATCTGCTTGTCCATTCCCTCATAGATGGTATCCGTCTGGTCTCCATTTGTTACAATTGTCTTATTGCCAAGCACGCGCACCGGCGCATAGATGATCAGGCTCGGATCAGTCAGTTTTGACGGATCAAATGCCTGCGTGCGGATGCCTTCCCCATCCTCCACAAAGATTCGGTTGCGGCTGTTAACGCTTCTTCCCATAATAAAATAAGCGGTTACGGCCTTGGTCCCGTCAGCGCTCCTGCCTATGATAATCCCGCGTCCCGGATATGAATTTCCCTGCAGTTCTTTCTCAATTGATAACCTTTCCATGAATACATCTCCTTTTTCATTGGTTTTGACCTGTTATCTTATTATATATAAAATACATAGGTTTTTCCAGTGGTATTTGAAACTTCTTGAACCTCCTGTTGAAGCGTCTGTTTCTTGATGTTACAATAAATACAGTTATCATAATTTTATATAAGAAAGGAATGAGGGTTAGCGTTATGAAAAAGAAAATCATCCTATCTGCCGCCTTCCTGCTGTCCATGCTATGCCTGGCCGGATGCGGCAAGGACTCCGCCGATAAATACGTCGGCGAGGAGATTACTTCTATGAAAAAGGAAAAGGCGGATTGCTTCGCCGCCGTTCTGGATGATGGAATCGCCAAAAGTAATCAGGAGTATGTACTCCAGTTTCCGGAAGAACTAAAGGAGCCCTACCAGAAGTTCCTGCAGGAATGCTTCAAGACCATAGAGTTTGAAGTAGCCTCCGCCAAAAAAGGAGATGACGGAAACTATAAAGTTGACGTCACCTATACCCCGCTCAATGTGGGAGAGACCTTAAAGTCTTCTGACAGCGAGAAGGCCAACGCCTTAAAATCATCTGATCTGGCTGCGGAGACCTCCGCCCTCCTTGAAGCAGACGCGAAAATACTTGCCGATAAGCCAAAGTACCAGGCCGAAGTCATCTCGACTTTGGAGGTTAAGAAGGATGGGGATTCCTTCGCCATAAGCGACGACAGCCTGAAAGCATTTCTTTCCCAGGCTTTGTACGACTGCATGGAGCCATACAATGCAGTCTGCGAGATCCTGGACATCCAGAACTTTTTGCAATCTTATCTGGATGCCAGTTTTAAGGGAGAGGTAACTCAATTTGCCAAACATACCAGCCGCACCGAGGAAGAGGCTCTTGCCTGGTATGAGATGGAGACGTTCGATCCTCCTTCAGAGTTAGGCGAGGCCTATGTGCAGAGATATAAGGATGCCCTTAAGAATATTATGAAGCAGTGCCAGTACTCCACAGGGATTCCCAAAAAGGATGCCGGAGGCTTCAACTACACTATGGATGTCACTGTCGTGCCAAATAACAGCTTGATTGATGCAATGAATGAATTTCAGCAGGGTACTTACTATTCGATTGACGAGGTATCGGCAGGCCTGGTAGCAACCTTGGAAAAATATGCCGCAGCGCCTACTTATGGGGAAGAGACTACGGTGAATGTGCCGGTGAATTTCAATTCCCTGATCTCCGCCGGGGAGGACAATGCGGATCTGACCAACTTGTCTCTTCTGATTCTTCCCACTCCGGAATAGAATCGGGCATAAAAAAACGGTTCCTGATCGGAACCGTTTTTTTATGCCTTTAGGAGCCATCCCTCCATTTTCTTTTTATCTCTTCATACTCTTCCTGCCTTTTATCTGCTTCCCCGCCAGCGCCTTCCCGTCGCTTTTTCTTATTCTTCCAGTCTATCACTTCGGTCGCGATCAGCAAGATGCCATTCAGGGCAATAATAAACGGCGTAATAAAAACAATAAAATCTCCCATACGATCACCTTCCAGAATATGGCTGAAACTGCAATTTGACTATCTGCCGCTTCGTCTACGAGTGCCTTATATCTGTATTATAAACCTAGTTCCCCTCTTTTATCCATTAATATAAAAATGTTACAAATTCATGAAAATATCATTAATTTTTTTATACATTTTACTTCTTGTCCTGATAAGAATCCAGGAGTAGAATGTATTAGGCTAAAAATAGAATTTGATCATAGGAGTTGAAATTATGCCGTCGGGAAATACAAAAAAGCGGGACTATCTATTTGATAATTATAAGGCGCTTCTGATCGCGCTGGTAGTAATCGGACACTTTATCGAACTCAGCTACAAGGATAACGAGTTCCTGTACGCTTTGAAATGGCTGGTAGTGTCTTTCCATATGCCGGCCTTTATCTTCATATCCGGCTATTTTTCAAAACGCGCGCTTTCGCTTGGCATCTTGTTCCAGAAACTTGCCATACCTTATATTATATATGAAATCATCTATTACCTTGTTTACACCTTCATCATCCATAAGCCAACCGGGCTGTACCTGTTATACCCCAAATTCTCCCTGTGGTATATCCAGGCGCTGTTTTTCTGGCGGCTGCTGGCTCCGCATATCCGAAAGATTCCGCATTATATGGCCATTTCCATTCTCGCAGGACTTCTGGCCGGATGCCTTGATATGCCGGACAATTTCTTAAGCATTCCGCGTACCCTGGTATTTTTCCCTTACTTCCTGGCAGGGTCGGCATTTGACCGAAGCCTGCTTGTAAGAATGCGCACTCTGAAAAACCGGATGATCGCATGCGCAGGCGTTGCTGCCTTTGCATGCTTTCTGGCTTTTGACCCTTTCCATAGGAATCTTTCTCCCAAAATCTTCTATGGAAGATATAACTATGATTATCTGGATCAGAGTATTATCGAAGGCGTCATCTGCCGGGTAATCTGCTATGGCATCGGCTTTGCCATGACGCTGGCGGTGGCATTGCTGATGTCTGGCCGCCGGACATTCTATTCCTATATCGGAACCCGGACCATGGCGATCTATCTGTTCCATGGCCTGGCCTACTCCTATCTGAAAGGCTGCACGGACCTGCTAAGGGGGATCGATACGCTAAGCGGCTCTCTTCTGCTGATCCTGTCCTGCCTGCTTATGACCGCTGCTTTTTCCATCCCGCAGCTGACTACTTTTACAAATGCAGTCTCTTCTCTTAGGCTGCCTCGTACTCTGCGCGTCCGCCAGAAGGATGGGACCGGGAAATACGCGCCAAACCTGCGTTCCATCTAGCGTGGACTAGTCCACGCTCTCCCCGGGCCGCACGATACGCTTTACCCATTCCTTCTTAATCTCCCAGATATTGCCGCAGACGTTAAATATGGTCCAGTTGTCGATCTCAAAGACCCGCTTCCAGCTGGCGCGGATGCGCTCTACTTCCTCCGGGAACATGCCCTTGTATCTGCCCTCAAAGAATTCAAACCCATTCTCTACCCCGATCTCTTTCAGGTGCCGCTTATAAGCGGCGGCATCTTCGTCATCCTTCGGAAGATAGATACGGTTCAGTACATAATCCCACTTCACATCATCAAAGTAAATGATCTGATCCTGGGGCACTTCCAGCACATAGACCACGGTATCCGGAATCGGCTTTAAGCAGTTATCCGGGCTTATCGAGCACCAGATCGGGGCCTTTACATCCTCAGGCTTTGCCACTTTCTTAGCCGCCTCCCTGGTAAACCAGTCGTAGCTTTCCATAAATAAGGGGGCGATATCTCCAAAATGCAGTTCTACATAGATCCTTTCATTGATAATCCTGCCATTTCGCTCCAGCTGATACAGGGTCTTATCATTCTGACGGGTATATAGATTCACGGTCTTCTGTTCCATCTGCTCATCCTCCTGCCGGTTATTCCGGTATCCTTATATTGTCCCGCTCTATCTCATTATCTCCATGCGCCGGCACTAGCGCTTCCGGCACCTCAGGCATACTCCTGCGCCGATCATGATGACGGCACCGGCCAGCAGATAGTATTTCTCGTCATAACTGCCTTTCTGCATGGAAAATGGATAGAACATTCTCAAGTATTTATCTCCGCTTCCTATCGCAACGATATAGTAGAAAAACGGGATCATATATCCTATCACAAGATTATCAGAAAGTCCGTAAAAGAACAACCCTAATCCGCCAAGGAACAGCATTTCCGCCAAAGTACCGCAATAATAGCCGGCAACCGGGAAACTGCAATTTCCCCTGGCAAGGATCCAGACGTATATCCCCAGAAGCGCTGCAAGAATCAGCACGCTTGTCATTAGCCGGATGCCATATACGATTCCACAGCCTGTATACTTGGAACGGATCAATTCCCGGATGTCACGGTTCTGCTCCGGCAGAAACACCGACGGGATCATTATGATGCCAATGAGCGCCACGAACATTTCCAGTACCTTTGCGGTATCACGTTCTCCCAGATTGCTGATGCCCAGCACTAGCGGGGAGGCGCACAGAAGCAGGGCGCAGGCCAGCAAATGCCACAGGACATTATGCGTTAGATTGACTTTTCCGATTTGCAGATATCTTTCCACGAATATTCATCCTCCCTTTCCTTTTCTGCGAATAGATCCAGGCTGTCACGGATACGGCGATGACCGCAAGCGATGCATACAAGATTCTGTTAGACAGCAGCTGCGAGAACCCCTCCTGGTATCCGCTGTAATTCAGAATCGTATTATGCCTGGGAATCAGATTCCATCCATACCTTCCTCCGTTCATCGTCTTCGCCCCCATAAAGATGGAGACGAACCACCAGGCTCCCTGTACCAGCACTGCAAGCGCAGTATCCGTCAGTTCCGTCAAGAGCATGCCAAGCGCCGTCACCACCATGACGGTGGGCAGCAGCCATCCTGCGATATACTTTGCAAATGCCAGGTAATCCACCGATATTCCGGCTGTTTTTGCATAGGTGACGCAGCCTGCCAAAGGCTGTATAGATAACGCAAAGACTGGAATCAATATCATCACGACCATAGACAGGTACCTGCTTGCGATGATCATCATGGAAGAGGACCTTCGGACATAGATCAGCTCCTGCATATTCGCCCTTCGATCCCGCAGTTCCCTGGTAACAGCCAGGAATACTGGAAGAATTCCCAGAATGATCACCATGTAGTCGCTGAAAAGGCGGGCATAGCCTCCGGTATAGCCGTCCTTTTGTACCAGTTCTTCGTACTCTTTCACCGCATCTTCATAGGTCTTAGGTTCAGAGCCGTTATCTCCGAGCGAATCCAAAGCATAGGATGATCCGCCTCCCAGCATATCATCTACTTCTTGCATGATCTCTTCAAACCGCCCGTAAGAGAGGCTTTCCAATGGCTCAAGCACTGGCCCGGAGGTAATGATGCCGCCGCTGTTTTCATAGAATTCATCTATCTTCTCTTCTATCTCTTCTTTGTCAAGCCCCGTGGCTTCTTTCAATATCTCTCCTACTTTCGCCTCTTCTTCCTTGCCAAGCGTCACTGACTTGACAAATCCGATGGGATAGGTCGTGTATCTTCCTTCGGCGTATTCGCCGGCAAGCATTCCCAAGGTTGCGCTCATAATGATATTCTTATCCTTGCTCGGCTTGACGCCATAATCCTCCAAGCCTTTTTCCGGCGCCTTCTCCATATCCATCTGTCCCATCTGGGAGGCGAAAAACAGTACCATGATGATCACCATCAGCCAATAAGTCAGGCTTTTTACCGTTTGGGAACATTCTTTCATGAAAAGCTTAAAGAGCATTATCGTCCACCCCGCTTCCCATGCATCAGATACAGATAGGCGTCCTCCACCCCTGCCTCGCAAGGTTTCGCCGACTCAAAGGGCCTGGTTTCAGATATAAAACGCGCCATCACATTATTCCCCAGGGTAAGCATGCTGGTCACCATGTATTTTTCCTTTAACGCTTCCAGTTCTTTCCTGCTGATTTCCGCCATATATACCTTTCCTTCTGCCAGACTGGTCAACTCTGCCACCGTTCCCTGGTAGATCAGGCTCCCCTCGTCCAGCACCGCGATGTCCTCGCAGGTAGCCTCGATATCCCCCACGATGTGCGTAGACAGAATCACAATCCGATCCTTTGCGATCTCGCACAGCAGATTGCGGAACCTGACACGCTCCTCAGGGTCCAGTCCCGCCGTAGGCTCATCCACTATCAGTATCTTGGGATCATGCAGGATAGCCTGGGCTATCCCCAGCCGTCTCTTCATTCCCCCTGATAATGCTTTTACTTTTTTCTTCTGGTCTTCCTGTAGATTTACCTTATATAAAAGTTTTGGAATCTTCTGTTTTCTGCTTTTTTGATCCATGCCGGAAAGCACGCCCAGATAATCCATCGCCTCATATACCGTCATATTCGGATACATGGAGAATTCCTGGGGCAGATACCCTACGATCCGTCTGATTTCCCTGGCATCCTCCACCGGGATGCCACATATTGATACATTTCCCTCGGACTTCTTAAGAAGCGTGGCCAGGACCTTCATAAGGGTCGTCTTTCCTGCCCCATTCCTTCCAAGCAGTCCGAACATGCCCGTCTTGATATAAAGATTCACATCCTTAAGCGCCTGTTTTCTGCCATAATATTGATTCAGGCCTTCTATCTTGATACTTATATCCATTCTGATTCTCCTCTCTTTCTATTCGGATATCTATAGCATAGAATACAAATATCTATATTTTCCCTACGAAATATTAAGATTCTCTTGATTCCTTTTTGCAGGAGAAGGATGCTGTGGCGATGGCACCGCCTTCCACGCTGTTGGCAATGTCCAGCGTTCCGCCGTGCTTGCGGCACAACTGCCTGCAGATATGGAGCCCTATGCCGAAGTGTTCATCCTTTGCATCGTCTTCATACTCTTTATAATAAGGCCTGAGCGCCTTTCGCATCTGTTCTTTGGCAAATCCCGGCCCATCATCTCTGACTGCCAGGATCAGCTCGCTGCTGGCCGCATCATAGTCATCCATTACCTGGATCTTTGTCCTGGCATAGCGAATAGCGTTGGAAAGCAGATTCTCAAGTACTTCCACGATCAGGCTGTCATCCGCGTATATCTCGCATTCCGTATCAGATCTGGCATAATCGATCCAGATATCCCCGATCTGGTTCAAGGCAAATACCACTTCTCCTATCTTGCTCTGTATCCCCTCAAGTGCCATATCCTCAGCCCGCAGCGGTACCTCGTCGATTCCTCTGACTTCTTTCATGGTATAGCTGTAGCGTTCCAGCCTCTTAATATGATCCGACATCAATTCCAGGGTATCCTGCATCTTTTCCTGGCTTACCTTGCCCTCCGGGATATATCTGGCCAAAAAATCCGTATATCCTTTTAATACCGTTAGCGGCGTTCGAAGATCATGGGCAAACGCCGCATTCAACTCTTTCTGCCGATCCACCAGTTTCCACATGTTTTCCTTATTGCATACCAGTTCCTGGCGCATCTCTTCAAATGACTGGCACAGCCTGCCCATCTCATCCCTGCTGTCATAGGCGATCCGAAAGTCCAGATCATTTCCTCTGATGGCAGCCGCGGAGTCTTCCAGAATTCCAAGCGGCGTCCGAAGCCGCCTTCGGTAAAAAAGGCAGATCGCCACAATGATTCCTGTCAGGAAATAGAAGAACGGACACCACACCCGGATCATATCCAATACGATCAGCCTGCCATCTACCTGCTGCCTCCACATCGAATTCATCCACATCAAGCCATTTTCAACTATGACATTGCCTAAGTCATTGATACTGTCATATTGTTTCCACAGACTGTTCTCCCACTGCCAGCACAGACGCATTGTAACAAAAGATAATGCCCATACGATAACGGATGTCAATAGGATATAAGCGATCATTGCCCTGCGGAAAGTAAGATTCCTCACCCAGGAAAACAGTTTTTCAAATTTCTCATTTATCCAATCCATCGATATCCCACTCCCCATACCGTCTCAATATATGCCTTATCTGTGTAACGGCTGATCTTTGCCCTGATTCTTCGGATATGCTCTGTTATGATGCCTGCATCTGCATCCCCTTCATACCCCCGGACTTTTTCATAGAGCTGCTCTTTGCTGAATACCTGTCCTGGATTGAGAGACAGAAGTTCCAGGATTCCATATTCTGTCTTGGTAAGCCCAAGCAAATCTTCCCCGATATATACGCAGCGTTCTTCATAGCGTATTGCCAGCGCTCCACAGATCTTCACCGGCTTTTTGCGCTTAATTCGTTCTTCCCTTCGCAGATGGGCTTCCACTCTTGCTCCCAGTTCTTCGATACTGAAGGGTTTCAATATATAGTCATCGCCTCCCAGCATCAGGCCCTTGATCCTGTCAGCCTCTTCTATCTTTGCCGTCAAAAAAAGGATGGGGCAGGAGACATGCGCGCGGATTCTCTCGCATACTTCAAATCCATCCAATCCTGGCATATTCACATCCAGAAGAATAATATCCGGGTTCTGGGATATCTTCTCCAGTACTTCCATCCCATTTTCGGCCTCTATCACCTGGTAGTCCTGCATTTCAAAATAATCCTTTAACAGATGGATGATTCCCGGCTCATCATCCGCTGCCAGCATCTTTTTCTTTATTTCCATAAAAATATCGCCCTGCCTTTCGGGAAATATTATAGCATGATATTCTCTATAAATTCCCTATGCAGGACGATATTCAAATAATCTTAATCTTTAGAAAGATGGATCGGTCTGACCCCGCCTTGCGAGCCCAAGCATCAGAATAGGCGCTTCGACCATTGAAAGCGTCGCATATCCACATGATCGTCTATAAATCCTACCCCTTCTTTTTTCAGCAATTCCATCTGCCGGTTGCAGATGCCCCCGCTAAAGGCGCAGGATACATTACCATCCTTAGTTACCACCCGGTGGCAGGGAAGTTCGCTGTCTTCTGGCACAGCATGAAGGGCATAGCCTACCACCCGTGCCCACCGGCGGTTTCCCGCAAGTTCTGCTACCTGTCCATAGGAAGCCACCTTTCCTTCGGGAATCTCCCGGATAATATCGTAGATTCTCTCAAATGCGCTTTTTTCCTCTTTCATCTTCTTTCCATCCTTCTTCATCCTAGTCTTTTTAGCCGGGGCCTTTCCCGCTATGTTAACTTCTGCGCCATGCCTCGATTGCTTCCAGCCGTTCCTTTACCCTTTCTTCTTCTCCCTGCGTGGTAGGCCGGTAGTATTTCCTGTCTTCCATTCCTTCAGGCATGCACTGCATATGCGTAAGCTTCTCTTCTGTATCGTGGGCATATTCATAGCCTTTCCCATAGTCCAGTTCCTTCATCAGGCTGGTAGGCGCATTGCGAATCTGTAGCGGAACCGGCTGGGCACGCAGATTCTTCACATCCTTCTTGCATGCCTCGCACGCCATATAGAGGGCATTGGACTTGGGCGCCATGGACAGATAGGTGACTGCATGGGTCAGGTGCACATCGCACTCCGGCATTCCCAGAAAATGACACGCCTGATAGGCCGCAACTGCCACCTGAAGAGCATGGCTGTCCGCCATTCCAATATCCTCGCTTGCAAAACGGATCAGCCTTCTCGCGATATACAGGGGATTCTCCCCTCCCTCCAGCATGCGGCACATCCAGTAGATGGCTGCATCCGGGTCGCTGTTACGCATGGACTTGTGAAGCGCCGAAATCAAGTTATAATGTTCTTCACCATTTTTATCATATAAAAGGGACTTCTTGCTGATGCACTGCTCCAGTCCTTCATTGGTAACCGTCATGCCATCTGCCGTGATCTCGCCGTTAAGCACCGCCATCTCCAGAATATTCAGCGCCGTTCTGGCATCCCCGTTGGCAAACGCCGCAATGGCCTTAAGCTGCTGCTGCGTAATCCGGACATTCTGGTCTTTTAGGCCCGCCGGGCTATTCAGGGCATTGGTCAATAATTTTACCAAATCCGTCTCTTCCAAAGCCTTCAGCACGAATACCCGGCACCTGGAAAGAAGCGCCGCATTCACTTCAAAGGAGGGATTCTCTGTAGTGGCGCCGATCAGGACGATGCTCCCTTTTTCCACAAATGGAAGGAAGGCATCCTGCTGGGCCTTATTGAACCGGTGAATCTCATCGACGAATAGTACGGTTCGAATCCCCATGCAGCGGCTTTCCTCCGCCTGCCTCATGACCTCCTTGATCTCCTTGATTCCGCTGGTGACTGCGCTGAAATTGATAAAATCCGCCTTCGTGCGTCCGGCTATGATACTGGCAAGCGTCGTCTTTCCTACGCCGGGCGGCCCCCAGAATATCATGGAAGATATCTGGTCTCGCTCGATCAGCTGTCTTAACATCCTTCCCTTCCCAAGAAGGTGCTCCTGGCCCACGAAGTCTTCCAAAGAAGAGGGCCTTAATCGGCTTGCCAGCGGCGCGCTGGCCTGCCGGTCGTCAAACAAGGACATCTGTTCCATCTTAATTCCTCCCGCACTTGCTAATAGTATGAGCTGCTAATTCCATATACATGTATCATACCACGCCGAACTTACGTTCGCAATCCATGTTTGAGCAAAATGTCCTAAAAATTATTCGCCCCCAAGATTGCCTATCCGTACTTGCTTCGTAGCCACCTTCTCGCAGAATGCCGCATCGTGCTCCACGAAGATCATAGCAGGCTTATATGCCATCAGCAGCTGCTCGATCTGTATTCTGGAGAGAACGTCAATGTAGTTAAGAGGCTCATCCCAGATGTACAGGTGGGCTCTCTGGCAGAGGCTTCTTGCGAGCAGCACCTTCTTCTTCTGTCCAGCGCTGTACTGCCCGATATCCTTATCAAACTGGCTCCTTTCCAGATCCAACTTCCTCAGCATTGCCTTAAACAGGCTTTCATCCAGATCATATTCCAGCGCCATATCTTCCAGGCTTCCCTGCAAGAATGAAGCATCCTGGGGAACATAAGATATCTTTATTCCTGTTCCGACCTGCGTTTCTCCGGTGTATGGAATCTTTTCTCCCAGAATCATCTTCAGGATGCTGGATTTTCCACATCCATTTCTTCCTCTCAGACAGATCCTTTCCCCGCGTCTTACTTCGAAGTTCACGCCTTCGCATACGTTTCGTCCATCGTAAGAGATTGACACATTCTTAAATTCTGCCAGCCGGTCCGTATGATATTCCAGGGGATAGAGTCTGAGTTCTTCAGCGGTATCAATATTTTTAAGCAGCCGGGACTTCTCCTCAACCGCCTGCTGCCTACGGCCTTCTAATACCTTGGAGCGCTTCATCATCTTCGCAGCCTGATGTCCGATATGCCCCCTATCCGGCCTGAGGCCTGCTACCCGCTGGCCCTTTTTACTATTCTCCACTTTGTCAGACCATTCCCCGGAGCGTCTGGCAGCCCGGCTTAACCGTCGGACTTCTTTTTTCAATTTTTCATTTTGTTCCATCTCCTGCTGGTCTTTTGCCTCTTTATTGGCATACCAGGAACTAAAAGTTCCCTTCTGCACCTCAATATCCATCTTGTTGATGGAAAGGATATGATCCACGCAGGCATCCAGGAACCTGCGGTCATGGGATACCAGGATAAATCCTTTCTTGCTGTTCAAATACCGGGCCACCTTATCCCTTGCTTCCATATCCAGATGGTTGGTCGGCTCATCGATCAGAAGGAATCGATCCTCGCCTGCAAATAACACGGCCAGCATAACTTTTGTCCGTTCGCCGTGGCTTAGCGTTTCAAAAGGGCGGAATAAGACCTCTGCTGCCACCTCCAGCAGATTCAGTTCCCGGTAAATCCGCCATTGTTCAAAGCCGGGGCAGATCTCTTCTAAAATCTCGATCGTCATACGCCTTTTATCCTTTGCTTCATATGGAAAATACGCAAATTCCATATTGGAAGATATCCTCCCCTGATATTCGTAGTTTCCCAAAAGCAGATTCAAAAATGTCGTCTTCCCGCGCCCGTTACGCCCAACAAATCCTAATTTCCAGTCCGTGTCTATCTGGAACGACACATGTTCAAATACGTTATCATAACTTCCCTCATAGGCGAAGCTTAAATCTACTACATCTATCAATGCCATAATGCATGCCCCCATTCAACTATTAAAACTTATCAAAAAAAGACTGCAGGAAAGCCTTCCCTGCAGCCTTGGCAGCACGTTCTTTTAGCATCCCGCAGCATGGATGCGCAAAGTCGGTCACTACGTAATAACGTACGCAAAATATTCTCTATTTAAAGACGAATGAATTGCCTGCCCAGCAGATGGATTTGTTCAACTTTCCTGCTATCCGTGCACAGCAAAACGAATGGGCATGCAATCCCCATGTACATCCTGCTATGCAGTTACGTTTCCATTAGCAAGAAGCTGTCCTCATCCTCTCATCTCCATTTCATCTTAGTTTTCTTTGGATAGGATAGCATAGAAATTCCAGAAAGGCAAGCATCGATTCTTATTCTACAATATTACCCTTCCCGTATTTTCCCAAGTCTCTCCCATATCCGTGCTGATATACTTGTATAATACGCCCGCCATTTCTTCGTATCCATCCTGCCCTACGTAGAATATCCATGTATCATTTTCTTTCTGCGGGGCATAAACCATGGTCCACCCCTCTGCCGGAGGATCCATACGTACTTCCTCCCAGGTATTCCCTCCGTCTTTTGTCCTCTTAAAGTCCAGCATTTCATGGTCCGTGACCGCCGCCATTCCATTCATGCTGTCAAAGAAGGTAAAGCCATTTACTAGGAACGTCATAAAATCATCGATCGGCTTTTTGGCTGTCCATGTGTTTCCCATGTCCTTGCTGACAGAGAGTACGGTCGCTTCGGACCCCATGGTCTTATCCACGCACATCAGCGCATAGATAAAACTGCCATCCCCGCTCATCCCTGCATAACTACGTCTAACGCCGGGGTGATCCAGCACTTCCTTGTTGGTCCATGTCTCACCGGCATCCTCCGACACGGTCATGGTGACCGGCATTTTTTCCCGTCCTCCGTAGACGAAAAAGGTCTTATCTGGCGCAATATAATAACTGCCGCTTAAAAGAGAGGTCCGATCTGTCTGAGGATCTTCCCCGAACAACTGATCCATCATGATAGGAACGCTTTTCCAGGTAACTCCGTTGTCATAGGAAATGGACAGAGTCTCTCCCTCTATCTTATACCGGTCCGGCGAAACAGGAGTCGCCTCTGCCCGGACAGGCTGGAACTTTTCTTCAATAGCGTTTATTACATCCTCCGTCTGCGCGATTCCTTTCAGATTAAAGGTATAATCCTTAGCCTGTTCGCCATATACCGTAAGGTTGCAGTGTATGGCATTGTCATTGCCGATTTCCCCAAATTCCGTATATATGGTATCCTCCGGATTTACATCGTGGATCTTGACTGCGGCAGCAACAGCAAATTCCTCCCTGCTTCCGGCCAGCGGCCTGGACCATTGCACCTCGATATAAGAGTAATACTTCTCCTTTGGAATATTCGGCTCGTCAATAGTTTCTGTATCTTCATAGAGATAGGAGGCAAAATACCGCTCCAGCATGGTAGCAGCAGCGGCTGCATAGTCATCCGGATCCGCAGCCAGAACCTCGTATGGGTTCTTCGGAATCTCCATAGACTGCACATCTTTGCTCTCATAGCGGTCTTCTGTCACAATGACATCCGACTCCTCCAAAGGTGTCAATTTTTTTATTTCGTTAATAACATTTTCGTTAAAAGACTCGGGACGCTTTGCCTTTTTGAGGGCTGCCGGCAGGTCATACTGTCCTGAATCCGTGTAGCCCGGCTTCACATCCTGCCCATCTTTAAACAGTTTTCCAATTACCGGAATCTGCTCAAAAAATTGATACCTGCATCCCGTGCACAGCACCGCGGCACAGACGCATAAGGCTATGACTCCTGCCATTTTTCTGTACTTGCTCATTCTACTCGTTCTCCTTCTTCCTAGTCGTATCCTCTGTTCCTGATTGGCACGTATTACATGGTTTCCGACGGTGCATAGACAAATCGGATGGGCGTCCGTTCTTCCTTCTTATCTGGACAGTAGATGGAGAGGCTTGGCCCCTTCACTTCCACGCTTGAATAATCGGCAGGCAGCGTAACCTTTCCTTTCTGGTCGATATAGCGGATGCCATCCGCCGCTCCCAGATATCCCCAGGATGCAATTCCTTTATAATAGAATCCGTAACGCTCTTCATCCCACTGCCTTACTACATCCTGGACATTAATATTCTCCGCCATTTGAAAGAGTATCTCCATATCATTGTCCGGATCGTATTCTTTCTGCTCGCTCTTATCGACTCCCGTCCAGTCTTGAGTGTGTATCAGCATCCGCTTGTCTGTCTGCGGCTCGTAGGATACCAGATACGTAGTCCTGAGCTTATAGTCCATATCGTATCCATAGATGAAGGCATAGATGCTTTCAATCTCTCCATCTTTCTTAAATATAATATCCACATTCTCGGTCATAAGGTGAGGCATCAGTTCTACTTTCGTTTGCACCCTATCCATAATTCCTGAAAGCCCGGTTTTGTAAAAGTTCTTTTCCTTAAGCCTTACCTTTTTGTCCGTCTTTGCCTCCTGAATCTTCCAGGCAAGCTTTCCATTGAGATTCACCATGCACCTTCCTACGGCAAAGGTGCCGCATGCTGTTACGAATATCCAGAATGCTGCAATCACGATGCGCAGCTTTATGCCCCGGACGCGCCTGGCATGCTTTTTCAGCAGACTCTCCTGGGCCTCTGTCATATCCTGCCTGGGAATTGGCAGAAAACGCCGCCCTTCCAGGATAAGGAAATAATAATGCCTGCTTTCCTTTACCCGCTTTACTTCCCGCCAGTGGATGTCCGCCTTCTTGCGGTAGGACATGTCCACCACGACGATACCCTCTTCCGACAGTTCCAGGGATTCCCCGCCAAGGATCACCCGGCGTCTTGCCGCAATATAGACAGCGGCTGCCCCTTCCAGGATAAACAGCAATATTCCGAAAGAATAGATGGACAGCCATAAAAGATTCCTTTTCAGCATTCCGATATAGGCTAACTGGTACATGGTCTGCCATGTTTCCAGATACAAGAATATCAGCACCGGGTTGGCCAGCCTGATGAATAACCGGTCTTTGATCAGAAGCCACAGATATCTACTGTCTGATACACGGTACACGCTCCTGTCTTCTCTGTCTCTGCCTGCTGCCGCCGGGCGGCCACCCGTCAGTTCTTCAACGGATACCCGAAGAATCTCCGCCAGACGTATGATATTCTCCGTGCTGGGGCTTGACAGATCCTTCTCCCACTTGGAGACTGCCTGCCGGCTTACGCCCACCAGAGTCGCAATGTCTTCCTGCGAAAAATTCTGGCTCTTTCTCCTGGATGCGATATTTTTTCCTAGCGACATCCTGCTCACCTCCATGTAACAAGCATAACAGAATAGGCGGTTGCAATCTACCAACTATTTGTCAACTATTGGTTGCAACCGCCTATTTTCTACTATTATTTTTAATCAGGAACTACTTTTTCTGCTTCAGAATCCTGCTTACGATCAGGCACAGAAGAATGGTGATTACCATATCCGGAAGTGTATTGCCTACCGGCATATCTATGTGCATCAGAATCCTGTATATAGCAAATCCCACAGCCCATACCAGCAGGTTGGGGATATTGGCCCGATCTTTGCTGCTGTCCCTTTTCAAAAGGAAGAAGTCCGCGATCTGGATGGCGATCATCGGCGCGAACACAGAGCCTATCAAATACAGGAAGTCCGTGATATTGTCCATCGGATACACGATAGCCGCAATCGTTCCGATCACCGTCACAATGACAGCCACATGCTTTCCGTTCCACCTGGCGATGATAGATTCGCTGGATATTCCGGCGGAATATGCATCCAGAAAGGTTGTGGTGACCGTGGAGAACACGATGATCAGAAGGCCTGCAATGCCAAGTCCCGCCTTCAGCATAATCTGAGCAATATCATACTCTCCCGTATAGATCGCGGCCCCCATTCCAATCACGTACATCCAGCAGCTGACAAGCCCATATACGATAGCGCTTGCCGCCGTCGCCTTTACAGGCTCCCTGGCCTCCCTGGTGTAATCGCCGATCAGCGGAAGCCAGGATAGGGGCATGGCAACAGACAGTTCCACTGCCGCTCCGAAGGTCATGCTGTCATCGGCGGCCATGCCTATGGCACCACTGTCAAAGAAGATCACCTTGCACAGAATCAGCGTCAGAATAAAGAGCGCTGTCATGGCAAAGGCATTGACTTTCCCAAGATTGGTGATCCCAATCATGATCCAGAGAATGATCAGAATGCCGATGACCAGGCACCATGCCCATCTGCCGGTACGGACCACGCCGTTCGCCGCCAGCGCTCCATCGTAGATCATGATGGCCGTCCAGCCCACCAGCTGCAATACATTCAGAACAGAGAACAGAAGGCTTCCTTTCTGGCCGAAGCTCATCTTCACGGTCTCCATGGCGCTTCGTCTGGCCTTGCCTCCAATCACGCCCGCCAGAAACAGCATGACGCATCCAATGATATGGCCAAGGACGATAGCCGCCAGTCCTCTTTTAAATCCCAGCGGCGCAAGATAGGTACCCGTAAGAATCTCCGCAATTGATACCCCTGCGCCAAACCAGATCAGTCCATTTTCAAATATAGAGGTACGCTTTTCTTCCATTTCCTAGCACGCCTCCCCTTTGTTTGAATCAGGAGCAATTCTCTCTTCCTTCTCCTGGATAAACTCTCCCGTCAGGGCAAATCCGTGATCCATCGGGCCGCTTCCCCGTCCCAGGTCAAGCATCGCGCTCAGCGCGCCGGATATATACGCCTTGGCACGTTCTACAGAGGCGTCAAGGTCAAATCCTTTCGCCAGATTCGAGGCGATGGCGCTTGAAAGCGTGCAGCCCGTGCCGTGGGTATTCGGGTTATCTATGCGCCTGCCATTGAACCATTTATAAGAATCTTCCCGGTACAGAAGGTCATTGGCATCATTGATCTGATGGCCTCCTTTTAGAAGGACCGCGCAGGAATAGGTCCTGCTGATGGCTCCCGCCGCAGCCACCATGTCTTCCTGCGTCTCAATTGCCAGGCCGGACAGCACTTCTGCCTCCGGTATGTTGGGCGTCAGCACGCTTGCCATCGGAAGCAGGCACTCTTTCAACGTCTCAATCGCCTCGTCACTGATCAGCCTGGATCCGCTGGTGGCAACCATGACCGGATCCACGACAATCTTGTCTGCCTTGTAAACTTTTAACTTTTCCGCGATGATGCGGATCAGTGGGCTTGCCGATACCATTCCTATCTTAACCGCATCTGGGTAGATATCCGTAAAAATATCATCTAACTGTTCTGCTAAAAAATCTGGAGTCACCTCCATAATGCCTGTCACGCCGGTAGTATTCTGCGCAGTTAAAGCTGTGATCGCGCTCATGGCATATACGCCATTTGCGATCATCGTCTTGATATCTGCCTGGATGCCGGCGCCTCCGCTGGAATCGCTCCCAGCGATTGTTAATGCTGTTCTCATCTGTACATATCCTCCTCATAAAATCCTGCATTAATTTTATCAAGCGACAGAAGGTGGTGCCCCCAATCTGCCGCCGGTCTAAGCATCACCTGGATGCATATTCCCAAAATGTCTGAAAATCGGTCAAGTCCTCAAGATAAATATCCGAGTGCTTTCGGATCTCCTCCTGCTTCAATTCGCTGAATCTATCGTATACGCCCACCGTCTTGAAGCCGGCTTTATCCGCCGTCTCGATGGCATGAAGCACATCTTCGAACACATAGGTCTCCCGGGGCTCTGTCCCCAGATACCTGCCGGCCGCAAAGTAGATATCCGGTCTGCTCTTGCCTGCGCCCACCTGGGAGCAGGTAAAAATCTTCTGAAAATATTGATTCACATTCAGTCTTTTAAATGCCGCTTCAATATGCTCCAACTCGCTGGATGTTGCCACCGCCATGGGAATATCTTTTCTTGACAATTTCCCCAAAAAATTGGCTGCCCCGTTCTTTAGAGGAGCCTCATAAAAGTAGTAGTCTCTTACCGTATCCCCGACTCCTTCGATAATCTGGCTTACGCTAAGTTTCAGGTCATACCTGTCCTTCATGTAGGCAGCCCCTTCCTGAAGGCTCATGGGAAATAAAAGTTTCCCCAAATCTTCCTGAGCCTGGATGCCAAGCCCTTTCAGATACCTGGCTCCCGCATCTTCCCAGATTGCCATGGAATCAAGAAGCGTCCCGTCTACGTCAAATATCGCGCCTCTTATCATGCGGTTACCATCTTCTCTGTCAGGCCCCTTAATTCCCTGGCCGCTTCTTCTATATCATCCTTTGCAAAAATCGCGCTGATGACGGCAATGCCGCAGACCCCGCTGCCGGAGAGTTCCAGAATATTCTCCTTGCTGATCCCGCCGATAGCTATGACTGGTATCTTTACCGCCTTGCAGATGGCTTTCAGCGTATCGTGGCTAACTTCCAGAGCATCTGCTTTCGAGCCGGTCGGGAACACCGCGCCAACTCCCAGATAATCGGCGCCATTTTGCTCTGCCATCACCGCCTGCTCTACCGTCTGGGCGGAGACGCCGATCATCTTGTCCGGCCCCAGTTTGGCCCGCACATCCCCGGCTTCCATATCGCTCTGCCCAACATGCACGCCATCCGCATCTACTGCCAGGGCAATCTCCACATTGTCATTGATGACGAACGGAACTTGATAGCGTCTGCACAGTTCTTTGATTTCTTTGGCTTCTTCCAGAAAATGCTCCTCATCCAGTTCCTTCTCCCTTAACTGGATGAAGGTGGCGCCTCCTTTTAGCGCTTCCTCCACCTGGCTGTATAGCGTCCTGCCGTTCAGCCAATGCCTGTCCGTCACAGCGTATAATAATAGGTCTTTCTTATCGCACTTCATATTTTGCTCCTTTATCCAAAGTCTCCATATCCATATGGTATATCGCGTCGATGATCCGGTTCCGGTACGTGGAATTGCCGTCTCCTTCCTGCATTAAATTCCATCCGATCTCTCCTGCAAGTCCCATTGCGCAGACCGCGGCAGCCGCAGCCTTTAGCTTCTGGTCGGGATTGGCCACTAGAAAAGCAGTCATCAGCCCCGAGAGCTGGCAGCCGGTGCCGGTAATCTTCCCCATCTCCGGACGGCCATTGCGGATCACATAGCACTCCTGTCCGTCGCTGACCAGATCGATGGCTCCCGTAATTGCTGCGATGGATCCGGATGTCTTCGCAAATTCCTTGGCAAACGCAACGGCTTCGTCCAGATTTTCCTCTGTCACTGCATCCGCCACATCGGCATCCACGCCTTTGGTGGTACCGCTTCCAAGAGCCAGCGTCTTGATCTCCGAGATATTGCCTCGGATGACGTCCAGATGAAGTTCCTCCATCAGTCTTACAGCCGTATTGGTGCGAAGCGCGCTGGCACCTGCCCCCACAGGGTCAAGAAGCACCATATGGCCCAATTCATTGGCCTTATGGCCAGCCACGAACATGCCTTCTATCGTTCTTTTATTCAATGTGCCGATATTAATATTCAATCCGCCGCAGATGGCAGTAATATCCTGAACATCCTCCGGCTCATCGGACATGATCGGGCTTCCCCCGCAGGCAAGCAGCACATTTGCGACATCATTGACCGTCACATAATTGGTAATATTATGTACCAGCGGCATCGTCTTTCTTACATTGTCCAAACACTTTCCCAGCATTTCCTGTTTCCTCCTTTTGCGCATGAAAAACGGATATGCCGCCTTCGGCATATCCGTCTGATTACATACGTTATGTCCCTACGTTGGCATTATCCAAATCAGGTTTATGGGTCAAGGCAATATCAGCCTACTCTCAGCCTGCTCCTATCTGCAAGCTCCCCGTTGTTCTGTTTTATACAACGTTAATTATACTACTTTCCAGTTTCTTTGCAACCTTTTTCCACAATTTTACCTTTCGCAATTTGTTGTATAGCCAATCAGTAAAATATTTTTTAGATGATAGTTTCTGTATGCTCATCGTGGGCTGGGCGTCTCTGCCAGTTAACGCAATCGTTGCCTACAAATTTCCACACACAGGATTGCGCCGGAGATGTACAGCATTTCCGGAGGAATCGCATTTTAGTTCTTCCTTGGCGCCCTTCGCCAGTTAGTATTTTCTTAGGGTGTCATTGGAATCATCCGTGGTCTTCTCAATCTTCTTGACCACCACGTAATAGCCGTTGTCGCCATTGGTCTTAACCTTTACGCGGTCCCCCGCCTTTCGACCTTTGATAGCCTTCCCCAGTGGGGATTCTATACTGATCAGGCCTTGAAGGGAATTGCCGCGCACGCTGGTGACAAGACGGTAGGTCTCTGTCTCATCATCGTCCTCGAAATATACCTCTACCGTATTATTAATCCCCACTTCATCTTCCCCAGAATCATCCGAGATGATTCTGGCGTTCTTGAGCATCCGCTCCAGGTAGCGTATCCTGCTTTCGTTGCGGTTTTTATCCTGCTTCGCTGCCTTGTATTCAAAATTCTCGCTCAAGTCCCCCTGGGCCCGGGCCTCCTTTACCGCTTCCAGTTCCCTCTTGCGGACCACCAGCTTCCGGTATTCAATCTCTTCCTTTATCTTCTTGACGTCGCTTTGCGTTAACTGCTCTCCCATACGATATCCTCCTCCCGATCAATTTTACACACCAGTTGTGTAGGTTTGACACGTAACACTTTTCAACTTTGTTACGTGCAGTTTTCAATTTAACACGTAACACTTTTCAATTCTGTTACGTGCTCACGTGCTCATTTTACCTTCCCAAGCATTCGTTTGTCCAGCATTTTTAGCAGGATGAGTCCCACCAGTGCCAGACAGCATTGGGTAAATGCCGGCGCTGTCCATACTCCGGCAAGGCCCCAGATCTTTGGGAAGAGGAATGCCATACAGAGCGAAAGAAGCAGCGGCTCGCCATAGATGAGCACATATGCTTCCAGGTTCTGTTCCACGGCGTAGAAATATGAGGTAGTAACTCTTAAGAATGCGGCAAAGATCAAGCCTGCCGCAAAATACAGTATCACCGTTCCATACAATTTCTCTACGGATTCCGATACGCCAAATACCCCCGCCATCCTAAATCTGGTCAGATACAGAAGAATGACGCATCCAAGCATCACTCCCCCGCCAAATCGGTATGCCATTCTGCGCACATGCAGCATTTCTTCCTTGTTCGAACTGCCATAGTACCTGCCAATCAGCGGCTGGGCTCCATCTCCGATTCCCTGCATCAGAAGCTGGGCCACGCAGATGACATAGCTGACTACTGCATAGCAGGACACTGCCAGTTCTCCGCCATAGGCAATCGCGCTTTTATTGATAATTATGATGACAATATTCGGAGACAGCGTAAGGCCAAAGGGCGATATCGCTATCAGCGCGAGATATTTTATCGTATTCGCTGCAGGCTTGAATATTGCATAGCGCATCAGGCGCACTTTAACTATCAGATAAACCATGCATGGAACGACTGTTACCATCTGACCTATCAAAGTGGCCGCTGCTGCTCCGGCAATGCCATATCCTTTGATGGATACGAAATACCAGTCAAAGATAATGTTGGTGACAAACCCGGCTACCATAGCGCACATAGCGGTCATCGCCCCATCATAGTTGCGGATCAGCGGGACCATGCCTGTACTGAATACCTGGAGCATAGCCCCTGCGGCAATAATCTTGATGTAAATGCCGGCATAGGACAGGATCTCTCCTGTGGCGCCAAACATCTCCAATATTCTTATATGGGCAAGGCTAAGCCCTGCCATAAGCACGATTCCAGCTACAGCCAGCAGTATGATGGCGTTCCCCAGGTATCGACGCTCTTCTTGCTTATCTTTCTTCCCTTTGTTGATGGCGATCTGAATCGCCCCCGCCATTCCAAGTCCCGATCCTGCTGCCTGAATCAGCGCCACCAGCGGATAAGCCATATTGATGGCTGCCAGTCCTGCATCTCCTACATTTCTGCCCACATAAAAACCATCCACGATCGCATATACTCCTGTAAATGCAAATGCAATCATAGACGGCAGCACGTTTTTCCAAAACTCTCTTCTTACTACCTTCATGATTCCTAATCTATTTCCTCCTGAAAATATTCATAAAACAGTCGGTTTCCCCGGAGAATCTCCTCCATATCCGCCGGACCTATCTTCTGGATGACAGAACTTTCGATACGGTATAGTTCATCCAGCAGACCTCCCGCAAACCGATTCCCCTTCTCTGTCAATATAATCTTCTTATTCCGCCTGTCATCTTCATCTGTAACTAAGAAAATGTAACCCTCTGATTCAAATTTTTTTAAGATGCTGCTGACGGTCTGCTTTGGCATGGACCACTCGTCGCATATCCTTTTGGGACAGCATTTGCCTTCTGAATTGTAGATTGCGTACAGGACAAATACGGAATAGTATGACATTCCCCTTTTTTGGGCCCATTTTGTGTATAATCCATTGATCCCATTCCACAGGGAATAGAGTTCTTTTAATTGGTGTTCCAATATATGTTCCATTCATGCTCCTCGTTTCACAATTTTATAGTTTGTTACATTTTCTTACACAATTCAAGTGCGCTTAATTAGTCCGAATACAGACCATTTTGAATTATATATAATATATATCGATTTGTCAAGACGTAAAAAGAAACTACATTCCGCCGCTTAGTGCCAGAATATAGTTTCTTTAAAAACGTATAAGTATCTAAAACAACAAATAAGGATTATACAGCAAAAAGGTTCCTGCCACCGACAGCAATATATAGATGATCGCCTCTTGCCTTCCTATGGCTTTCGCTTTCAGCCGGGTACCGAACAGCCGCACAAATATCTTCCATATGAAATATCCCAATAAAACTCCAAGCGTGTTGGCTGTCAGGTCGTCGATATCCGTAGCACGATAGTTAAAGAGTTGGGTAATCTCAATCAGCAATGAAAATCCCGCTCCTATCAGCACTGTTTTCCCCAATTTCCTGCAATCTTCCCAGATTAATGGAAGCAAAAATCCCAATGGCATGCACATAATAATGTTTAAGATATAGCCAATCCCAATGGAATCAAAAGGAACAAAATTCACTCCCCCAAGAATAAGATCCGTATCCGTTCTTAGTATATCTCCCAGAAGCCCGATCCCCGTCACCTGGAATACCATCCAGATATATATCAGGAAAATATAGATCCAGATAACATGTACAGCCTGGCATCTCTGCCCGTTCCTGCGCGCCTTGACTATCACAATAAGCTGATAGACCATGCAGGGAAGGAGCATGCTTGCCAGACTATAAAGCGTAAATACATTCAGCATCCTCAACCCTCCTTTATCTAAGAAAATTATAGCCAAGGATTCTTAAAATAAAGAATGGAATTTTATTAAGGAATTCTGATTTTTTATCCGGCGCTTTTATAGGGTTATAGAAACGAATGTTCCATCTACTGCTTCTACATGTATGATTTCCAAGCCTTTGTTCTCTTTCAGCACATCCATGCATTCTTCAAAGATCATGCAAATGATATCCTTTGAGACAAGGCTGTCATATGGCTTAGGTACATCTTCGCCCATCTTATCAAATACAGCCTTGGGAATCAACTTTACAACAACAGAAGCTAGCCCGATTGGCACAGGCATTCTGAAATTCGCATCTTTGGATCTCACGATTACTCTCATAGACTGCTCCTTTATATCCCTACATATACTCTTACAGTAGTACCGTCCGCCGCATTGACGTTGACAAAATCGCCTTCGATCTCTTCATCCAGGCATTCCGAGATGGCCTCCATCATCTGCTCCAGATCCACTCCCTGCAGATCTTTATCCGCAATGGGAAGTTTGCCTGTCACTTTCAGGATCTTCTTGATAGCGCCCACCGGAAACTGGACATTTACTTTATCGCCATCCACACTGTCTACGATGATTCGGAACATCTTCTTATCATAGCCGGCTTGGGACTTTGCCGGAACCTGGCTTTCTTCTTCCACGCCCATTGCCTTCATAAGCTCGGCTGCCTGCTCTGCCGTAATAGTCCCATCTTCCACCATTTTTAATATTCTGAGTCTCTCATCCATAATTCTTCTCCTTTTTCATAGATTATTTTCATTTCTTATTTTAATTGCCTGATTGCTTCTTCCGCTGTAATCTCCCCTTGTTCAAGCGCCTTAAGCACAGCCTCGCGCTTCATCATCTCTTCGTCCTGCCTTGCCTCATCTTCATATCCCAGTTTCTTGATTATGGCATCCAGTTTCGCCCGAACAGTAGGATAGGATATCTTTAGTTCTTTCTCAACTTCCTTGATATTGCCCCTGCACCGGATAAAGGTCTCTGTAAAATAAAGTTCCTCTCCAGACAAGTAATCGAACTTGCTCAGCACAAAGTCATTCTCAATCACCGTTTCGCATTCCTCGCATTTTAAACGGGTTACTTTCAGTTCTCCTCCACACACAGGACACCGGCTGATTACTTTTCTCATACATCCACTTCCCTTCTGATAAGACTAATATAATCCATATGATTAAAAATGTCAATTATTAAATTAATTATTTTAATATAAATCTTAATTTTATTAAGATATAATCTAATTATTTTTTATTATCAGTTTAATATATTATCAAAAAAAGAATGTGCCAAAGCACATTCTCACACCTGATTTTAAGTTTCCCGACGATACTCCAATATGTCTCCCGGCTGGCAGTCCAGCACATCGCAGATAGACTCCAAAGTAGAAAACCGAATTGCTTTTACCTTTCCTGTCTTTAGGTTTGAAAGATTTACATTGGATATTCCCACTTCCTTTGATAATTCATTCAGTGACATCTTGCGGTCCGCCATCACCCGGTCAAGTCTTAGTATAATTGCCATGTCACAACCCCCGCTTTCTACAGAATAGAATCCATCTCTTTTTGATACTCGAATCCATACCGCAGAATTCTTCCGAAGAGGACTAATACCAGACCCGCCATAAACGGAATCATATCGATATAAAATCCTCCTTCAACCCCCGAGAGCATATGCGGCCGCGTATACCCCGGCAAACTTGGAAATATGGCAGATCCGGTGATAAACAGCAGGCCTACTCCGTAAAAAAGCGTTACCAGCGCGCCAGAGAATGGTCTCTTGGAAACGGCAATTTTCACTAAAATAATAAAGCAGAACAGCATAATCACATAGAACATGCAGTTCCAGCAAAAATATGTCATCCCATCCATCTCCCATCCATGATTTCTCAGCGCCCAAGGTATATAATATATTGCACTAAGTCCTGCAAATCCCGTATTTGCTATAGCAAAGTACAGCAATATTCGAAATCCTCTTGAAAATTCCTTTTTTTCTGTCTTTTCGCAATCCATCCGAATCTCTTCCTCTGACATTTGATCCTCTCCTTCCTCTTCTTTTTAACCTATCTGAATTATACCATATACTCTAATTTTATTCAATAATAATTTAATGATTATCATTAAATTATTATTGAATTAGATTAACATGCAGAAAGCAGTTATTTACATGCATGCCAGATTACGGACCGAGCCGCAAAACTCTCGTGGAAAGCAAAACAGGAACCTTCCATCGGGAAGGTTCCTGAAAATTTCTAACACTTCTTTATATTGAAATATTCTCACCTTATAACGCGAACAGATCATTTAACGCCTCGCTCATCGTCGGATGGGTAAAGATGCCATCCCGCAGCACTGTATAGGGTAGGTTCGCATCCATAACCATCTTAATGATATTGATCATCTCCTGAGATTCTGCACAGAATAAATGCGCGCCAAGAATCTTTCCTGTCTCCTCGTCAATAATCGCTTTCAGAAGGCCCTCGGGGCGTCCAATCACCAGAGCCTTGGGAATCGCCTGTGCGGGAAGTACCGATTTCTTTATCGTATATCCTGCTTCCAGCGCCTGCTTTTCTGTAAGCCCTACCCGGGAAAACGGTGGATCTACAAAGATGCTATAGGGAACTTCTCCTCTATTCTGGGTCGTGCGTTCTCCCTCTCCCAGCACTTGGGATTTCACAATCCTGGAGTCATCCAGAGAGATATAGGTAAACTGCAGGCCTCCGACCACATCTCCCATTGCCCAGATATGCGACGCTGTAGTCCTCAGACCTTCATCCGTCTTGATTGCTCCCCTGTCCGTCAGATCCACACCTGCTTTATCAAGATTCAATCCTTCTATATTCGGCCGACGTCCGGTGGCAACGAGCACTGCGTCTGCCCGCAGTATTTCCTGCCTGCCATTCTGGCTTACGCTTACAAGCGCCACATCATCCATATCTCTGACAGACTCTACCTCCGTGCTTTCCATAATCCGTACGCCCTTTTTCTTCAGAAGATCCAGAACGGCCTGGGCCACTTCCTGATCCTCCCTTGGGATAAAATCTTTTCCATTCTGAATCACAGTCACCTGAGAGCCAAAATTGCTGTAGTAGGAAGCAAACTCAACACCAATATATCCTCCTCCAATAATCACTAAGTTCTTCGGAAGACGTTCTTCTTCCATAAGAGTCTCGCTTATGTAGACATGGCTGCTTTCATGAATCCCTTTGATCGGAGGAATAAATGGCCTGGCGCCTGTATTTATGTAGAAGTTATCTCCTTCCAATTCCTCTGTCATTCCATCCTGATTGGCGACCATGATATGATTTGGATCTGTAAAAAATGCTGTGCCTGTTATAACATCGACTCCTGCCGCTTCTGCCAGTTTTTTATAATTCTTATCTCTTAACTTTCCTACCAGTTCTCTCTTTTCCTGGATCACTTGTTTATAGCGCCGTGCCTTATCTTCAAAACTTCCGCCTATCATGCTTGATCTGCGTGCTTCATTCTCCAGAAACTTTGATGGGATGCAGGCCACATTAATACAGGTGCCTCCATACATCTGATCGGATTTTTCAATCAGCGCGACTTCCCGTCCCGCCTTTTTTAGTGCTGTTGCAAGCGTCTTTCCGCCTTTGCCAAAACCAATGATAATATCCTGATACTTTTTCATTTCCATACCTCTTTTCAAACTGTATATTTAAATGTTACATTTATTACTGTAACTTTATCATGTACAGTTAGAAATGTCAAGAACATTTTATAGCAATGTATATCGGAATCTTATTTCATCCAAAAAAGAAGCAAGGAAATCCTTTTTCCTTGCCTCTTGCAACCGAGTCTTCTTAATTTCAAAAGTATAACTGCTATTGATTGCTCCTTAAATATATACTATTTCTATACCTCCAAAACTTACCTTTCCCGTCAGCGTCACTACAGGTACTCCTGAACTCCTGCTGGAATTCTTCTCGTCCACAGATCCAAAAGATGCGCTTACATTATTCACCACGTTCCATTCCTTGGGAACAAACAATTCGACCCCGCCAAATGAAACATCCAGGAATATCCTCGCCGCGCCATTCTGAATCATAGCATTGTCAAAATACACCTTCAGCGAGCCAAACGAACATTTTAAGTCCGCACTCTGGAAATCATCGGAATTAACATATTTGATACTGCCTGCAAATGAAGTACTAAACTCCATCTGGCTTCCATCCACAGTCTCTTCTGTCTCCGTTGAATAATGATTGCCGCGTCCCCAGCATCCATAATTCCTGTAATCCCTTCTGGGATGGTATAAGAAACTGATTCCTATACTTCCTAAGGCAGCCGCCCCAAGCACCGGCCACGGCGTAATCGCCTCGATCCCCAGAGGCTTTGCGTATACAATGCATAAGAACGCCACCGCGAACAGCACGCCGCTAACACTCTTATGGGCAATGCTTTTTACCAGGCATGCGACAAAGAATACCGTAAGCAGCAAACTCCATAAGCCAATGTCCCCCAGGAACCCCAGCCGGCTTACAAGCAGAAAAATTGCCGCAACTATAAAAAATAATCCCCAAAATATCCGTTCCTTCTTCATATCCTTACCTCTTTTCTTCCAATCTATCCCTAAGCGGCTTGTAGTAATACCTGGATACATACGCTTGCTTGTGCGTACCCTGGAATTCTACCGTGCAGGATGAGGGCAGCGTTCTTGTAATCGCATAGATTCTCTTCGTATTCAATATCGTCGACTTGGACACCCTCATAAAATATCCAGGAAGAGCCTCTTCCAGTTCATACAGGCGGTACTTAGCCTGATAGGTCTCTTTCCTCGTATGAGCATATACTTCTCCATCTTCTGTCTCAAAAAACAGAATCTCGGCAAGCTGCAGATAATATTCCGTGTCCCCTTTAAAGAATGACATCTTCTGCTCTTTGTCCACCGCCTCGGCAATAGCCTTCTGGATCATCTGAACCTTCGCATTCAGGCTGCCGCTGCGTATAATAATCTCTTCCTCTGTTAAGTTGTCTTCGATTTCTATGCGTATTTTCATCTTTCCCTCTCCCTGGTGTTATCTAACCATAACTGGGATGGAAAGTAAACAATATTTCAGCAAGTGGTATGGAAACCAGCGGTAAGTGGTAAGGAATCCTCTTCAGGAGAATCAAGCCCGACCCTCCTAGTTTCTGTCGCTCCCCCAGAAAAACAGCGCAACGGTTCCGGGACCCGTATGACTTCCTATGGTCGTGCCTACATTATTAATCTCAACTTTTCCATTCAGCTTTGGAAACCGCTCTTCAATAAGCCGGGCCACTTCCTTGGCATCTTCATAGCAATAGGAGTGGGAGATATAGCATTTGCCCGAATATTCAAGGCCGCCCTGTGCATATTCTTCCATCTTGTCTACTATAGCCTTGATTACCTTCCGCTTCGTTCGTATCTTAAATCTTGGAACCAGATGTCCTTCCTTGTCCATATCAAGCAGCGGGCAGATATTCAATGCTCCACCGATAAATCCCGCCGTCTTGGATATGCGGCCTCCTCGGATATAGAAGGTCAAGTCTGTAGAAAAGAACCAGTGGTGTAGTTTCAGCCTGTTATCCAAGGCCCATTGATAGACTTCTTCAATACTTTTCCCCTCATCACGCAGATCTGCCAGCTGATCCATCAAAAGCCCATATCCCGCAGATGCTCCCAGTGAGTCCACTATATAAATCTTCCTGTCCGGATACTGCTCCTCTAGGTCTCCCTTTGCAATCACGGCCGAATTGATTACGCCAGAGATGCCTGATGACAGGCATACATGCAGGATATCTTTTCCCTCCTTCAGGAATCCCTCAAAATATTCCGTAAACTCTTCTGCGTTTACTTGCGACGTCTTGGTCTGGGCGCCATTCATCATTGCCTGGTAAAACTGGTCAAAGGGAAGTGATTTCCCAAGATCATCGGCATATTCTTTCCCATCCAGTTCATAATGGAAACAGATGTATGATATTTTACGTGTTTTAAAATGCTCTTCTGTAAGGTCTGCTGTTGAACAGCAGCTGATTACAAATTCCCCCATCCTCATCATCCTTTCTTCCTTGCCGCAATCGTCACATTCTTGTGCAGCAATTATATGCTTTCTATTTTATCACAGATTATGCTATTAGCCTATGGAAAAATGGAAAAAGGCCTTACCCGTTACAGAGGGCTGTCCTGTACCCTAATCTCCCGATCATCTCCAGATCCGACTCAATGGTATACCCTGAGGTGGTCAGCATATCCCCCGATATGACTGCATTGGCTCCCGACCGAAAGCATCCTTCCCCTTTATCTGCAAGCAGCCCTCTTCCTCCTGCCAGCCTTATGGCAGCAGACGGAAGGATAAAGCGGTATATGGCGACGATCCTTTTCATTTCTTCTTCCTTAAGCCTTGGGACGTTTTCATATGGCGTTCCCGGAATCGGGTTCAGCATGTTGATCGGCACGCTTTTAATTCCTAACTCTTTCAGGGCAAACGCCATATCAATTCGATCTTCTTCCGTCTCGCCAAGTCCCATAATGCCACCACTGCACACATTCAGCCCCGCATCCTGGGCAGCGCGGATGGCTGCCACTTTATCGTCAAAGGTGTGGGTCGTGCATACACGCGGGAAGTTCTTTCTGGACGTCTCCAGATTGTTATGTACCCGGGATACGCCTGCATCCCGAAGTCTTACAAACTGTTCCTTGTCGAGAAGTCCAAAAGAAACGCAGATCTCGATATCCACTGTTTCCTTAATTTTACGGATAGTCCTGCACATCTGATCAATTTCCTTATCGCCAAGGCGCCTTCCCGATGTCACGATCGAATAGCGCAGCACCCCGCGCCTGGCATTATCGATAGCCTTATCCAAGATCTCTTTGGCATCCATAAGAGGATATTCTACTGCCTCTGTATGATAGAAGGAGGATTGCGCGCAATACTTGCAGTTCTCAGAACACCTGCCGCTTTTTCCATTGACGATCGTACAGATATCAAACCCGTCTTTGCAATAATGCCTCCTGATCTCGTCTGCAGCACGGCTAAGTTCTTCTAATGGTTCCCGGAAAAGAGCACAGGCTTCTTCCCTTGACAGTCTTCCATTACTCATAACCATCTCTTTTAATTCTTCTACTAAAGTCATATACTTTTCCTCCTTTGCAATCTTCTTAGTAACTATAAACAATAACCTTTTTATTGTCAACTCTTCCATTGCAACGGTTTACAATTTTTATTAAAATGAGAGGCTGTCGCTCTAAGTAATGAGTGCGATAGCCCCTTTCCATCTTCAAAATCAATATATACTGAATAATCTTTCTTTAGTACAGCCTGTACAGTTTTTGAAAGCATAATATGATTGATTCTATTCATTGTTCTTCTATTTTATCTTTTTCATCATTATGATATATAGTTTACTTTATATCCGTAAGAAATTTTATATAATAAGGCAAACCACATTTATCGTATTAAAAAAACCCACAAACATCAAGTCTGTGGGTTTTATATACATTAATAATAACAGATTATCTCTTGCTGAACTGTGGTGCACGACGTGCAGCTTTGAGACCGTATTTCTTACGCTCTTTCATACGTGGGTCACGAGTCAGGAATCCTGCTTTCTTAAGCACTGGCCTGTAGTCTGCGTCTGCCTCAAGAAGCGCTCTTGAGATTCCGTGACGGATTGCTCCAGCCTGTCCTGTGTATCCGCCGCCCTTAACGTTAACGATCACATCGAACTTATCATTCGTCTCTGTTGCAACCAACGGCTGGCGAACAACAACCTTTAAAGTCTCAAGTCCGAAATATTCATCAATATTTCTCTTATTTATTGTGATGTTACCTGTTCCTGGTACCAAATATACTCTTGCGATAGATTTCTTTCTTCTTCCTGTTCCGTAGAATCTTGCTTTAGCCACTGTAATGTCCTCCTTTCAACCTCTCCTTAAAATTTCAGTTCTACTGGCTTCTGAGCCTGCTGCTCATGCTCTGGTCCAGCATATACGTGAAGTTTCTTAATCATTGCTCTTCCTAAAGGTCCTTTTGGAAGCATTCCCTTTACAGCAAGCTCGATTACTTTCTCAGGCTTCTTATCCATCATCTCAGACAGCGTGGTCTCTCTCATTCCGCCAACATAGTCAGAGTGGTTGTAATAAATCTTCTGATTCATCTTCTTGCCTGTTACTTTAATCTTCTCAGCATTTACTACTACTACATAATCGCCTGTGTCGACATGCGGAGTAAATTCCGGCTTGTTCTTACCTCTTAAAACCTTAGCTACTTCTGATGCCAAGCGTCCTAATGTATATCCCGTAGCGTCAACTACATACCATTTTCTTTCAATCTTATCTGGATTAGCCATATAAGTCTTCATTGGTTTACCTCCTGTGAATCATTAACATTTTCATGATAATTATATCGAAATCAGCAAGACTCCGGGGCTTTGGCTTCGTGCTGTTTCTCCTTTTGTCATACTGCCTTATTATATTATACGGTGCCACGCGTGTCAACCATTTTTCTGGAATTTTTCTGTGGTTTTTGTCAGAATCTTCCTGTCTTTCCTTGATTTTATATGTTATAATATCTTCGCTTTGATTTTCAAGTATTTTCTCGGGGGATATTATTATGCAGAAAAATGTAGATTTACTAAATGGGCCTGTCCTGCCGTCACTGACCAGGCTGGCCATTCCTATTATGGCAACCTCGCTGATCCAGATGGCCTATAATCTGACGGATATGATCTGGATTGGGCAGATTGGAAGCAACGCGGTTGCTGCAGTGGGCGCCGCAGGCATGTATATGTGGCTGTCCAACGGACTGGCTGCCTTATCCAAGATGGGCGGACAGGTCAATGTCGGGCATGCACTGGGAGCAGGACGCAGGGAAGATGCATCAAGATATGCCTCGAACGCCCTTCAGCTGGCCATCTTATTCGGAATCTTGTATGGCGCTGCCTGTGTTATATTTTCAACGCCCTTCATTGGCTTCTTTCGGCTGAACAGCCCGAAAGTAATTGCAGATGCCCAGGTTTATCTTCAAGTTACCTGCGGATTTGTCATCTTTTCATTTTTAAACCAGACCTTCACCGGCCTTTTTACCGCCATAGGGAACAGCCGGGCTGCATTCCTTGCCACGACGGCCGGACTTGCGGTCAACATCGTATTGGATCCGATGCTGATCTTTGGCATCGGCCCGTTCCCCCGCATGCAAGTACTCGGTGCGGCTGTGGCAACCGTGATCGCGCAGTTTATCGTAACGATGATGTTCTTGTATTACGCGTCCAAGGATGACCTGATCTTTCATAAGGTAGATGTCCGTAAAAAGCCGGATTCAAAAGCGATGGCTTCGATTATAAAGATCGGCGTTCCAACCTCTATACAGAGTATGATTTTTACGGCAATCTCCATGATTATTGCCCGGCTCGTAGCAGGCTATGGAGATGCTGCCGTAGCAGTACAGAAGGTAGGCTCTCAGATAGAGTCCATTTCCTGGATGACATCGGATGGATTTGCCGCCGCTGTAAACTCCTTTATTGCTCAGAACCATGGTGCCGGAAACCGGACCCGTATCAAGAAGGGCTACTCCTCCGCCATGGGTATCGTCCTCATCTGGGGCGTTCTCTGCACTTTGCTGCTAATCCTTTGTCCGGAGCCGATCTTCCGAATCTTTATCCGGGAAGCAGATGTAATCCCGCTGGGTATTGACTACCTGATCATACTGGGCGTTTCCCAGTTATTCATGAGCGTGGAGATTACAACCGCAGGCGCTTTCTCAGGGTATGGAAGGACGATTCCGCCTTCTATCGTAAGCATCCTATTCACCGCTTCAAGGATTCCTCTGGCGCTGGTCCTCACTCAAACGGCTTTAGGCCTAAACGGAATCTGGTGGAGCATTACAATCACCAGCATATTTAAAGGCGTGCTCCTTCTTATATGGTTTTTATTCTTTTTGAAACGCGAAATGAACCGGGAATCTTAACCCGGTTCATTTTTTCTTTCCAAATAATCATACACCATTACTTCGGAGTCGCAGCCATTGTGATATTGTGGACACTCTATACATTTTGCCTGAAATGGCGCATCTTCTCTTTTTACGATCTGAAAGCCAAACTTTTTATAGAATTCCGGCACTTTTGCTGTCAGCCAGATTCTTACAGCCCCCATCTCTTCAGCCTTCTTCATGACCGCGTCAACCAGGCGTATTCCATATCCTCTTCCTCTTTGCGCCTCTTCCACAGCCACGCATCTTAGAATATATTCTTCTGCATCAAAGCAAAGTCCTGCTGCTCCATAGCGTTCCCCCGTGATCTCATCTTCCAGCCTGAAGCAAGTTACCAGCCCATCTGGTACCGGATCGTCTGGATGAATCTCCAGGCCAGATTTCACGAAAAGATCCACCAGGCTTCCATAATCCATTGTCTCTATTATCTTTTCCGCCATAATCCGCTCCTTCCGCCAAGCATGTATTTCTCTTTCCCCATTCTAATACCCTGGGAATCTCTTCCTTTATTATATACTGCCCTTAAAAGCGCTGTCAAACGAAATGCCGGCAGGTATAGTATATTCCTTCTCTTTTTGATATAATATGAACTGGCGGCATATCCTGCCTCCGTCATATATTTTCGTTAGAGGAAAGAGAGGTTTAAACTATGTGGGCTTATAACAGCGTATTTTATCAAATATATCCAATAGGATTCTGCGGAGCGCCTACGCAGAATGACGGGGAATGTGTTCCCCGCATCCGCAAGCTGCTAGACTGGTCAGGATATCTTCAGGAACTGGGCGTGGACTCTATCTTGCTGAATCCGATCTTTGAATCCGACAGCCACGGGTATGATACCCGGGATTTTAAGAAAATCGACTGCCGACTTGGCACAAATGATGATTTTGCCAGTGTATGCAAAGACTTGCACGCACATGGAGTAAAAATCGTCCTGGACGGCGTATTCAACCATGTAGGCCGCGGATTCTGGGCATTTAAGGACGTACAGGAAAAGAAGTGGGATTCCCCGTATAAAGACTGGTTCCATATCAATTTCGACGGCAACAGCAATTATAATGATGGGTTCTGGTATGAAGGCTGGGAAGGACATTTTGAATTGGTAAAACTGAACCTTCAGAATCCGGCCGTCGCAGACTATCTTCTGGAATGTGTTAAATACTGGGTGGATACGTTTGACATCGACGGGCTGCGCCTGGACGTGGCCTATAGTCTGGACCATGGCTTTATGCAAAGACTGCGCTCCTATGTGGAGGAATTAAAGGATGGGTTCGTATTGATCGGCGAAGTATTATTTGGAGACTATAATCTGATCGTAAATGAACGGATGCTTCACAGCTGCACAAACTATGAGTGTTACAAGGGGATTTATTCCAGTTTTAACTCTATGAATCTTTTCGAGATCGCCCATTCCCTGCACCGGCAGTTTGGCCCTGATCCCTGGTGCATTTATCGGGGCAAGCATTTGGTAACTTTCGTAGATAACCATGATGTAACCCGGCTTGCCAGCATACTGACCAACGATAAGCATATCCCACTCGCCTATGGCCTGCTGTTTGGGATGCCAGGCATCCCATGCCTCTATTACGGCAGCGAATGGGGGCAGCCCGGGGAAAAGGCGCCGGACAATGACTATGCCCTGCGCCCCTGCTTCGAAACCCCTATGCCGAATGAACTTACCGAGTATATCAAACAATTAATCCGCATCCGACAGAACAGCGATGCCCTCTGCAATGGCTCATATAAGAATATCATTATACAGAACCACCAGCTGGTATTCGAACGCTGCTCTGATACGGAGCGGATCATCGTTGCTATCAATGCGGCAGATACTCCTTATACAGCCTGCCATCAGGATCTGAACGGCAATGCCAAGGAACTTGTGGCCCAATTGGAGGTAAAGCTAGATGGCCAGATCGATCTGCCGCCTTATAGCGTACAGTATATCAAATTTGAATAACTGTCTGTCTTAATCGGGAACTGCGCTTGATATTCAGGCGCAGTTCTCTTTTTCTATTGGTATTTCTTCTGCCTACTTTGCGGGAATTGTGAACGGCTCTCCATATGGCTTGTAACTGCTTTCCTTGACGCTCTGGTCTTTCGAAGTTCTCTGTGCACTATATACGGATAAAGTCAGGCTCTCAATATCCTGCGTCCTCATCTCGTTCCATAGATCCAGCTGGAACCTTCCATTCCCATAATCAATAAACCACACCGTTTCTTCTCTGTCATTGGTTCCTCTGAACTGTGTCGAATAATTCTTCGGCGTCTTGCCTTCATAGTAAATATAGGTTCCCAGTTCATTCTTTTTATAAGAAGTCAGCCGGATCTCGCTGCCATCGGGCAGCGCTACCTTCTGGTCCAGATCCACCGTCATCGTATTGGCCGCCAGTTCTCTGCCATCAGCCTTAAATGCAAATTCCCATTTTCCATCGCTGATACGATTCACATCCTGGAATTCTATCTTCATCTCCAGTTCTTTTGACAGGTCAAATGCTTCTTTTCTGTCAATATCATACCTGTATATGACGCGCATCTTCCCCTTTTCATAATCCTTTGGCTTAATCATCTGCGTTCCTTTTATCTGCTCCCCATCGAGAGTGACTATAGTACCAAGAAACGGAATCTCGTTATAAATCGGATCCTCCTCCGGTCTTTCTTTTAATTCTTTTCTTATCTCATCAAAGGAGTCAAATTCCAGTCCCCATATTCCCAGCCGTTCCACATCGCCATCCAGCTGCTTCATATGTTTTTTTATGTCTTTTCTCTTAGAGAAATCCTGAATTGTAGATATCAGAAGTTCCCGATCATCTACAACCACGGCTTCAACCTTCACATCAATTTTGTCATCTTTTACGCTTGTATTGATGACGTTCGTATAAGGCGAAATATCCCTATCTGTAATATCCATAGCCAGCCATTCGTTCAAGGAATCTATGGTTGAATTCATAGCCGCTTTTACCTGTTCCCTGAACGGCCCTGCCGCCAGCAGTGCCATACAGATAACTGCGCATGCTGCGATGGATGCATACTTTTTCCTTCTTGGCCGCTTCAGTTCCTTCGACAATTTCTTGTTCCATTTTTTCGCCTCGAATTCAGATAACACTTCTTGCGGATAATCTTCTGTATCCGTCTTGATCTCATTCATCAATTCATATATATTCTTCATTTTTATGCCTCCTTCTCTCCGGGATATTCTTTCTGTATCTTCCTCCTGCCTCTGGATATCCTGTTATAGATTACATTTTTTGATAGCCCTGTCTCCTGGCTCACCTGCTCCATATCCTTTTCTTCCATGTATAACTTCAGGAATATCTCCTTGTCCTGTTCTCCCAGACAGCCTAGCATCTGTTCCAATTCATCGGATATTTCACGCTCTACGATCTCTTCCAATCCTTTATCATCTTGTGGAATGTCCAGATCGTCGATATTCTCATAACTGGCATTCTTATAATACTTTCTGAGATAGTCAACCGCTTTATATCTGGCAATGCCGGCAGCCCAATTGGCAAAACTACTCTTTTTCTCATCGTAGTATCCAATATTCTTCCAAATGCCTAAAAATACGTCATTCAGGCACTCTTCCCGATACTCTTTCATCAGGCGCAGATGTCTGTTGACCACGGAAGAAAGCAGGCCTCCATACTGTTGTATCATGTAAGAGAGCGCCTTTTCATTATGCTCTTTTAATTGTTCTACAAAATTAGTCTCTGTTATCTTCATGTCATTTCTCCCGCGCAGGCAAGCGATAGATTTTGCATCTATTAATTACTTCGTCTGCAGTATCGTATTTTCTATCAAGTTCATAAAAAATCATTACAAAATTTCAAATATGCCTAAGCATTTTTCTTGTACTTTAAGAAAGAATATGCCGGGCAGGACTGCCCGGCAATTTTTTATTATCCGCTATTTCCAACTTGCTATTTACAATCTCGAATCATCCTTAGCGCATCCTCCTGGGATAGGCCATACTTATCCATCAATTTTACGGCGATCTCCTGAGCCGCTATTTTCATATCACGGTATGCCAATATCATTCCCCTGATTTCCAGCCTTTACCCCGAATTCAAGAACGCCTGTACTGCCTGGAATGTCTCTTGATCCAGTCTGCTAAAATACTCTCTGTTCTGGTTTACATACTTCATCAATGCTTCCTTTTGATTTCTATATTTTATCATGCCGATTATCAATTGTAAATCTGTTACGAACGCGCCTGTAACTTTTATTCTGGCTGCATCAACAAGGTTAATATAGTAGTGTAGTAAAACCTCTAATTACTGCTACGCAATCAACCGATCCATTTCCGCTAATGCACTGTCAGAAATGGCATGAGCATAATAGTTCAACGTCATGTTGATGCTAGAATGTCCCATGATATACTGTAATGCTTCCTTATGGCACTTTTCATTGCTTCCGCAATCTCAACTTCAGTCATGTTGAAAAAAAGTACAGCAACACGGCATGCGTCAATCAGTTCATTGCGTAACGTGCGCTTGCAGCACGCATTAAACTCGCACCGGATCTGCCATTCAAGCCGAGCAGGGTTCATGTTCTCACCCCCTCCAATCCGGGGGTTTGTAGTAAAGAAACGACGGCTTTTTTCTTTTGCCGTCGTGCGTCAGTATATGGAATTATTTATTCTTAGATTTTCTTTTCCTCCATATATTTTAGGGTGGAATAATAAAGAGCAACTAATGCTGATGAGAGTAAAATGCCTGCCACGATGTCAGTAAACCAATGAACTCCCGATATAAGTCTTCCTACTACCGTTACCACAATAATCAAAACAGAAACCATATCTATTATCCATAGACAAATTTTCTTGTCGCGTAAATAATAATGAAACTGTAGCATTGCTGTAGCCATAATACAAATTACAATCATTGTATGAGAGGATGGAAAAGATGCTTCTAAATTTTGAGAAAGAATTATCGGTCGATAATTGATGATTACAAATTCAAAGAAAACATAAAATAAAATGACGATAAAATAAAATGCACCAAGCAATAAAATGCGTGGATCAACTTTCCAAATGCTTTTACGTCGTATGAGTTGGATTAGTCCTAAGATTGCAAACCCCAAAGCAATTACTATGGCAACAACCCCCAGCCAGTCAGTAATGCTATACCAAAGTAGGTTCACTCCAAAAAGGTTAAATACAAACTGATTAAGAGTGGCAAGTCCTATTATAGACTGTTCCGGTCCGATGGGCTGTACATCAATGGTCTTAATCATAACAGTAAAAAGCATAAAAATTAGAAACAGAATTCCTGATTTGATGATACATTTCTTTGATTTCTTTTGCATACTATACATTCCTTTCTTTTGGTTGTGATAAATTATTTGCAAGTTCACTTTGATTATCTATCCACATAACTCGAAGTGCAAGAAACCTACCGTCACAATAAAAAAAGTTCCGACACTTACCGTGTCAGAGCCTGTTTTTAAGGAATTTATGACTATTTTTATTTTGTCCTACTTTGCTGTAGCAATAAAAATATCTTAGCAGCAAAAAACAAAAATAGCAGTATAGTTACGTATGGTTCTCTTGCCGCTGCAAATAAACAGATTGCTGCCGCCCCTATTGCGACAGAAATTTTTGAGATAATGCTACACAAGCGTTCTTTATCAAAAGAAATAAAAGCAAGTCTGGCGATTCCTAGCCCAATTATAAGTAAATAGATAGCCCAATGTATTCCAATATCTATATTAGATAACCGAGCAATTGACAGAAGATTTACATGGTAAAAATAGTTACCTTGAGGTTCTCCATAGATGGGTAATACGATAAGCGCAACTGCCAATACATCTATTATTCCGCTGATAATGTTATAAATCCTTTTTACATTAGAATGGTTTTCGGTTTCTGCAAGGGTAATCAGTTCATCACTTGATAACAGTTCATCTATGGTTACAGAAAAAAATTTGGAAATACACTTGAGCGACTCAATGTTAGGGTAGCCTTTGCCGCTTTCCCATTTTGAAATTGCTGTTCGTGATACATATAAATGCTCCGCTAGTTGTTCCTGTGTCAAGCCTTTCCCAGTCCTAAGCTGCTGTAGTTTTTCGTTAAATTCCATGGTTGTCCTCCTGTTTGTTTTTTGCTTTCATACGTCCATCCTCAGGTTTTTTCGCGTCCTTTGGTATCAGCCAGATCCGGCTAAAGCGGACAACTCCCGGTATACGGTTTTCTTTGCAAAGTTTCTGTACCCTCCGTTCAGAGATTCCCCAATTTTCAGTAGCTTCCGGGGCAGATATATAGTCCATACATTGACCGTCCTTTCATACTCATTATTTTTAATTATATACGGTCAACCGAATATATACAATAAAGAAACAATGAACAATGTGCTCTATTACTGTCAATCACATGCTATGTGTAATCATATCCAAAAGAGAAAGATGAACGGAAAATGTAATAAGGTGAAAAATATGAAGCAGGATAAAGCGAAGTATGATTTTAAGGCTTTCGGGCAAGCCATAAAAGAAGCAAGAAAGGCAAAGGGCATATCACGCAATCAGTTAGCGGACAGGCTGAACATTACGCCGCGCTATATCGCGTCCATTGAGAACAGCGGACAGCACCCAAGCCTACAAATCTTTTATGAGCTTGTCACCTTTTTAGATGTGTCGGTAGATCAGTTCTTTTTTCCAAACGCGGAAAAAGATGAATAGCAAGCTCCCATATGGCGGTACGGATAGCGTCAATGACTTCATCACTCCTTTGCTGTGGATTTGTCACGCGGTAGGACGGCATTTTTGAGAGGTTAGGTATATTTCCCTTGCCCAGTCAGAAACGCGCCCGTAAAGCCGCTAAAATCAAGGCTTCCTTTGCCCCTACTTCGTGGCATGAGGGCATAAAAAAAATCAATCAAACAAAGGCTGATGCCATATGGACTCTCAACCCATGTGCATCAGCCTTGCGATCCCTTTTTCCAAAACTTACTTCATTATTCCTTTTTCAATACTTTTACGATCTCCGCCATATACATAACATGATAATCCTTGTCCGGATACCATTTCGTATCGTTCTCAGGTACATCAAAAAATTCCGGCTTCATTTCCTGGTGATATTGCTTCTTGCACACGAATACCAGATCGGCCTCCCTGACGGCGGTGGTGCCATCTACATAAAAAGGATGAAGCCCCGCCATCTCCCACTTATCCTCTACTTCTCTTCCTGATATGGAACCGCATATATTCAATGCTTTTCTCTGACTTTCCGGTAAGAACGATACGGTAAACAGATCATTCGCATCTACAAATTCCTTTGTATAGCGTTGCGGGCGGATGTATACGGTAGCAATATTCTTGCCCCACATTATTCCAAGCCCGCCCCAGCTGGCCGTCATTGTATTACTCTTTTTCTCATCTCCGGCAGTCACGAGCATCCATTCCTTTGAAATTTTATGAAACGGGTTGAATTCCAGACTGTCAAGTGATATTTCCTGAAATGCCATAGCGATCTCCTCCTGTTATTCTGATTTTTTATTCTATCTTCATTATGCATCCACTTTTTCTATTTTGCAAACGCTTCTTATCTTAGTATCTGTTTCTATTTTTTTCACTGGCAATATTTTACTGGCAGTATTTATATCGCATACTATGTATTTTATTTTGTTTTTTAGCGTCTTTCTCTTCTTTTTTATTTCATCCATTTCTAAACGGATACCGCCCATGTCTAAAAGAGAACACGGGCGGTATCTTTATACAATCGCAGCATGGCAAATATTTACTTCATCACAATTCTACGGAAGTTCTTCTTCCCCTTCTTAAGGACAATACCCTCTCCTGCCATATCTTCTCCTGCAAACGTGGCATGGATGTCTTCCACTTTCTCGCCATCCACGGCTACGCCTCCCTGCTGTACGGCACGGCGCGCTTCGGATTTTGACGGAACCAGGCCGCTCTTTACCAGCATGGACAGAATGTCAATATTGCCATCCGTCAGGTCTTCTTCGTTCAGTTCGGTGGTAGGCATGTCTGCTGCCGCTCCTTGGCTAAACAAGGCTCTTGCCGCTTCCTGCGACTTCTGGGCTTCTTCCTCTCCATGAACCAGCTTCGTAAGTTCGAAGGCAAGGATCTCCTTTGCCGTATTTAACTGGGCACCCTCCCAGGAATCCATCTTGTCTATCTCTTCTAACGGAAGGAATGTCAGCATTCGGATGCATTTCAGGACGTCTGCATCTGCCACGTTCCTCCAGTACTGGTAGAACTCAAACGGAGAGGTCTTGTTCGGATCCAGCCACACGGCTCCGCTCTGGGTCTTGCCCATCTTCTTTCCTTCGGAATTCAACAGCAGCGTGATTGTCATCGCGCAGGCATTCTTTCCAAGTTTGCGGCGGATCAGCTCGGTTCCGCCCAGCATGTTGCTCCACTGGTCGTCGCCGCCAAACTGCAGATTACATCCATATTTCTGGAACAGCATGTAGAAGTCGTAGCTCTGCATAATCATGTAATTGAATTCAAGGAAGCTCAATCCCTTTTCCATTCTCTGCTTATAGCACTCTGCTGTCAGCATCCGGTTAACGGAAAAATGCGGCCCTATCTCTCTTAACAGTTCAATATAGTTTAAGTCCAGAAGCCAGTCGGCATTATTGACCATCAGGGCTTTCCCTTCGGAAAAGTCGATGAACCGGCTCATCTGCTTCTTAAAGCAGTCGCAGTTGTGCTGGATGGTCTCCGGCGTCATCATGGAACGCATATCCGATCTTCCGGATGGATCCCCAATGTAGCCAGTGCCTCCGCCGATCAATGCGATTGGCTTGTTTCCTGCTTCCTGCAGACGCTTCATCAGACACAGCGCCATAAAATGTCCTACATGCAGACTATCCGCGGTGGGATCGAACCCGATATAGAAAGTTGCCTTTCCCGTGTTCACCAGTTCTTTGATCTCATCTTCATCCGTCACCTGGGCGATTAAGCCTCTGGCCTGCAATTCTTCATAAATTCCCATGTTTCTTCTCTCCTTTTCTCTCTGAAATCTTCTGATTATTCTTGGTTCAAATACAAAAAAACGTCCCTATCTAATAGTCATTTACTAGATAAGGACGGATATATCCGTGGTACCACCTTCGTTCACCGGCAGTTTGCATTGCCAGCCTCATTAAGCATGCGCGCAACAAATTATAAGTGCCCTAACTTACGCGTGCCGCAGCTTATGCATGTAACGTATGCCTTGCGTCGCAGCCTACTTAACCCTCCCCTGCTATTTCTGTAAGGGAACGCTTTTTGGTGCGCGGCTCCAAGATGTATTCATAATCCCTTCCTTCATGCGCCTCTCATCTGCCGGCAGCTTTCTGTATGGGTGTAACGATTATTACTTCTTCTTTTCACAGCCTTTTACAATATATACTCGCTTGTCTGAAATACTAACTTATTTGTCCTTCTTTGTCAAGACGCATCCGACACAATTTTCAAGAACATGCCAGGCACGCTTCTGCATTATATCTTAATATTGTCATGCCTTCGTTTCCTCCAGCATTCCATCCATTTCCCCGCCACTATCTTCGCGCCCTCCCGGGTAAGGTGGATGCCATCTTCCGTCAAAGCGTCGTACCCTTTTCTGTCCGCTTCTTTAAGCATCTCTTCATGCAGAGGGATAAAGGGCAGTCCGTAGGCAAGCGCTGCTTCCTTCACCATCTGCTCTGCCATGAGAATCCCGGGAATCCACCTGCGGTATTCCTCTGGATGGGGAAATATGAATGGACCCATGCAGATTATGTCCGCCTCTGTCTCTGTGAGGATCTCTTCCAGAAGATTTTGGTAATAGCGGGCAAACCCTTGCTCATTAAGGCTTTTTCCTGTATTCATCATAATGCCTACGTCATTGCAGCCAATCAGTATGCTGACGACATCCGGCTTCCTGAGAATGCAGTCTCTTCCAAGCATTCTCCACAATCCCTGGACAGTAAAACCGTCATGGCCCCGGTTTTCCACCCTCGCTTCTTCGCCGGATTCTTCAAGCTGCCGGGCAATCATCTGCACATATCCGTCGCCCAGTCCTCTGTCATCCACGCCCAGATTATGGTGGGCATCCGTAATACTGTCTCCTAAAAACAATATTTTCTTCATCTTTCCTGTTCCCCTATTGACATTTTGATTTGTTCGTAGTATATTTTTCTCATGCAGATAAAAGGGAGTAGCCTAACACTTACATGTGTATTTGAAAGCGTCACCCGATACCGAGAGGTATCCGTATCAAATGAGATGTGCAAGACTTTTATCGTGGCGGAAGTCATGATAATGGTCTTTTTTTATTATCTGAATCATAAGTTGCTTCTGCCACGGCAAGAGCAGCTGTCTTTTATCACAGAATACAAGAAAGGAGGAGTTCTATATGGGATGTCTGGGGAATATTTTATGGTTTATCTTCGGCGGATGCTTAAGCGGCCTTAGCTGGGCATTTGCGGGCCTGCTGTGGTGCATCACCATCGTTGGCATTCCAGTGGGGATGCAGTGTTTTAAATTCGCCGCCTTAAGCTTCTTCCCCTTTGGGAAAGAGGTAACCTATGGCGGAGGCGCAGGCTCGTTTCTGCTAAACATAATCTGGCTGATCGTCTCCGGTTTCTGGCTGGCTGTGGAATCGGCTGTCATCGGGGCGATTCTTTGTGCCACGATCATCGGCATCCCCTTTGGTCTGCAGCAGTTTAAACTGGCCAAACTGGCACTGATGCCTTTTGGCTCAACCGTATACTAATAAAAAGGAGAAACAATGATGGAAAAACAACAATATGTATGTCCCAAGTGCGGAAACAACCACTATGAAAGCGACCAGTTTCAAGCTACAGGAGGCAATTTTGCCAAGGTATTCGATGTCCAGAACAAGAAGTTCGTGACCATCTCATGCACCCGCTGCGGCTACACTGAACTTTACAAGCGTGCCAATTCCGAAGGATGGGATATCTTCGACTTCCTAATGGGCTAACATGATATTCTATGATATGGGCAGTGCTTCTTCAGGCACTGCTCGTTTTCATTTGAAAAATCACAGGTAATCTTTTCCGGAAGTTCCATCTCCACTCCCAATTCCTCTTTTACCAGTTCTACCGCGGCTATAGCAGCGGTAAAGGAATCCCTCTTGCAGCATCTTGGGCCTCCAAGTTCCGCGATAGACTTAAGCGCCCTGGAAGTCATAAGATTTGACAGTTTCCATGACCGTCCTGTAAGCGGCGTTGCCTTTGTAATAATACTCATGAACATTCCCGTGCTTACCGCTGCTCCGCAGCATCCCCACAGGCCGCAGGCTCCGCCGGGATACTCGCTTCCCCTGGCCTTCATCTCCTGAAGGGCTGCATCCAGATCGATTTTTTCCCCGCTGTTACGGTATGCCGTAAGAAGGGCTGCTCCCACCATCACGTGATGCTCCGGCCCATGCATGTATATATAGGGATTCATCATCAATTCCTGCATAATGGCTACAGGGTTTCTGGATGTGCTCTTGGCGCATCCTTCCATAATCACCTGGATTCCCTTCTTGGCATGGCAGGCATCACATATATAATGCCCATCCTCACAGCTGGCATGGCTTTCAAACCTCTTATGGCACATCACGCACTCCATTTCCTGCGCCTTTTCATAATATACGATTGGCTTGCCGCATACCAGGCAGGCCCCTTCTCCTCTTGCAATCATCTTTTCGCTTCTCCTTATCTATTTTAACCTTTAGAGCAGGTTATTTTCTCTTCTATGCTTCCCATTATATCTCCTGTATCAGGACACATCAATAAGAATTCCTGCAGATTCTCTTTTTTATACTTCTTAATTATGATAGAATGAATTATAAAAATCTTGGAGGACACTATCTATGCTTCAGTATACAGAGCCCATTGACAACAAAAGCTTGTTTGAGATTATCCGGAGAACCTGCAACTGCGTAGACCCCCGGCTAATGGATCACGGACTGCGGGTTGCGTATATCGCAGCACAGATCTTGAAAAAGACCGGAGAAAATGACGTTAATAAACTAAGGGACTTCTGTCTTGTAACCGTGCTCCATGATATCGGGGCATATAAGACAGAGGAGATCTCCAAAATGCTTCTGTTTGAGACCCAGAATATGTGGGAGCATTCTATGTATGGCTATCTGTTCCTAAAGTACTTCTCTCCTCTGGAAAAACTTTCCCCTGTCGTGTTATATCATCACACGCCGTGGGAGGAACTGGCTGGAATAAATGAAATAGATGAGGAAACGAAGAGATATGCGTAGATCGTACATATTGCTGACAGAATCGACGTATTTACGACCAAGAGATCAAATACTTGGGAGGCTTGCGCCCTAAAGCTTAGAGAGGGACGGGACAGGCGTTTTGCATCCTGGCTTGTGGATCTGGTACTGGAGCCAGGATTTTACTACGCTTTACAGAGTATAGATGCTCAAGGCAATAACTTTGACTTTACTACCTGGGGAAGCCCGCTTACCCAGGAGCAGATTACGGACTACTTGAAAATGCTGATCTACATCATCGATTTTCGAAGCCGGCATACGGTCACCCACACCATAACCACGACGAATATCAGTTATGAATTGGGAAGAAGGATGAATCTGGATTCCGACTATCTGGATAAGATCGTGTGCGGCGCATTGCTTCACGATGTTGGAAAAGTAGGGGTTCCGGTGGAAATCCTGGAATACCCGGGCAGGCTGAGCCCCCAGGCAATGAATGTCATGCGAAAACATGTAGATATCACCGGGGAGATATTCGGAGGAGAGATAGATGAAACCATCCAGAACATCGCGCTCCGGCACCATGAAAAACTGGACGGCTCCGGCTATCCGCTTGGCCTGACGGCCAGCGAGCTGACGGTGGGCGAACGCATCGTGGCTGTGGCGGATATCGTTAGCGCCCTTACCGGTACGCGTAGTTATAAGGATGCCTACCCCAAGGAACGGGTTCTGTCTATTGTATCCGAGCAAAAGGATCTGGGAAAAATAGACAGCAACATTGTAGACATCCTTATAAAAGATTATGATGAGATTATGGCTTCCACCCGCCTGGTCTGCCAGCCTGTCCTTGACAAATATGAAAATATCCAGAAGGATTTCCAGAAACTGCTATGATATTCTCTTGCCATCCTTAATTACGGCTTTGAGATTCAGTTCCTGATCAAGCAGCACTACATTCCCTTTCTTACCAGGTGCGATAGAGCCATACTTGTCATACTCTCCCAGGCTTCTGGCTGGGTTCATGGTGGCACATGCGACTGCCGTCTCCAGAGGCAATCCCATCTTCTTAACTGCCGTCCTCATGCAGTCCAGCAGATTGGTAGCAGAGCCTGCCAGGGCTCCATCAGATACCAAAGTTGCCCGGTTGCCTACCACGTTTACATCCAGGCCGCCCAGCGTATACTGCCCATCCGGCATTCCGGTCGCCCGCATGCTGTCACTGATGAGAATCATTCGGTCTTCTCCCATCATCTTAAAGGTTGCCCGAACCACCGATGGATGAATGTGCACGCCGTCGCAGATCAGTTCTGCCATCACATGGCCGCTGTCTGACACGGCGCCTACGACTCCCGGCGCCCTATGCGTAAATGCCGGCATAGCATTATACAGATGGACTGCATGGCTCGCTCCTGCATCAAAGGCTGCCATCGCCGTATCATAATCTGCATTGGTATGCGCCAGGGAAATACGCACCTTGTCTTTCATCTGTTCTATAAATCTGACAGCATCGGCATTATCTTCCGGTGCGATTCCAACAAATTTGACCAGGCCTTCAGAGGCATCCAAAAATCTCTGGCAGATCTCTTCATTGCACTGAATAATGTGTCTCTCATCTTGTGCGCCTTTCTTTACCTTGCTGATAAACGGACCTTCCATATTGATGCCTATCAGATCCGCGCCTTCTCTGTTCTCTTTGTTATAAGATGCGGCAACAGACAAGATTCGTTCCAGTTCCTCCACCGGAAGCGTCATGGTTGCCGGCGAAATGGCGGTTACGCCGATAGAAGCCTCGTATCTGGCAATCTCTTCAATGGCCTCTTTGGTCCCATCGCAGAAATCATATCCTTTGCATCCGTGGAAATGGATGTCGATCAGTCCCGGGATCGCATAGCATCCTTCCCCGTCAATCACTTCATCCGTCTCCTGCCAGCCAGTTACAAACACGCCGTCCTGGATGGCGATCTGTCCATCTATAAAAGCCTTGTCTTCTGTAAATACTTTTACATTTTTTATAATCATATTTCTTCCTCCTGTTGTCTATTCAAACATATCCCGGCGCTTTGTCCTGCCTTCCTCGAGTGCCCGCAATGTATTGTCATGAAGGACCTCTTTCTGATACTTATCCTGCTCCACGTAATAGGAATAGATAATATCCAGCATCACCAGGATCGGAAACTGGGGCGAGATCAGATTTCCATGGTTCAAGTGCTTAAGCGAGGGTAACAGCACCACCTCGCTGCAGAATTCACCGAAGATATCCTTATTCTTCGCCGTGATCAGCACCGTCCTTGCCCCTCTTTTTTTTGCTTCCCTCAAAAGATACAGCACTTCTTCTTTCTCGCCGCTGATACTGATGCCGAACACCATGCTTTTCTTATCCTGGAATACCGCCTGCATCCGGATCAGGTCGCTGTCCTGAAGCGAATCGATATCCACGCCGATTCTCATGAAGCGGATCTCCATCTCGCTTGCCGTCAGGCCGGAACTTCCCTTTCCGCATACGAAGACTCTCTCTGCCTCATTCAGATACTTCGTGATTCTTGCAATCTGCGCTTCATCCACCAGGCTGTATGTCTTATTCAGCAGTTCCTGGTAAGCATTCAGGACCATCCTGGTATTGCCGGTGATCGTCTCCTGCTTCTCTACAAAGGTCTCCTCATACTGATATACGAACTCCCGGTAGCCCCGGTAGCCGCATTTCTTGGCAAATCTGGATAAAGATGCCTCAGACACGAACAGTCTTTCTGCCACAGCCTTTGCCGAAAAGTCCATCTTCTTGTGGTTTTGGATGAAGTAGTCGGCAATATTCTTTTCCACAGTCGTAAAATTGTCATAATTAGATTCTATAATCGGTACTACGGATTTTACATAGTATTCCATTCGTTCTCCCCTTTACCTGGCATGAAGGCTTCTGAAATGATAGAACGCTCCCAGCATGCCCGCGTCATTCCTATGCTGCGCGAACGCGATTCTTGTGCGGGACGCAATGCTTGCCACCAGATACTTGTCCACTGCGCCGCGAATCTTCTTTGCCAGATACTCTTCCTGGGCCATGATTCCACCACCCAGCACCACCACTTCCGGGTTCAGCACATAGCAGATATTCGCAATCCCTTTGCCCAGCACGTCCACCATCTCGTCAATCGCCCGACAGCATAACTCATCGCCTGCTTTTGCCGCTTCGAATATCCGGTATCCATCCCACTGTTCTTCGGGCTCATTCTTCCATGCTGCCACCTTCTTTGACAGGATGCTTGCTGCGCCAAGCGTCTGAAAATCACTGCCGTCCATGAGCATGTACCCGATCTCGCAGGCGCTGCTGCTGCAGCCATGGTAGACTTTCCCGTCTATGATGATGCATCCGCCGATTCCTGTACCCACGGTCAGCATAAGCGAGGCTTTCGTGCCTTTTGACGCGCCTGACATATATTCCGCAAGCCCTGCGCAGTTCACATCATTTTCAACCTCGCATGGCAGGCTGAACTTCTGGATCATCGTATCCTTGAATCCTGTCCCCGCATATTGGGGAATCAGCGGCGCAGCATAGAAAATCTCTCCTTTTTCAGTATCTACCATACCTGCGGTTGAAATACATATTCCGCTGATTTCTTCCAACGCCTGGTAGGCCTCCACGATTCTTACCGCTTTTTCCAGTATGGAGGGTCCTCCTTTGTAGGCCTCTGTCTTCATCTTAGACCGGGTCAGAATCTGCCCCTTTTCATCGATGAGTCCATACTTGATCTCTGTTCCCCCAATGTCGATACTTACATATTTCTTCATAACGATACCTCTGCTTTTTTAAGTATATTCAGAACCTCTCTTGCCCGCTCCATATCCTCTGTCTCAGAAAGCACGGGCCTTCTTTTCTCATTATAGTATATTCCTATATTTTCTGCAATCTCGCTGCCAAGCATATTCAGCGCCTCCATGCAGTAATGTACCTCGTCCTTAAGCAGTCCTTGTTCATAAAATGCAGATGCCATCTTGCTCACAAGAATCAGATTGTCGTGTTCCATGCATGCCAGTTCCTGGGCTGCCCCGATGCGGCGGCAACGGGCCAGATTCTCTTCATCCGGAAGCCATCTTCCTGTCCGGCTTACAAAGGTCTCTTCTATCTTGCATTCCTTTTTCAGTATCCATCCGATTTCTTTCAGGCGCTCTAAATAATAGATGGGGTCTGTCCCATACTTTCCATCGCTTTCTCCCTGTATCCATATGGCGAATCTCCGTCCGATCGGCGCCCTCATTCCCACATATGCTTCTGCATGCCGGAACTTTTCCATGGCTGCGTCAAGGAAATGATTCTTGTCATGGACCCAATTCTTAATCCTGCTGCCATCCACCGCGTAATGAATGATGCATATATCTTCGCCCATAATGTCATAGTAGCGGTTGGCAAATGCCGGGGCGATGGTTCCTCTTCCCTCAGACAGCTGCAGCGTCCTCCCCATAGGAATCATAGCCTGTCCGGTAAAGTTTTCCAAGTATTCCCATGCATGCCCGCAGGGAATCTCGCTTACTTCCGGGTTCCCACAACCTTTCGCATTACTCTGCCCAATCAAAAGTACCAAATCCATATCTTCTCACCTCGTCTATACTGCAAAAAGGCAAATCCAGAGAGTCTCTCTGGTTTGCCTCGCCGCAGATTATATCTTTACTTTAAATATCGCCTTCTTTATCTCTTCCGGTCCATTAACCGCAATTGCAGTCCGGTGCCCGTCGCTTGGATAGCAGACCAGGAAATCGCCATCTCTTAATATTACATGGCCGTTCTTTTCTCCTTCCAGCGGAAGAAAATCATCCTTTTCCACAAAATCTTTCTGCTCCATATTCTGTATGAAGTTCACATCGATCTGCTCTGTGCCCCGGATCATCACATGGACATCCAGATAATTCTTATGGGCTTCCCAGAATCTCTCCTCCGTCGTCGTAGTCGTATATTCCACAACGTTTACGAACAGCCGGTCTCCGTCAATCTCATGGCATCCCTTTTCATAGTCTGCCATATTATGGCTTTTAAAATACGCAAAGCACTCTTGTACCTGTTCTTCCAGATACGGGAATTCTTTTAAATTCCCAACATTTCCAAATATCATTTTCTATTCTCCCTTGGCTTATTTTTTGAAAACCGTAGTGTTCGGAGCCGGTACGGATGTATCGTTCTTTACCTTTCTCCAGATCAGGCTCGCCGGAATGCCTACGACTAAGGATACCGCGATGGAGATCAAAGAGTAGGACCAGATGGATACGGAGCCTGCCGGAGCGAAGTACTTGATTCCAACCATGACCGCTGATGCGGCGATAAATGCAAGCGTTGCTCCAAAGGTGTTTGCTACCTTCGTAAATGCTCCTAGGATAAATGTTCCAACCAGGATTCCAAGTACCAGTCCCATAAATCCGTTGAACCATTCGTATGCGGACTTAACCCCGCCATTTGCCAGAACCATGGCTACCGCGATAGAGAAGATTCCGACGATCAGGGAAACATACTGTCCAATCTTGGTCTGCTTCTCGAAACTTAACTCTTTCTTGCTAAGCCTTGCCTGAATATCCAAGGTCCAGCTGGCCGCCACAGAATTAAGCCCTGTTGACAGCGTAGACTGGGATGCCGCGTAGATGGCCGCCAGCAAAAGTCCCGTGATGCCTACCGGAAGCTCGAACGCGATGTAGGATGCAAATATCTGATCCTGCGCTGCTGCCGGCGGCAGTGCGTTCTGCTGGTAGAATACATACAGTCCTGTACCGATCAGGTAGAATACGGTGGCAATAAAGATGGATAATGCTCCGTTTGTCAGCATCATCTTATTCAGTTTCTTCGTATCTGTCGTTGTCGTAAAACGCTGTACGATGTCCTGGCTGGATACATAAGAGCCCATCGTATTAAAGCCTGCGCCCACGATCATAATGAAAACGCTGTCTTTTAATATATTGATGTCAAAGATCGGCTGGTCGACTGCCAGGAATTTGTGTTCCGCAGTAAATGCCGTGAAGATGGCTCCAAGCCCTCCGTCAATATGTGAAAGAAGGAATACCAGCGCGAAGGTAACGCCGATCAACAATACGGATCCTTGTATGAAGTCTGTCCATAGTACGGACTTTAATCCGCCTGTGTAAGAATAAATGATCGCGATGACTCCCATAATGATAATCAGCAGATTCACGCTGATGCCAGTCAGGCTTCCCAATACCATGCACGGCAGGTACATGATGATAGACATGCGCCCTACCTGGTAGATGATGAACATTACGGCGCCTAATACGCGAAGTCCTTTGCTTCCGAATCTTAATTCCAGATAGTGATACGCCGTATCAATATCCAGTTTGCTGTAGATTGGCAGGAAGAACTTGATGGTAAGCGGGATTGCCAGCAGCATGCCCAGCTGGGCGAACCACATGATCCATGTTCCTGCATAGGAGTTTCCCGCAAGCGACAGGAAAGATATCGGACTAAGCAGGGTTGCAAAGATAGATACGGACGTTACCCACCAGGGCACGGTACCGTCACTCTTGAAATACTCCTTCCCCTTCATCTCCTTCTTCGCGAAGTGAAGGCCGGCGAACAGGACTGCCGCCAGATATACGATCAAAATAACCAAATCAATTACTGTAAAGCCTTGCATGTCTTTTCCTCCTAAAACTCTCTCATTCGTGTCTGGGCTGGCTTATACTATGCCAAATACTTTTCTTTTGCTTCGCAGATCATTCTGGCCGCCTCTTCTACGATCGGCATGTCGCTGTCTATCAATGAAGGCAGCGGCTCCCTGACTCCGCCAAGTTCCAGATTCTCATTCCTCTTAAGAATTTCCTTAATCACTCCATACATATTTCCATGGGCAGAACACATCTTGTAGATGATCGCATTGATCGCGTGCTGAAGTTCTCTTGCCTTTTCAATCTCTCCATTCTTCACATGCTCGTCCAGCTTAAGGAACAGTTCTGGCATCGCCCCGTAAGTGCCTCCGATGGCTCCTTCTGCTCCGATCACGCGGCCGCTCATAAACTGCTCGTCCGGACCGTTGAAGATAATATAGTCTTCTCCCGCAGCCTGCTTGAACATCTGGATATCCTGCACTGGCATAGAAGAATTCTTAACGCCGATTACTCTTGGGTTCTTTCTCATTTCCTCAAACAGGCCCATGGTAAGCGCGACGCCTGCAAGCTGCGGAATATTATAGATTACAAAATCTGTATTTGGCGCAGCAGAACTAATATCATTCCAGTACTGCGCAATGGCATATTCCGGCAGATGGAAGTAGATCGGAGGGATTGCCGCAATCGCGTCGACTCCAAGGCTTTCCGCATGGCGCGCCAGTTCCTGGCTATCCTTCGTGTTATTGCATGCAACATGGGCGATCACCGTCAGTTTTCCTTCTGCCGCCTTCATCACATTCTCAAGAACAATCTTCTTATCTTCCACGCTCTGGTAGATGCACTCTCCGGAAGATCCGTTTACATAGATTCCTTTTACCCCTTTTTCCACAAAATATCTAGTAAGTTCCTGCACGCCTTTGGGGCTAATGTTGCCTTCTTTGTCATAACATGCATAGAATGCAGGAATGACGCCTTTGTACTTGTCCAAGTTTCTCATAATGCTTTTCTCCTTTTCATTTTTTATTTTTATGTGATGTTATAATGTTCTTATTTGTCTAGTTCCTCGGCAAATGACTTGGTGATCAGCTGCGGCCTCGTAATAATGGAGCCTACGACAACGCTGAATGCCCCCAGCTCGATCACGCGTCTGGCCTTCTGCGGCGTATTAATATTGCCTTCTGCAATGACCTTATTCTTTACATTGGCTACAATCTTGCGCAAGATTTCAAAATCGTTTTCTTCTATCCGATCACCCTTGCTTTGATCCGTATACCCTACCATCGTCGTCCCAATAAAGTCAAACCCAAGCTCATCTGCATGAATTGCTTCTTCGATGGTAGAGCAGTCAGCCATAAGAAGCTGGTCAGGATATTTCTCTTTGATCTGTCCGAAGAACTGATCGATCGTTATATTACCCGGGCGAAGGTCAGACGTCGCATCCACTGCGATGATCTCCGGCCCTACTTCCATCAACTCATCAATCTCCTTCATGGTTGGCGTGATATACACTTTGCTTCCTTCGTAATCACGCTTTACGATGCCTATGACCGGAAGATCGACCTGTGACTGTATCTCCTTAATATCTTCCTTTGTATTGGCACGGATGCCTGCCGCTCCGCCTTCTTTGGCCGCAACAGCCATTCTTCCCATGATAAAAGAAGAATGTAGGGGTTCGTGCGGCAGCGCCTGGCAGGATACGATTAATTTCCCCTGTAAATTGCTCACTCTCTCATTCATCTTTGTGCACCTTCCTTGTCTTTTCTGACTTTAGTATAACAGCATTGTTTTTATTTTCAAGCAACTTGAATCCTTCTGAAAGTTCTTTCATCCTTTTCCAACTTCCTTAGTTGCGTAGCTATATTTTTACCTTCTCTTTTTAGTAATATTGCACAAATCATGGTTACTTCTTTCCAAGAAAAAACCACCTTATGCCGCCAGAACTGTCAGATACAGGATATAGCTTCCCAGTAGAAGAAGCCCCTGCAGCCTGCCAGCCTTCTTCCTGCTAATAGATGGAACACACAGAATAAACAGCATGAAAAAGATAACCGGGAGTTCTAATTTCAAGATACTCTCTTGGAACGGGATCGGGCAGATGACAGCCGACAGTCCCCCTACCATCACAAAATTCAGAATATCCGCTCCTATGATGTTTCCCATAGACAGGGATGCATGCTTCTTTCTAAGGGCCATAAGGGAGGTGACCAGTTCCGGAAGAGAGGTTCCTAAGGCCACGAATGTAAGAGAAATGATCATTTCCGGGACGCCAAAGGCCCTGGCAAGCTTCGGCCCTACTTCCACCAGCATGCTGGCACCGATATAGATCACTACCGCTTCCAGCACAAGCCGGATAATGTCGCTGATTCCAAAGGCCTGTTCCTGGGCATGCATCTCCTTCTCCTCCTGCTGCTGGCTGTAAGCATTGCGTACATTATAAGCAAGAAACAGAATACAGATGACGAGAAGCATGCCGCCCGTCGTCCTGGATAGTCCCTGCCCCATGACGCCGCCCGCCACATACACCGCAAATGACAAGCCCAGGAACACCGTCCCGGATACGACGTTTGCCACTGCCTTGCCGCTCAGATAAATCGGACGCAAAACCAGCATCATTCCTGCAATGAATCCGGTATTGCACAGAATGGAGCCCAGCGCATTGCCAATTGCCATTTCCGGAAGATGCCGCACGGATGCCATGGTTGAAAACAGCACCTCCGGAAGCGTCGTCCCCAGGCTTACAATCGTAGCCCCGATCAGTACCTCAGGAAGATGCAGCCTCCCGGCCACAGACACAGCGCTGTCTACAAACAGGCTGCTCCCCCATACCAGGAGCACCAGCCCAAACAAGAAAATCAGAATATAGTACCCTACCGTCATATTTTGCCCACTTTCTGTCTTATGAACAAGAATCTTCTCTGCAAATATATGATTTTCTTCCGCAAAATATATCCCAGGTTATGTCGGAACGACTTTTTCTGAATATAATAGGGAAAAAGGCATGTTATTATGTTTCTTCATATTTTCCTTCTCGTTTCTGCCCTTTGCCTGGACACTTTTGTTGCCAGCGCCGCATATGGCACCAACCAGGTTCGGCTTTCCTGGAAGCAGATCCTTGCGGTCAATGGGATATGCAGCCTATGCCTGGGCATATCCCTGCTGTTCGGCAATCTCCTTGACCGGATCATCCCGGAGACATTCACCCGTGAGATCTGTTTTTTCAGCCTCCTCTTCCTTGGGTGCCTGAAACTGACGGACTCCAGCATCCGGCAGTATCTCAGGCACCATAAGGAAGTCCGAAAAGATATACATTTTACGTTTTCACAGTTACGTTTCATCATTAATATTTACAGCGATCCTATGGAGGCAGATGCCGACCAGAGTCACTGCCTGTCCTGGAAGGAGGCCATCTTCTTTTCCCTTGCCATGTCTATTGACAGTCTCATAGCAGGCACAATGGCCGCATTCCTCAAGATCTCCGTTCCTCTGACGGTGGCTGCCACATTCGCCATGGGAGAGGCCTTCACCTATCTCGGCCTGTTCCTCGGGCGTAAGATCAGCAATCGATGCCCAAAGGATCTGTCCTTTATAGGAGGCGCCCTCTTTATCATTCTGGCAATATTGAAACGATAGCATATTCCTATATGAAAATATCCCCTGCAAAGAGTCCTGAGGCACATTGCCTTCGCATTCTTTGCAGGGGATATCTATGATACCCTTTTATTCCTTCTCTACTTTTTTCAATTCAATTCGTTTATAGATAATAAGCGCCAGCGATGCCACCACCAGCACTCCTGCCAGTATCTGGGATACCGGAAGCCCAATCTTCGGAATCAGCAGCTGGTCTGTCCTGAGTCCCTCGATCCAGAATCGTCCCAAGCCATATCCAAACAGATAGACCAGGAATAACTCGCCGTTAAACTTCTTATGCTTTCTGTATATCAGCATGATAATCAAAACCATCAGGCACCATAACGACTCATAGAGAAAGGTAGGATGTACCTGGATATAGGATACGCCTTTTACCGTCTCCATGTTCTTGCGCATCAGTTCAGTAATATCTGAGCCTCTGACTGCATCTACCGGGAGCCGCATAGCCAGAAAACTGTTGGTATACTCGCCAAATGCTTCCCGGTTAAAAAAGTTGCCCCATCGTCCAATCATCTGCCCGGCTACAAGTCCCAGGCCTGCGGTATCCAGTATCAGCGTCGCCGACATCTTCTTGACCCTCGCAAATACAAATACCGTGATTACCGCCGCGATCACGCCTCCATAGATTGCAAGTCCCCCCTGACGGATATTCAGGATGCTCAGCAGATCATCCTTGTACATATCCCAGGAGAAGGCCACATAGTAAAGCCTTGCCCCGATAATGGAAAATATCACCGCATAGATTGCCAGATCAAAATAATCCTCCGGATTCTGCCCGCTTCTTTTTGCCTCTGCCGCGGCAATCAAAAGCCCCGTCAGTATTCCTAGTCCTATAATCATACCATAAAACGCGATGTCAAAGCCAAATATAGTAATATGATCGCCTACTGACGTAAGGTGTATCCCTATATTCGGAAAATCAATAGTTCTGTGCATCTTCGGTCTTCCTTCCTATACGTTGAAGCGGAACAGCATGATATCTCCGTCCTGTACGACGTAGTCTTTGCCTTCCAGCCTGATTAATCCCTTTTCCTTTGCTGCATTGTGGCTTCCGCATTCAATCAGGTCATCGTAGGCAACTACCTCTGCCCGAATAAATCCCCGTTCAAAGTCTGTATGAATCTTTCCTGCCGCCTGGGGAGCCTTCGTGCCCTTGGTAATGGTCCATGCCCGTACCTCCGGCTCTCCGGCAGTCAGATAGCTGATCAGTCCCAGAAGCCGGTAGCTTGCCTTAATCAGTTTCTCAAGCCCGGATTCTTCCAATCCCAGATCTTCCAGAAACATCTTCTTCTCCTCATCATCCAGTTCGGCAATCTCCTGCTCGATCTGCGCGCAGACTACGAACACCTCGCTCTGCTCTTTCCCTGCGTACTCTCTTACAGCCTGTACTCCGGCGTTTCCGGCGCCGTCGTCGGCCAGATCATCCTCTGCTACATTCGCCGCATAGATCACCGGCTTATAGGTCAGAAGATTATACCCCGTAAGCCAGGCCAGTTCTTCCTCATCCTCAGCGCCCTCGAAAGTCTTTGCAAGCCTTCCTTCTTCCAGATGTGCCTTGATCTTTTCAAGCAAAGCCAGTTCCTTTGCAGCCGTCTTGTCATTTCTTGCCACCTTGGTAGTCTTTGCAATTCTACGCTCAAGTATTTCCAAATCTGAAAAAATTAATTCCAGATTGATGGTCTCAATATCCCTCAACGGGTTGATGCTTCCGTCTACGTGCACGATATTGCCATCTTCGAAGCAGCGTACCACGTGGACGATCGCGTCGACTTCACGAATATTTGCAAGGAACTGGTTGCCAAGGCCTTCTCCCTTGGAGGCGCCTTTTACAAGTCCGGCAATATCCACAAACTCGATTGCCGCGGGAATGATCTTCTTGGTGTGATACATCTCGCCCAGTACATTCAGCCTCTCATCCGGCACGGTTACAACGCCTACATTAGGGTCAATGGTACAAAACGGATAATTGGCGGATTCTGCTCCTGCTTTCGTCAATGAATTAAATAATGTACTTTTTCCAACATTGGGTAACCCCACGATTCCTAACTTCATCTATAGATCCTCTCTTCATGCTTCATTATTCTTCAGAACATACAGTAGTGTATCACTTTTGTTCTCTCTTGTCACGGGTCTCCATCAAGATTACGGTGCCGGACGGAAAACTGATTATGACTTCTTCTTCGTCTTCTGCAATCTGGTTGCTGACGCACAGGCTATCGTACGGCGTAAGCGTATGGTTTCTAAGCGGATACCTTGCGCCCTCTATGTTAAATCCAAAGATCTCTTCGCCCAGCGGGAACACGGAAAAATACGGCCCATATGCTTCATCCTTGCGGATATGCGTATCACCGCCCCCGATCAGGCGGATCATATTCTGGCTGTCCATAATCTTTGCATCCACCCCTGCCTTGTATGGAATGGTAAGGGTCTGCACGTTGGCCCACAGGTGGTCGATCCTTCCACCTGTGGCGCCCAGAATAATCAGTTCGCTGCACCCGAGCGTAAGAGACAGCCTGACCGCGATTTCCGTGTCGGACGCGTCTTTTACAGGATTGAATTCCCGGATCGGGACATTGGTCTCATTCCTGTAATAATCGGCAATCTCTTCATTTACGCTGTCAAAGTCACCAACAATATAACTGGGCATGATCTGGTGGGCATACAGAAATTCCATGCCCTTATCTACTCCAATAATACACTGGCTTTTCTCATCCTTAAGAATTGAAAGCGTCAGTTCCTCATCCAGCTGCCCGCCGCTTACAATAACAATCCTTTTACTCATAATCCCTTAATATCTCCATAAACTCTTTGGTATTCTGTTCCGGCTCGCCCTTAAACACTGCTGAGCCCGCAACAACAACATTGACTCCCGCATCCAGCACTTCCCGGACATTCGTAAGGTAGATTCCTCCATCGACTTCCACATCTACGGAAAGTCCTTGTTCTTCTATCATTTCCCGAACCTTGCGGATCTTCTCAAGAGATTCCGGGATAAACTTCTGTCCTCCGAATCCTGGATGGACGCTCATCACCAGAATCATGTCAACTTCCTTAAGATAAGGCTTTAGTGCCTCCGCTTCCGTCTCCGGACAGATAGACAGGCCAACCTTCATACCGCATTCCCGAATCTTATCAATGGTCGCTTTCACATCCTCACATGCCTCCAAATGCACTGTAAGGATGTCCGCGCCGGCTTTCTGAAATGCTTCCACATAACGGATGGGCTCCTGCACCATCAGATGTACATCCATCGTCTGGCTTGTCCCATCCTTTATCGATGCGAGCACCGGCATGCCAAAGGATATGCTGGGAACAAACATGCCATCCATCACGTCAAAATGCAGATATCTGGCACCATTTTCTTCTGTTTTCTTCATCTCCTGGCCCAGATTCTTGAAATCCGCAGCCAGAATTGACGGGGCTAATATATACTCCATCATCAATACCTCCTCTTATTCTTTAGTTCTTCATACATCTCTATATAATTCTGATACCGTACTTTATGAATCTTTCCTTCCTCCACAGCTTCCTTTACCGCGCAGCCCGGTTCATGGATATGATCGCATCCATTGAACTTGCACGTTCCTTCATATGCTGCAAACTCGGGGAAGTAGTATTTCAGTTCTTCCTTTTCAAAATCATTAACATACAGCGAGCTAAATCCGGGAGTATCCATAATATAGGAATCCGCATCCACCGGAAATAATTCCGTATGTCTGGTGGTATGCTTTCCCCTCTCGATCTTGCTGCTGATTGCGCCCGTCTCCATATTGGCTTCGGGCTGGAGGATATTGATGATGGATGACTTGCCCACCCCGGATGGACCAGCGATGGCCGTCGTCTTTCCTCTTAGCACTTCCTTCACCTGGTCAATATTCTTATCTTCCAGAGCGCTGGTAAAAATCAATGGATAGCCGCAGTTCTCATAGATGGCTTCTAGTTCCTTCACCTGCGGATCGGTTGCGATATCCTCTTTATTAAAACAGAGAATCACTGGGATCTTCTTGCTTTCCATCATTACAAGAAAACGGTCCAGCAGGTTAAAATGCGGGTTGGGCCTTACGATGGCAAATACGACCAGCGCCTGGTCGATGTTGGCGACCGCGGGACGTACCAGTTCATTCTTTCTTTTCAGTACTTCCTTGATGTTTCCCGTCTTCTGCGCTTCATCCAGCACTTCAATAATTACATTATCCCCCACCAATGGCTTAATCTTCTCCTTGCGGAACGCGCCCTTGGCCTTACATTCATAAACACCGGATTCTACTACATGTACGTAGTAGAATCCGGCAATACCCTTTACTATCTTTCCTTGCATATATCTATCCTGTCTGCTTCCTTGGCCTCGGTTACTGGGTGCCTTCCTGCTCTCCGCCACCGGATTGCTCCGGTCCCTGGCTTACGACCAGGCTTACAGACGATCCTTCATCCACGCTGCTTCCCACGCCTGGGTTACAGCTGATGACATTGCCTGACTCGACCGTATCGCTATGCTGATAGGTTATATTTCCAGCCTTAAGGCCTGCACTGCTTAAAAGCTGTCTTGCATTATCCAGCGTCGTATTCGTCACTGGAGGCACGCTAATCTTCTCCGGCGGCTTCGGTCCGCTGCTGATCGTCAGTCCTACGCTGGTACCCGGGGCAACCTTCTTGCCGCCTGCCACCGTCTGGGATACTACCTGGCCCTTCGGAACGTCATCATAATACTCATAGGTAACCGTCCCTACCGTCAATCCTGCGGCGGTAATAGCATTCTGGGCATCCCCGTCCTGCTGGCCTACAACGTTCGGAACCGTCTTTTTCTCTGAGCCTTTGCTCACCTTCATGACAATCTCCGTGTCCTTGGTAGCCTTGGCATTCGCCGCAGGCGTTGTGCCAATGACATCCCCCTCAGCTACGGAATCGCTGTATGCAAAATCCGATGTGATCTTCTCAAATCCGGCATCCTCCAGCGCCTTCTGAGCCTCGCTCTCACTCATGTTGCTGACATCCGGTACCGTGATCTCATCTCCTATAAGGCCGGAACTTACCACTACCTGTATGGTCGTATTCTTGGCAACCCGCTTGCCCGCCTCCGTCTTCTGCTTGGATACCGTGCCTTCCTCATACTTCTTGGACTCTTCTCTGGCAACGACTTTGAAGCCCAGTCCCTTTTTGTTCAGGGTCTTCTTCGCCTCGTCTTCCGTCATTCCCACTACATTTGGCACCTTCACCTTTGCCTTCTCGTCGGTATCAACCGTATCAATGCCAAATCCGCCTTTAAATATGCCGGCTGCCTTGCCAATGGCAAATACCAGGATGAACACGATAATAATCGCCACTACGATGGTCAGGATCTTCATAACCTTCTTCATGCGCGGGTTTACATCATCAGAACCCTTGCCCTTCTTCCCTTTTCCGCCGTACTCCTCATCGTCATCATACTCATCGTACTCGTCGTCATCTTCGTCGTACTCGTCAAATTCCTCTTCGTCGCCGTATTCATCTTCGTCATACTCGTCAAAATCGTCTTCTTCATCATAAGAACTGCGGATATCATCCAATTCTTCATCTGTAATAATAACCGTATCCGCATTGCCCAGGGGCGGAATTATGACAAAATCGCCGTCCGGGTCTACCAGCGAGCGTTTTAAGTCCTGAATCAGCTCATCCGTATTCTTGTATCTTCTCTCCCCGTTCTTCTGGGTACATTTCAATATAATCTGCTCCAGGCTGTACGGTATATCCGGCACGATCTCTGACGGAGGGGTAATCTCCTCCTGCAGATGCTTGATTGCTACGGAAACGGTAGAGTCGCCGTCAAAAGGCACTTGCCCCGTTACCATCTCATACAGGGTAATGCCGATTGAGTAGATATCGCTCTTCTGATCGCTGAATCCGCCTCTTGCCTGCTCCGGAGAGGTATAATGCACAGAGCCCATTGCATTGGAACTGATCGTATTGGATGTCGTTGCCTTGGCAATGCCAAAGTCCGTTACCTTTACCTTGCCGTCTTTTGATATGATGATGTTCTGCGGCTTGATATCTCTGTGGATGATATTGGCCGCGTGGGCTACGCCGATCCCCGTACACATCTGGATCGCGATGCTTATAGTTTCCTTATGGGAAAGCCTTCCCTTCTTATCTATATATTCCTTGAGCGTAATTCCTTCCACGAGTTCCATAACCATGTAGTAAAGCCCGCGGTCTTCCCCAACGTCATACACATTTACCACATTAGGGTGTATCAGCCCGGCTGCCGCCTGGGCCTCAGAACGGAATTTGCGCACAAAATTCTCGTCTTCCTTAAATTCCTTTTTCAGGACCTTGATTGCCACGTAACGATTGAGCATATGGTCTTTGCCTTTATAGACATCGGCCATCCCCCCTGCTCCAATCTTACTTAACACTTCATACCTTTTACCAAGAAAAATACCATCTTTTACCATATACTCACCTCATCCGCAAGTGGCTCCGCTATAACAACCCCTATGTTATCTCTCCCGCCATTGCTATTTGCCTTCTCGATCAACATCTGTACTGCCTCTACCACATCCCGGGAACCCTTGACGATATCGAACATATCTTCATCTTCCACCATGTTGCTGAGCCCATCGGTACACATCAAAATGACATCCCCCTTTTTCAAGCGGTATTCATAGATGTCTGCCTCCACATCTTCCTTGACTCCAATGGCACGCGTTATAATATTCTTATCCGGGTGATTCTTGGCCTCTTCGGCCTTGATGCCTCCAAGCCTTACCATTTCCTCTACCAGGGAATGATCCTTGGAGATCTGCCGGATCTTATCGTTGATCAGATAGAGCCTGCTGTCTCCCACATTGGCAAAATAAAGCGTATTGCCTACCACAGTGGCTACTACCAGTGTCGTGCCCATCCCTTCCAGCTTAATGTCTGTGGATGCTGCCTCAATCAGCTTATGATTTGCAATGCCAACGACGTTGCGCAAGATCTCCTCCGGCTTATCCAAAGGCGTATCCTCTAATTCTTCCCGCAATACCTTCACCGTATATTTGGACGCGAAGTCTCCAGCCTTGTGGCCGCCCATTCCATCGGCAACCGCAAGGAGATTCGGGAATGGCCCGATGGGCTTATCCGTCACATATACGTAGTCCTGGTTTATCTCGCGTTTTCTCCCAACATCAGTCATTGCATATATCTTCATCTGGTTCTCCTTCATTCGCGGCCGTATGGCGTCTGCGCAGCTGGCCGCAGGCTCCGTCGATATCCGAGCCTCTTTCCCTTCTTATAGTAACATTAATTCCGTTTTTTTCAAGTTTATTTTTGAATTCAAGGGCATTTTTCCTGTCCGGCTTCTTGAAGTCCCGCTCCTTGATCGGATTCACCGGAATCAGATTCAGATGACAATTCCGCTTCTTCAATATAAAGATCAGTTCTCTGGCATCCTCTATCTGATCGTTCACGCCTTCTACCAGACTATATTCAAAGGTGATCCGCCTCCCCGTCTTTTCAAAATAGTAATCGCAGGCATCCAGGACTTCCGGAAGTTCGTATCGGTTTGCCACCGGCATCAGCTTCTTACGCTTCTCCTGCGTCGATCCATGCAAGGAGAGGGCAAGCGTAATCTGAAGGCCTTCATCCGCAAGCCTCTTCATATTCGGAACAATGCCGCAGGTGGAGGCTGTGATGTTGCGCTGGCTGATATGTAGTCCATGCTCATCGCTCAGCATATGGATGAATTTCACGAAGTTATCATAATTATCCAGCGGCTCCCCAGTGCCCATGACAACTACGTTGGATACCCGCTCTCCCGTCATCTTCTGAATCTGATAGATCTGCCTGAGCATCTCGGAAGGCGCCAGGCTTCTTTCCAGCCCTCCGATGGTGGAGGCGCAGAACCGGCATCCCATGCGGCATCCGGCCTGAGACGAGATGCATACGGAATTGCCATAGTTATACTTCATCAGCACGCTCTCGATCATATTGCCGTCGCACAATTCGAACAGGAACTTTTCTGTAGGATCTACCTTGGAAACCTGATGGTCAATCATCTTGACTTTCGCGATCTCATACTCTTCCTTCAACTTTTCCCGAAGCGCCTTTGAGAGGTTGGTCATCTCATCAAAGCTCTCTGCGAGTTTTACATGCAGCCATTCATAGATCTGAGTGCTGCGGAAAGCCTTCTCTCCAATCCGTGCGATCTCTTCTTTCAATTCTTCAAAACTATAAGAGCATATATCTTTCTTACTCATGATTCTCCCTCTGGAACATGGCGATATAGAATCCATCCCCCGGATCCCTTCCCGGAAGCATCTGCTTCTGGCGGATCAGGCGGAACTTCGGATCTATTTCCGTTAACCATCTTGCATTCTCTTCATTCTCGTCTCTGCTGATCGTGCAAGTGCTGTATAGAAGTTTTCCGCCAGGCTTTACATACTCCTTAACGACTCTTAGCATGCTGCGCTGCAGCAATGCCAATTCCTTCTGCATCTCTTCTGTCATCCGGCTCTTCAGATCCGGCTTTTTCCCCAGCACGCCCAGGCCAGAACATGGCAGATCGGCTATGACGATATCTGCTTTTCTAATGGATGATTCATCTTGAACCGTGGCATCCTTACGGACTGCTTCTATATTATGAAGGCCGCTCCTTAAGATATTCTCCCGGATCAGCCCTACCTTATACTCCGTCAGATCCCTGGCTTCCACATGACCGGTTTCCGCCAGCATCTCCGCCAGATGGATGGCCTTTCCCCCCGGCGCCGCGCACACGTCAATAATATAATCGTCCGTCTCAGGCGCTGCCCACTGGGCTACCTGCATCGAACTGATATCCTGTACTTGGTAGTATCCCTGTCGGAAGCTATTTAATCCTGCCAGATGGTCATATCCCGATAAGTATAGCACATAAGGGACATCTGGCTCCTCTTCCACCGTAACGCCTTCTTCTTTCAGCAGTCTGAGCAGTTCTTCTTTCGTAATCTTTTCCAGATTGCACCTTACCGTTATGGGCTTCTCTTTCAGGAAATCTTCTGCCATCCTCTTCACCGTCTCTTCATCATACGATGCAAGCCACTGCTTTAGGATCCACTGGGGCAGGCTGTAGCGGACCTCCATCCACGCAAGCCGGTCTTCCTCGGGGGGATACGCGACATTTGCCAGATTGCGGCTTATGCTCCTTAACACCCCGTTTACAAATCCTTTCAACGTTGAAAATCCACGTTTTGAAGCAAGTTTTACTGCCTCGTTTAAGACAGCGGAATCCGGCACGCTATCCATATATTTTAACTGGTATACCGCGCTGCGTATGATCGTCCTGATGACAGGCTTCATTTTCTGAACCTTAACTTTGGAAAATTGATTAATGATATAGTCGATTTCTATCATATGTTCAAGCGTGCCATTTACCACTCTCGTGATAAATGCACGCTCTTTCTTATCAAGATACTGATATTTATCAAGAACATTCTTAAGGGCAATATGACTATATTCCCCGTCTCTTGTGATCTGAAGCAGTATATCAAGCACGAGTTCGCGCCCGTTTACAGATGCTGCCATTCTTCTTCCTCCATCTAATCCCTTCTGCTGTTGGCCAGCAGTATGATACGCAGAAGCTGCAGGATTGCAGAGGCTGCGCCTGCCACATACGTCAGAGCCGCCGCAGAGAGCACCTTTTTCGTAGCATCTACTTCATCCTCATATAACATGCCGCTGCTGCCCAATATGCGTATGGCCCTGCTGGACGCATTGAACTCCACCGGCAGGGTGACGATCTGGAATAATACTGCCAAAGAAAAGGCTATGATTCCCAGATTCAAAAACAGCATGGATGACTGGCTGCTAAAAAGCAGGCCGATCAGGATCAACGGCCATGCTATCGTGCTTCCAAAGTTCGCCACTGGCACCAGCGCCCCGCGGATCTTAAGCGGCGCGTACCCTGTGGCGTGCTGGATCGCATGCCCGCACTCATGTGCCGCAACTCCCACCGCTGCCACGGATGTAGAATTATAGGTAGCATCCGACAGCCGCAGCACCTTGGTCCTCGGATCATAGTGGTCTGTCAGATCTCCGGAAATATGCTCGACTCTTACATCATAGATGCCGGCCCCTCTTAAGACCTGTTCTGCTGCTTCTCTTCCCGTCATGCCGGAATGGTTCCTGACACGGGAGTATTTATTAAATGTCGACTTCATCCTGGAAGAAGCCAACAGACAGATGATCACGCCTATAATGACCAGCATATATGTTGGTTCAAAAAACATAGGATAATACATACTTTATACGCCTCCTGCTTTTAAAAATATATTTGTTATTATATATGAAAACCCGACAAAAAAACGTCTTTTCATACAAATTTAACAATTATTAATGATTTCCTCAGATATTGGAGGCCAGCATCGTCCCTTCTTCCACCTGATAGCCTCTCAGAAACGCGTCTGCCTTCATCCGCTTCTTGCCTGGGATCTGCAGTTCCAGGATTTTCAGTAGTCCCGCTCCTGCCTGCACCAGGAATCCGTCTTTTTCTATCTTGACGATGGTTCCGGGAGCCTTGCCTGTCTCGCCTTCCATGTCTTTTGCCTCCCAGATCTTCATGACTTTTCCATTCCAGTCCGTATAAGCGCTGGGCCACGGATTCAAGCCTCTGACCAGACGTTCGATGGAGGCGGCGTCTTTAGTCCAGTCGATGCAGCCCAGTTCCTTAGTCAGCATTCTGGCATATTCTGTGGGGCTTTCTCCCTGCTTCTCTCTCACGGCGCTTCCATCTTCCAGCGCTTTTAAGGTGCGCACGCAGAGTTTGGCGCCTGCCTCAGCCAGTTTATCATGCAGGCTTCCTCCGGTCTCTTTTTCGTCCAGCATCACTTCTTCTTTTAAAAGCATATCTCCGGTATCCAGTCCTTCATCCATCTGCATCGTAGTCACCCCGGAGACCTTCTCCCCATTGATGACTGCCCATTGGATCGGCGCGGCCCCTCTGTACTTGGGCAGGAGGGACGCATGAACGTTGACGCAGCCATAAGGCGTCATCTCAAGAATCTCTTTCGGAAGAATCTGTCCAAAGGCAATGACTACCATGATATCCGCCTCATATTTCCGAAGTTCTTCTACGCACTCCGGCGCACGGATCTTTTTAGGCTGGAATACTGGAATCCCATACTCCAGCGCCATCTCCTTCACCGGCGGATACTGCATCCTGCCGCCTCTTCCTTTTGGCTTATCCGGCTGCGTGACTGCCAGCACCACCTCATGTCCGGCCTCTATCAGGGCTTTTAACGTCCCGACAGAAAACTCCGGCGTACCCATGAATATGACCTTCATCTATGCTTCCTCCTCATAATTCACGTCGTGCAATTCTCCTTCTACCAGATCGACATACATCTTTCCATCCAGATGGTCGATCTCATGACAGAATGCTCTCGCAAGAAGTCCTTCGCCCTCTAATTCAATCTCTTCCATGTCTTCATTCAGTGCCCGCACCTTCACATAATCCGGGCGCGTCACCAGGCCTGACTTGCCAGGCACGCTCAGGCACCCTTCTTCCCCGGACTGCTCGCCGGAGGTCTCTATAATCTCTGGATTAATGAGCACAATGGGGCCTTCCCCCACATCGATTACCACGATTCTTTTAAGCACGCCCACCTGCGGCGCTGCCAATCCTACGCCAAGCGCCTCATACATAGTATCCAGCATGTCATTGATGAGTACTTTGGTCCTTAATGTGATCTTCGTTACTTCCTTGCATGGTTTTGTCAAAACCTCGTCTCCGATTTCTCTGATCTTTCTCGTTGCCATACGCTTCTCTCCTCTAAAATACATTCATGGGATTAAAGTCGAACTGAATTCTCAGCGACTGAAATCCTTTATTGATTTCTATATACTGCTCCATCCGGTTCTTCGCCTCTACCAGCCTTTTATAGTTCCCGCCTTTTAAGTAGAGCACTCTCCGGTAGACATCGCTCACCTTTGCCACATAGGGGCTGGCCGGGCCGATTATCTGAAGTTCCTTATCCTTATCCGCAAGCTGCGCGAATTCCTTTAAATATCTGGCAGCCGTCTCAAGCATGCCTTCATCCGGCCCTGTCATCAGCACCGCAAGCAGCTGTTCCACCGGCGGATACCCCATTAATTCCCGGTAATCCATCTCTTCTTTATAGAATCCTTCGTAATCCTGGGCTGCTGCCATCTGGATGCTGTAGTGCTGCGGGCTGTAGGTCTGGATTATGACTTCCCCTTTGCTGCTTCCTCTTCCGGCCCTTCCGGCCGCCTGGGTCAGAAGCTGGAATGTCCGCTCGCCTGCCCGGTAATCATTGGAATACAAAGACATATCCGCTGCCAGGATTCCAACCAAAGTAACATTGGGAAAGTCATGGCCCTTGACGATCATCTGGGTACCAATCAGAATATCAGCCTCTTCATTAGCGAAAGTCTCCAGGATCTTTTCATGGCCATCCTTGGCCTTTGTGGTATCCATGTCCATCCGGAGGACCCTGGCACTTGGAAATTGCCGCTTCACCAGTTCTTCAATCTGCTGGGTGCCGGCCTTGAAGCCCCCGATATATGGTGAGCCGCAGGAAGGACACAGATTGACTTGGGGTTCTTCGTATCCGCAGTAGTGGCAGACCATCTTCCCATTCTTATGCGCCGATAAGGATACGTCGCAATGAGGACATTTTACTACATATCCGCAGGCTCTGCAAGAAACAAAGCCCGCATATCCTCTTCGGTTCAAAAAAAGCATGATCTGCTCCTTTTTCTCCAGCCGCTCCTCCATCAGTTCTTTCAGATGGTCGCTTAAAATCGAACGATTGCCTGCCTTCATCTCCTTGCGCATGTCTTCTACATATACCTCAGGCAATTCCTGGAGCGTAGCCCTGTTTTTAAGTTCCAGCATCTTGATGCGTCCCCTCTTGCAGCCATAGAAGGCTTCCAGCGACGGAGTGGCCGAGCCCAGCACCACGCTTGCGCCTTCCATCTTTCCCCGCATCATGGCAGTCTCCCTGGCATGATATCTGGGAACCTGCTCGCTTTTATAGGTCGTCTCATGTTCTTCATCAATGACGATCAGTCCCAGATTGGGAAATGGCGTAAATAAGGCAGAGCGCGGGCCAATCATTACGTCAACCTCTCCTGCCTTCACCCGTTCCATCTGGTCAAACCGCTCTCCCTGGGACATCCTGGAATTCAAGATGGACACCCGGTCGCCAAACTTCCCATAGAACCGCATGACCGTCTGATACGTAAGGGCAATCTCCGGGATCAGGACGATGGCCTGCCCGCCTTCCTTCAGCACTCTGTCAATCATCTCCATATAGACTTCCGTCTTCCCGCTTCCGGTAACCCCATATACAAGATAGTTTTCCCGCTTTCCCTGTCTATAGTCATCCCAGAATACGCCGATGGCATGCCGCTGCTCATCCGTAAGCCTGACTTCTTCCCTTTCCCGCACTCTATGCTTTACGGGATTGCGGAATACCTGCTCCGATTCAAGCGCCACGATCTTCTGCTCCTCCAGCGCTCTTACCACTGCCCTGGTGATATTCAGCTTCCTGGTCAAAAGTTCGTACTCCTGCTCCGGCTCATCCAATAATGCCGCCAAAAGCCTGGCTCTGGCCTTCTGATTCTTATGAAGGCAGACATCCAGCATCTTTTTCCCAGCCTCTTCATCAAGCAGCAGGCGGATCCTCCTCTTTTCTTTGACACGCTCCGTACGCTTGATGGGAATCACCGTCTTAAGCGCCTGTATCATGGTCCCCCCATAATACTCCTTCATCCAGGCAGCCAAAGCCACCAGTTTAGACTCGATCGCCACGCTGTCCTTGGCAATTCCGGCAACCGGCTTGATCTTTGATACATCATACCCGGCTTCCCTGGAGAATCCGGTCACGTAACCCTTCGTCTCTTTATTGCCTCTTCCAAAAGGCACCACGACTTCCGTGCCAACCTTAAGCATCCCCTCAAGATGGGAGGGGATGCTGTATTGGAATACTTTATCCAGTTTTTCATGTGTTATGTCAATAATGATATCAGCGTACATCTAACTCCTCTAATATTTCCCGGATCAGGACGCGCTCATCCATATCATGCTTGACGCCCTTGATCTCCTGATAGGTCTCATGGCCTTTTCCGGCCAGAATGATGACGTCGCCCGGCTGTCCGTTCTCGATGACATACTTGATGGCCTCTTTCCTGTCACAGATGGATATATATTTTCCATCCGTCTTCTTCATCCCTACAATAATATCGTCAATGATGGCCTGGGGTTCTTCAAACCTCGGATTATCTGATGTGATAACCGTAAAGTCGGAAAGCCGTCCTGCCACTTCTCCCATCTCATACCTGCGGGTCTTCGAGCGGTTGCCGCCGCAGCCGAATACCGTAACAATGCGCTGCGGATGGTAATCCCTCAAGGTCAGCAGCAGGCTTTCCAGACTCATGGCATTGTGGGCATAGTCGATCATCAGCGTAAAGTCATCCGACACCTTTACCATCTCGATGCGCCCTTTTACCTTTGCCACTTTAAGCGCTGTCTTAATATTCTCCACAGGCACATCAAAATGCCTGCACACCGCGATAGCGGTTAAGGAATTGTAGACGCTGAAATCGCCCGGAATATCAATCTCCACATCAAAGTCCATCAGGCCATTTACCTGGTACTTGACTCCCAGATATCCAGGCCTTGAAATATGCTGCACGTCTGTAGCACGAAGGTCTGCCTTCTCCGAGAATCCAAAAGTCTCCACTTTGCACGTGGCATTCTTAAATACGTCTTCATACCATCTGTCATCCACATTGGCAATTCCCAGATTGCACTGTGTAAACAGGATCCCTTTGCAGCGTTTGTAATCTTCGAAGTCCTTATGCTCGTTCGGGCCGATATGATCCTCCCCCAGGTTCGTAAAGATTCCAATCTCAAACTGGATGCCGGCTGTCCTGTGAAGCATCAGGCCCTGGGAGGAAACCTCCATAACCACGCTGTCGCATCCGGCTTCCACCATCTGCGCAAAATACTGATGGATCGTATAAGACTCCGGCGTCGTATTGTTCGCCGGGATGGCCTTATCCCCGATAATTGCCTCAATGGTGCCGATCAGGCCTACTTTGTGGCCCACTCCCTCCAGGATAGACTTGACCATGTATGTGGTCGTAGTCTTGCCCTTCGTCCCGGTAATCCCGATGACCTTTAACTTCTCTGCGGGATATCCGAAGTAGGCGGCGGACATAAGCGCCAGTGCGTAACGGGTATCATCCACGTGAATCACCGTAAGCCCTTTTGGCGCTTCTACCGGGCGTTCCACGATCACTGCCACGGCCCCCTTAGCTGCTACATCGTCAATATATTTATGTCCGTCTGATACGGCTCCGCTGATGCATACGAAGACGCTCCCTTCTGTAACCTTGCGGGAATCATTGATCAATTCTGTCACTTCAACCTCATCGCTGCCCTGACGGATCTCATATTCCAAACGCTCCAATAACTGTGTCAGTTTCATAAAAATAAGCCTCCTAAAAATTTATACTTCCTGTGTCCATTTTGCCATATGGCATTATTATACCATTATTTCAACACACAGCAAAGATTAAATTGTGCTCTGGCAATTGCAATTACTGCCTAAAAAAGAGGCTGGATTCCCAGCCCCTTAATCGATCGGCGACAATACCGACAGCATCCCTCTCATCGAATCGTCGTAAAATTTAAACTGATTTCGTCCGCCCCGTTTGGACGCATACAGCGCCTGATCCGCACAATGGAATAACTGCTCATAATCTTTTCCGTTTTCCGGATAGGTAGCCACACCCATGCTCACGGAGATGCGGAAGTTCTCGTAGTAATCGGTAAGCGTACGGAATATCCGGCTCGCCTGCGGCTCAAAGTTGTCCGTATATTCCGTGAATACCATGAATTCATCCCCGCCGACTCTTGCCGCGATATCTTCCTTACGTATGTTCTTCATCAGCTTGCCTGCAATGTATTTTAATACGCAGTCTCCAAACAGATGGCCATATTGATCGTTGGCATTCTTAAAATAGTCGATATCAAACAGTATCATGCCAAACTTCTTGCCATCTCCTGCCTGGATCCTTTGTTCAATCTGCTTTCTGGCATTCACATGGTTATACAGATTCGTCAGCAAATCCTGGGCCGCCATCTTCTCCAGGCTGTCAATCTTCTCATGCTCCTCATGGATGTCCGTGAACTTGCCTATGGCTCCCGTCATCTCTGTGCTTTCCTCGCCTGACCATAGTGCCCGGACCACCAGCTTGCACCAGCGCTTCTCCTTATTGATGGTCAGCAGATAATTGGAACTGACAATCGGGTTCAGGAAGGTGGTCTTTTTGACCTTGTGGCGGATATCGTCCAGATCATCCTTGTTGACAAGTTCCAGTATCTGCGCATTCTCAAACGGCTTCATAATTAACTCGCCGATCCCAAGATAGTTGGACCCCCATTCTGAAAAAATAAGCATGTCCGCCAAGGCATTGTATTCAAACTGAATCTCCTGAGACATGGAAGCAAAGAACTGGTACTTGATTCTTTCCTGCTCCAGAAGGCGCAAAGTGCGGTCTGACGCGGTCATATCTCCTTTTGCGATCAATTCCGCCGTGATATCCTGCATCTCATTCTGCGTCATTTCTTTTAGGGAATTGATTTCCAATTCTTTCTCTATGTAATCCTTTGCCTCTCTTAAGCACTCCAGAAGTACCGGATTAAATGTCCCGCACTCTCCATTCAGGATCATGGACAGCGCCTGATCCGGGGTAAAAGGCGGCTTGTAGACCCGCTCGCTGATCAGCGCGTCATATACGTCCGCCAAGGCCACTACCTGGGCCGCGATCGGTATCTCTTCCCCCTTCAGGCCGTCCGGATATCCCTTGCCGTCATACCGCTCATGATGCCAGCGGCAGATATCATACCCGATCTTTACCAGTTCCTCATTCTGCCGGAAGGGAACATTCTTCATCATCTCGGCGCCAATCTCGGCATGGGTCTTGATAATCTCAAATTCCTCATCCGTCAGTTTGCCAGGCTTGTTCAGTATCTTCTCATCGATGGATACCTTTCCAATGTCATGCAGCGCCGAGGCGTTGCTGATCATCATGATTCTGGAATGCGTCAGGCCATACTGGCTTGTCTTCCTTGCCAGCTGCTTAAGAAGCGTCTCCGTTATCGTGCGGATATGCAGTACATGCAGGCCGCTCTCCCCATTACGGAATTCGACAATGTTGCTTAGTATCTCGATCATGAGATTGCTGTTCTTTTCCTTTTCAAAGACCTGCTCCATGATCATGCCTTGCAGCATCTTCTGCTTGGCGTACAGCATGATCGTATTCTTGACCCTGCGCCGTACGACCTTGCCATCAAATGGACGGTTGATATAATCCACTGCCCCCAGATCATACGCGTGGTCCACATAGGTGGACGATACTTCCGCAGATATCATGATCACGGGGATATTTTCTATCCAGCCGCCCCTGTTCATAACGGTCAGTACTTCGAAGCCATCCATCTCCGGCATTATGATATCAAGAAGCACAAGACATATCTCATCTTCCTGCTTCTTGATTGCCGTTATTGCCTCGATTCCGTTCCTAGCCTCTATAATCTCATACTCATCTTCCAGCATATCGGCAAGAATCGAGCGGTTCATCTCCGAATCGTCGACCACCAATATCTTCTGCATCTTCATCATAGTAGAATATTTCTTATTCCTTCCGTAATATTCTTATAATCGTCTTCCACCTTGGCAAACAACTCTCTGACCTTCTTCCCGTCAGGATCATCCCTCAGTTCCTCTGTAAGCATGCTGCTGGATTCGCTAAGCGTGGAAAGCCCCAGATTCAGGCAGATTCCTTTGAGGGTATGGGATGCCCGGAATGCTTCGGGAAAGTCTCCTTTCTCGACTGCCTGCCTTAATATATCGTAGTTGCCGTCATCCAGCATCTTCTTTAAATATTTCTCAATAAATTTTTCACTGCCAAGCCTTCTTAATACATCCGTATAGTTTACTCCTATAGACTCGTAGAACTCCTGTACACTCACGATACGCCTCCATTTCCGATTACTTCATGTATCTTTTGCGAAACCAACCTGATTATCTTTAATTCTACTCCTAGGGCAGCAGAATTGTCAATCTAATCCACTTTCTTCCTTGAAGCCCTCTCCCACGACTTCATTGGACTCCATAATAATCGTAAATGCCTGGGGATCGATCTTATGGACCATCTTCTTGATCGCGTACATCTGCTTGTTGTTGCACGCGCACATCACCACATCCTTCTCCTGCTTTGAATAGCCTCCCATTCCTCTTAGAATCGTGGAGCCTCTGCCGGAATAGGCGTCAATATGCTTTGAAACCTCCTCGCCATGCTCCGTCACAATAAATGTCATCTTGCCTTCGTCGATGCCATAAAGGATCCGGTCCATGACGATCGCCATGAGATAAGTAACGATCACGCCATAGATGAACCCGTCCACATCCTTGAATACCAGGACGCTTCCCAGCACGATGGTTGCCACATCCAGCACGAATGTAATCATGCCCAGGGTAACATGCGGCTTTACCTTCTTAATCGCCACGCTGATGAAATCCTGGCCGCCAGTAGATGAGCCTCTCATAAATATCAGCGCATATCCTGCTCCGGACAGCACGCCCATGCACAGCGCCGCCAAAAGCCTGCTGCCCTCGTATACCGGCAGCAGCGGCGCAATATAGTCCATCAGGAAGGATGAGATAACCATAGACTTTACAGATTTGATAAAAAATGTCCTTCCCAGGAACTTATAGCAGAAAATTGCCACCGGAACATTTAAAAGAATCGTCCCGGCTCCCACCGGCAGCCCGATCAAATGATACATGATGATGGCAATTCCCGAGAACCCCGCTACCGGGAAATTAGCATTCAGCGCAAAGTTATAGATTCCTATGGCGATGATCATTCCCGCGAATAGATCCACAAGAATGTCCATCCCCCATTCCTTCCAATTTATCTTTCCCATATCAAATACCTCCTTATCAGCCAAAAAAGAACAACTGCAAACTATAAACTTATAATTCGCAGCTGCTCTTCTAATTATCAGTATATCGTTGAAATATTTTTCTGTCAAGAATGGGGACCCTTTGTGACAATATCCTTGCCATACTTTTTGCGGATCTGTTCCAGGGCAGTGTTGATCTTTTCCTTCTTTTCTTTTTTCGGATCTGCCTCAAAGCGAATATCAAATATGCTAAGCTGCTCCGGCTCTCCCTCCTCTGTTAGTTTCGAACTTCTGATTCCAAGAAGCCTTATGGGCTCCTGATTCCATAACTCCAGAAAGAGGTCCCTCGCCTCCTGGTAAATCTCCTGGTCCTGATTCGTCGGCTTTTCCAGCTGTCTTTGATGGGATACGGATTCAAAGGTGTGGTACTTTATCTCCACGCTTAGCATCCCCGCTTTCTGTCCTGCCTTTCGAAGCCTTCTTCCGACGCTTCCGGCCAGATCCTCAAGCACTGCCTCCGCCTCTTCCTGCGTCCTTGCGTCCCGTGGAAGCGTGGTGGAGTTGCCAATTCCTTTTGCCTCTGCCTTTTCTCTTGCCACCTCCGAGTGATCGATCCCGTTGGCAAATTCCCAGAGTTTCCTGCCATGGCTCTTCAGATGCAGTTCCAGTATCTTTGGATCCGTGCAGGCCAGATCGCCGATGGTGCGTATGTCCAGCTTCTCTAGCGTCTCCACGCTGGAACGCCCTGCCATATACAGTTCCCACACAGGAAGCGGCCACATCTTCGCCTGAATCTCCTCCGGGAACAGCGTATGCACTTTATTAGGCTTCTCAAAATCTGAGGCCATCTTGGCCAGCAGCTTGTTGGTCGATATGCCGATATTGACGGTAAAGCCGAATTTCCGGCATACCTCGTTCTTAATCTCCAGAGCGCCGTCCACCGGAGAGGCAAAGCGGGGCGCGATCTCCGTAAAGTCCATATAGCACTCATCTACGCTTACCTGCTCGATGTAGTCAGTATAGGTTCTTAAGAACTCCATCAGCCTATTGCTGTATCGCCTGTACAGTTTATGGTCCGGCGGCCTCATCACAAGCCCGGGACATTTACGAATGGCATTCGCGACAGGCTCCCCTGTCCGAATGCCACACTGTTTGGCAAGAGGCGACTTGGCCAGCACTACGCCGTGCCTGGACTTCTGATCCCCGCCGATGATGGCCGGGATCGTCCTTAAGTCTACCTCTCCTCCATTCTTTAACTCTTCTATTGTCGTCCAGCTAAGGTAAGCTGAATTCACGTCGATATGAAATATTATTGACACAATGACTGGCTCCTTGCCGTTAATCTGCCGTCCTTAGCGTCAATTACAATGGTCTCCTGCGCGCCTACGTCTCCTTGAAGCATCAGCCTGGCCGCCAGGGTCTCTACATGCTTCTGCAGGTAGCGCTTCAGTGGCCTTGCTCCATAGGTAGGGTCATAGCCGCCTTCTACCACGTAATTTTTCGCCGCTTCAGTGAGGGCAATGGAAATCTCTTTCTCCGCGAGACGCTGATTCGCATCTGCTACTAACAAGTCAATAATGTCATAAATATTATCTTTCGTCAATGGCTTGAACATAATCATTTCATCCAGACGGTTTAAGAACTCCGGCCTGAAATGAGCCTTCAGTTCTTCCATGACTGCCTGCTGGCTGTCCTCGCTGATATTGCCATGATCATCAATGCCGTCCAGCAGATAGCCGGAGCCGATGTTGGATGTCATGATCAGGATGGTGTTCTTAAAGTCTACCGTCCGCCCCTGGGAATCGGTAATCCGCCCATCATCCAGCACCTGGAGCAGTACGTTGAATACGTCCGGATGAGCCTTTTCTATCTCATCGAACAAGACCACGGAATATGGCTTCCTGCGGACCGCCTCGGTTAGCTGCCCGCCTTCGTCATATCCGACATATCCCGGAGGCGCTCCAATCAGCCTGGATACAGAGAACTTCTCCATATACTCGCTCATGTCGATACGCACCATATTGCTCTCATCATCGAACAGGCTCTCCGCCAGCGCCTTGGCAAGTTCCGTCTTTCCTACGCCGGTAGGTCCAAGGAACAGAAATGAGCCGATGGGCTTGGTCGGGTCTTTGATGCCTGCCTTTGACCGGATGATTGCTTCGGTCACCAGTTCTACCCCTTCATCCTGTCCGATCACTCTTTTATGAAGTTCATCCGCCAGATGCAGGGTCTTGCTCCGCTCGCTCTCATTGAGCTTGGCGACCGGGATTCCCGTCCAGCGGGAGACGATTCTTCCGATCTCCTCATCTGTGACGCTCTCATGCACCAGGGAACGATCCTCGTCCTTAATCTTCGTCTCTTCCTCCTCCAGCTGCTTCTGCAGTTGAGGAAGCCTGCCATACTGGAGTTCTGCTGCCCGGTTCAGGTCATAGGCCTGTTGCGCTTTTTCAATCTCTTTGTTCACCTGTTCGATCTCCTCGCGCAGCTTCTGTACCCGTTCTATGCCAACCTTCTCATTGTCCCATTGGGCCTTCTTTCCGGCAAATGATTCTCTGAGTTCTGCCAGTTCCTGGTTCAAGTGCTCCAGACGCTCCTTGCTTAGGCGGTCATCCTCCTTCTTAAGGGCCGCCACTTCAATCTCCATCTGCATGATCTTGCGCTGCATCTCATCCAGCTCTGCAGGCATGGAATCCAATTCCGTCTTGATCAGTGCGCAGGCCTCATCCACCAGGTCGATGGCTTTATCCGGAAGGAACCGGTCCGAGATGTATCGGTCAGACAGTGTTGCCGCGGCGACCAGCGCTCCATCGGTGATCTTCACGCCGTGGAATACTTCATAGCGTTCCTTCAGGCCACGCAGGATAGAGATCGCGTCCTCCACCGTAGGCTCATCCACCATGACCGGCTGGAACCGGCGCTCCAGGGCCGCGTCCTTCTCGATATACTGGCGGTACTCATCAAGGGTAGTGGCGCCGATACAGTGAAGTTCTCCTCTGGCCAGCATAGGCTTGAGCATATTGCCGGCATCCATGGCTCCATCCGTCTTTCCTGCGCCCACAATGGTGTGCAGTTCGTCAATGAACAGGATGATTCTGCCGTCACTGTTCTTGACTTCTTCCAGAACCGCCTTCAGACGTTCCTCAAATTCGCCCCTGTACTTGGCTCCGGCTACCAGGGCTCCCATGTCCAGGGAAAATATGGTCTTATCCTTAAGCCCTTCCGGCACGTCCCCGCGCACGATGCGCTGCGCCAGGCCTTCCACCACCGCCGTCTTGCCGACGCCGGGCTCGCCGATAAGCACCGGGTTGTTCTTCGTCTTGCGGGACAGGATGCGGACCAGGTTGCGGATCTCCGCGTCACGCCCGATGACCGGATCTAACTTCTGGTCTCTTGCCCGCTCCACCAGATCCGAGCCGTATTTGTTCAGCGTATCGTAGGTGTCTTCCGGATTATCGCTTGTAACCCGCTGGTTGCCCCTCACCGTGGACAATACCTGCAAGAAGGCGTCCCGCTTGATTCCCATCTCACGAAAGATCGTCTTGATCTCCTTGTTCGGATACTTGATCATAGAAAGGAACAGATGCTCTACGGATACATACTCATCCCCCATCTGCTTAGCCTCATCCTCGGCGTGGATCAAAGCCTTATTCAGATCCTGGCCAACGTACTGCTGGCCTCCCTGCACCTTCGTGCGCTTCCGGATAGCCTCCTCCACCCGATTGACCATGGCATTCTTGTCAATGCCCATCTTTTCCATCAATTTTAAGATCAGGCTGTCATCCTGTACCAGAAGCGCGTACAGCAGATGTTCCTGCTCGATCTCCTGATTGCCATATTCCAGAGCCACCTTCTCGCAGTCCTGGACAGCCTGAAGCGACTTTTGCGTAAATTTATTTATATTCATAGCGATGAACCTCCTTCATCTAGAAAACTGCATTTTATTGTTCTACGAGTACTATAACAGTATTTATTAGCACTGTCAATAGTCGAGTGCTAATTCTTTTAAAAAAATGGACTGTTTCGTTAAATGAGGCGAAAGTCCATCGCTACGCCAATCGTTATCTCAATTCTTCCCAAGCCCCAGTCTTGATTGCTTCTATATTCTCCGCAATCTTTTCTGCAGGCCAGTTCCACCATTCCAATTCCAATAGCGTAGAAATAACTTGATCCGGAAACCGCCTGCGAATGGGTTTTGCCGGCACCCCGCCCACGATCGTATACGGCGGCACATCTTTTGTTACAATCGCGCGCGTACCTATGATCGCTCCATCTCCTATGGTCACGCCTGCCATGATCACGGCTTCATAGCCAATCCAAACATCATTTCCTATTATAATATCGCCTTTATTGTCCCACGCTGTTGCTACATTTTTTATATCCAGTCCCCATTCTTCAAAGAATAAAGGAAACGGATAGGTAGACAGCGAACGCTGCGTATGGTTCGCGCTGTTAAATAGAAATTTCGCGCCACAGGCAATAGAGCAGAACTTACCTATAATAAGTTTATCCTGATTGACAGGATAATGATACAATACGTTATTCTGCTGGAATTTTGCGGGGTCATTCACAAAATCGTTATACATCGTATAATCCCCAACCTGAATATTAGGGTCTGTGATCGCATTTTTCAGATAGATCGTCTGCCTGTCGCCTGTTCTTGGATATAGTTTTGTCGGTGTAGCCATTATAAAATCCTCCTGTTAGTCCTTTGTTTTAATGTCTGTCGTTCCGTATGAATGTATACTTATAGACATCTCCTGTTTCCTATCATACTTGCACGCGCCCACGTCCACAATATACGAAACGATACAGCAATATTCCGTATACAAAAAGAAGGCTGCCTATAAGCAGCCCTCCCATGTATCATTTCTGATATATTATTTTTCTTATGGCATAGACCGAAAGGGAATAACGCTTTGCAAGTTCTTCCATAGAAGCGCCGCTGCGATACTCCGCAATGATCAACGCATTGCGTCTCGCAAGTTCCTTCCGATAGCCGGACAATTCGCCCCAGTTCTTATGCTGCTCGTCTTTTGCAGGAATATATATGTAACCTGCCTGAACATATTTCTGTAGTTCCTCGACCAGCTCGTCCGGGAGAATCGTGCTTGCATTAATATACTTCATGATGCAGGCCTCCTCCTTGATTAAATAGTCAAGCAGCAAAGCCAGCAATATCAAGTTCGCAACCAATTCCTACTCCATGCAAATGTTGCTCCTTATACTGGCTTTGCATGGAGCCAGCCATCGTTGCATTTGGTCTTGCATCTAAGCATAACGATCACCGCCAAAATCATTTTTTTAAATTGTAACATCAATACAGGCACTAATCAAGCAAACCTTCCAGGTTAAAACACTCGTCCAACTGCCAATCACGCATTTCTTCTGGGTCGGGCCTTTCGTACAGTCCTCTTCTGCCGAAGTGCCACCCCGCCTTTTCCCGGAGTTCCAGCAGATATTCCGCCTGCTTCAGGCTGGCGATCATGCAGTCGATCACCGGAACGCCAAATTCCTGCTGAAGTTCCTTGTAAAACCCAAACTGCATGCTGCATCCCAGAATGATCACTTCAGCGCGGTCTTTTTCTATAGCCAGGCGAATTTCCTGCCGGAACCTCTCCATCGTAGCCCTTTCATCCTTGTGGAAATCCAGCACGCCCATGCCCAGGCTTCGGAAGGAAGCAAGCTTCCTTTCCAGGCCATATTTGCATACGTTTTCTCTCATCTGCGGGATCCATTTATCTCTTCCTACTATGATGGAGAAAGAATTTCCAAGTACGGATGCCAGATGCATGCTCGCCTCTCCAGGCGCGGTTACCACCATATTTTTGCTGATCTCCCTTGCCGGATACAGGAATGGATCGTCGAAGCAGCTGATGCAGGCGGCATCGAATCCCTCCTTTTCCGCCCTTAGTAATTCTTTCAGTATCTGTGCCCCTGCCAATGCCTGGTAGTATTGATATTCCAGATGCTTAGGGCCGATCTGGATATTCCTTACTTCCAGTTCGGTTGTCTCGTCCTTATACTGGTCCAAATAGGTTTTTATCTCCTCATTTAAGTCGCCATAGGCAACTGCCTTAAGAAATAATATCTTTTTTTTACGCTTCATGTTCTCTCCCTGAGGCTATGTATCCGCCTTAATATCCAGCGATCCCTAGTTCTTTGCACAGCTTGCATGCCGTCTCATCCACATACACGCCGTCTTCTTCCAGTTTTTCCCCGTCCAGGATGATGGTCGGATGAAGAACGATGCCATCGGAATGGGACGCCGCGCTCCAGTGCTTGCCGCCAATCTTGATGCCCTGGCTTCCGATTCCGAATTCCATACAGCCAAACACGCGCTCATCTTCTACGATACGGCCGGTCACTTTACGCACTCCCGGGTTAAAGCCCTGGGAATAGTGAGCCAGGCGCAGCATATTCGGATCGTCAAAGGAATGCAGCCATTTTTTGTATATCTCTGCCTCCGGCCCGCCGGTGACATCCACGACTCTGCCTTCTTTGAATTCAATAAAGATCTTCTCTCTTAAGATTCCCAGCGAATCCGGGGGGAATACGGCCCCGTCAAATACCAGCGTTCCTTCGATCGACTCTTCGATGGGGCACCAGCTGGTCTGCCCGGTCAGCATTACCGGATAGCCTTTCTCCGTTGCCTTGATGCCGGAGTGTCGAACCTTGCGTCCTCCCATGTTCCCGCGAAGGTCCATTCCTTCTTTGGTCAGTACATGAATATCCTGGGCATTTTCCAGGCGGTATTTAAAATATTCTCCTAACTCGATGACTTTATCTACATTAATCTTTCCGATGCAGTTTACCAGCATCTCCGTATCCAGGCCCGTAGCGCAGATATACCGCGCGCCATTTTCATCCACTGCTTTGCGATATGCAGGTCCATGCATGATCGAAGCGTAGGTCAGCTCGATCCACACGTCCGCGGCAGCAATCGCGTCGGCCACCGGCTTTGGCGGGTCTGCATAGAAGCCTTCCGCAGTCGGATAATAGATGACCGTTGGAACGCTTTCAATCGTATAGGCTGCCTCTGTCAAAGCATGAACGACTCTTTCATCTACGCAGGTGTCATACGTGATCACCAGGTTCTCGCCCGGCTTGCACAGCATGATATCCCTTACCAGCTTCATTGCCGCACGGGCAAGTTCCATTCTTCTATATTCATTTCTCATTTCAACGCCTATGTTCCATTCCATTTTCATATCTCCTTTCGTTTCATGAACCTGTATTGGTCATACTTTTGATATATCTCCGGAAATTTCAGGCTTTCCCATTCCAGCGCGTTTCTTGCCGCCTGGATCTGGGATTTTTCCAGCACTACTTCCAGGTACGCCTCCTGATCATGATCCAGCATGCTCCGGATACTGCCATCCGGTCCCATAAGGGCAGTTCCGCCGCAGTAAGCCACGTCGCCAGAAGCCCGGTTTAAGGCAATCGTATAGATCTGGTTCTCGGCCGCGCGCATTCTGCCGCATAAGTGAAGCAGTTCTTTCCAGCCCGCAATCCATGCGCTTGGATAAAGGATGACATCTGCCCCCATATTCTTAAGCGGGGTAGATATCTCGAAGAATCTCATATCCGCGCAGATCAGAAGCCCGATCTTCCATCCTTTAAACGGTATCACCAAAAGGCTGTCCCCACGCTCAAAAAATTCACATTCCTTATCCCATAGATGGATTTTCCGATACTCTCCCAGAAGGGTCCCCGTCTCGTCAAAGAGGCAGGCCGCATCGTAATGCCGGCCCTCTTCTTCTACATGAATGCCGGCGGCGATCGCAGTATTGCATTCTCTGGCAAGTTCGGAAAAGAACTCCGCCTCGTTTGCACAATGCTGCGCTTTTTCAAAATCATATCCGCTGACGCACAATTCCGGAAAACAGAGCAGGTCAACATCATCCTTGGCATATTTCTTGGCAAGTTCTTTAATATGAAGCATATTTTCCTGGCATCTGCCTTCCATAACCGCCAGTTGAATCAATCCTATTTTCAGCATCGTCAGACCTCCTGTCCCATCCGGCTTTACATATTCAATAACGCATAAAGCGCCTGCGCATAGATTTTCGCCGTCAATATCAGATCTTCTACGCCGATATACTCGTCCGGCTCGTGCGCCAGTTCCCGCTGTCCCGGAAATACAGGCCCGTATGCGACAAAATTATCTACCGCCCTGCAATAGGTACCTCCGCCAATCACGACTGGCGCTTCCGTTCTTCCCGTGGTTTCCTGATATACTTTCAGAAGTTCCTGCACCAGCGGCGCCTTTACCGGATAATAGATATGCTTTTTATCCTGTATGATCTCTATATCTACCCCGGAATCCTGGCAGGCCACCATCAAGGTCTTCTGGATGACTTCATCTGAAGCATGGATCGGATATCTGATTTCCACCGTGGCCTTTCCATCCTCGCTTCCAATTTTAAGAACTCCCAGAGACAGCGTGAGAATGCCGGATAATTGATCTTCGCATGCCACTCCCAGACGTTCTCCGCGATAGCCGTCGCCAAACAGGCCTGCAATCTTAGACGCGAATAGCATCTGCCCATTTTCACGAAGGGGAAGCGACAGCAAATACCGAAGCAGCGTATTAATCGCGTTGTCCCCATTCCACGGCTGTGAAGAATGTCCGCTCATTCCTTTTGCCTTTACTCTCCATCCACCGTCTTCTGGCTCGAATGATATCTTATCTTTGTCCGCAAAGGCGTCCCGGCATTGTTCCAATACCCCCTGCGCATCCTCGCCTCCGCGTACAAGCGCGGACGCAAACGCCGGCACTACATTTACCTTGGTTCCCCCGCCGACTTCCACCAGGATAAGCCCGTCATCGTCATTCGTATTCTCCCAGCGGTCTGTCACATAGAACCTAAGGATCCCTTTTTCCGCATGGATAACTGGAAATTCCCCATCCGGCGAAAATCCGCCCCAGGGAGCCGGCTCCTTTTCCAGATAATTCTTCAGGCATCTCATGAAACCACTTTCTTCGTCTGTTCCGATAATATGGCACACATGATTTTTTACCGGAAGCCCGCTTTCCTTTATCGCCTTCATCGCAAAAAGCGACGCGGCCATCGGCCCCTTATCGTCCAGAGAGCCTCTTCCATACAGCCTCCCATTTTCTATGGTTCCCTCAAAAGGCGGATATGTCCACCCCTCCCCGGGAGGGACAACGTCAATATGGGTCAGGATGCCGATCTGCTTCCCCTCATTGCCCCATTTGACCGTGCCTACATAGCCGTCATGGCTGCAGGTTTCAAATCCCATTTCTTCGGATATCTCAAGAACCTTTTCCAGCGCTTTTCCGATCGGCTCTCCAAATGGATATGTTTCGTTTCCTTCCTCGTATAGGCTCGGAAGGGCGACTAATTTTTTGGTGGTTTCCACAATCTCATCCCGATATTGCTCCACCAGTTCCTCTAATATTTTTTCCACGCATTAACCTCTTTTTATCTATCTGCCTAATCTGGCAGCATATTTTTTTAACTCTTCGTCTACGATCTCGCCATCCTGCGTAATCGCCACTCCGTCCAGATAAATGGATACTCTGAGGCAGGTAGCGTCTATATGGGACGGAGCCGGGATGCCATTTGGCGGCATCAGGAAGCTACCAATTGCCCCAAAGCCCCACTGGGAGCCTCCATAGATGCGCTCATCTTCTCCCAGCTGTCCCGTAAGTTTTGCATTCGGGTGGAATCCCACGCAAACGTGGGCCGGACGCAGCATCTGGGGATGCTGGAAGTCCCGCATATATTTTTCCCACTGCTCTGCGATTGCTCCGCCTTCCACATGATCGATCACGCCATTCTTCATATAGATCTTTACCGGCTGTTCCAATACGCCAAACTGCGGCACCAGAGAGCCGTCAATTGCAATCACTCCATTTACGGTATCCAGATCCGGGGTCCAGGAGATCATTCCTGCCAGCATGAAGGTTCCCGGCTCATCGGCATAGCCGTCTCTTGCATTGATCGGATAATCGGGATGATTGTCAAACTCGATATCCTCTCCTGCCGTACTGGTAAGCCTTACATGCTTTGCCGAGCGGATCTTATCCCTTACCGCGTGCAATAGATCCCGCAATGCCTCATGGTCTGTATTGGCAAACAGGCGGATGAAAACGTCTACGTGCATGCCCGGAAGGCACAGGAGGCGAAGCTTCTTATTCGTATGCGCAACTTCCTCATAGGTATCCGAATATAAGATGTACATCGTATTGTATTCAATCCAGCAGTCGGCTTCCATCAAGGCTGCCTTGATCGCCCCGGATGGCAGGAAGTCATCCACCTGCTTTCCCGGCCCCGGCGGCGTAGCCGTCCAGATCACCATCGGCTTGGCCCCGGCGGCATAGATTGCCCGCGCGGTGGCGTTTACCACCCGTTCATCGCTTCTGCTGTCCGCGGTAATCACAAAGTTTTCGCCTGGCTTTACTTTGAATAATTCTTTTACAATCACATCGGCTGCTTTTCCTAGTTCAAATTCGTATAAGAACTCTCCCATTTTTATGCTCCCTCCTATCTTAACGCTGTCAATTCACTTTCGAATGATTTCAATTCCTCGTCCACAAGATTCCCGCGAATCCACAATGGCTGATCGTCCAGATAGATATCTGTATTTAACGAAACCGCATCTGAATGCGACGGCGCGTAGACTCCGTCTGGAGGCAGCATTCCTGCGCCGATGCTTCCAAATCCCCACGTGGTGGAGCCCCACACGCGCTGATCCAGGAGAATGTCTCCGATCAGTTTCGCGCCGGGATGGAAGCCAATGCCGGCATGCGAGATGCGCAGCATCTGGGGATGTCCGAAGCTCTTAAGCCACATCTCATACCTTTTGGCCTCTTCTCCACCTGACATCGAGATAATGCAGCCATCTTTTACTTCTATTTTTACCGGACTCTCGATCAATCCAATATCCGGCGCTACCGATCCGTCCAGGCTGATCGTGCCATTTACGCTCTCCAGCATCGGAGTCCATCCGATCTGGCCTACGAACAGATGTGTTCCCGGCACGCTGGCATCGCCCAGTTTGCAGGAAACAGGGCGGTCCGGCACATTGACGAAGGTAATCTCATCTCCATCCTGGGAGACCATCCGCACGTTATGGGCCTCTTTGATCCTTTCACGCAGGATCTCGGAAAATCTTCTCATCGCCGGATAGTTGACTTTTCCGACACAGCGTATCAGTGTATCGGCGTTGGTTCCCGTAAGGCACATATGCCGTAGTTTTGGATTGGCCTTTTTGGCATTGTAAAATGGAGTAGAATACAGCAGCCATTTCACATTCAACTCCACCCAGACATCCGCTTTGGAGATCATACCGCTCAAGCCTTCTACCTGAATATCTGGATCTGCTGCCAGGCTGACCCCTCCTGGCGTGGGAATCAGGGCGACCAGTGGCTTTGCGCCCGCAGCGAAGGCTGCCCGCCCAATTACTTCAATTACCGACGCATCCACAGCCGTATCCGCCGTGATCACGAAGGTTTCTCCTTTTTGAGTCTTCAGCAGAACGTTTACCAGAACCTCTGCCGCTTTCTGCAAATCGCCGCTTATCATACGTCCGTCTCCCCCTCTTTCTTGATTGCCTGCGCCGTATACTTATGGCAGCAGACCATATGCTCCGGCGCTACTTCCACCATTACTGGCGCTGTTGTCTTGCATATTTCCATGCAGTCCTTGCATCTGGTGTGAAAGGTACATCCTTTTGGCGCATTCACCGGAGAGGGGATCTCTCCCTGGGACACGATCTGATCTGGCTTCATCGCCTCCTCTTCCTCCGTAACTACCGGAATGGAGGATAGCAGCATCTTCGTATACGGATGCAGCGGCGCCTGGAAGAACTCCGCTGTCGGCGCCAGCTCGCACAGCCTGCCCAGATACAGGATCGCCACACGGGATGCCACGTTGCGCATCAGGCTCAGATCATGCGTGATAAACAGGTAAGACAGTTCCAGCTTCTTCTGTAATTCTATCAATGTACTGATGACCTTTGCCTGGACTGAAACGTCCAGCGCTGAAGTCGGCTCATCCAGAATGATTAGTTCCGGGTTGGTCGCCAGCGCTCTGGCTACGGAAACCAGCTGCCTCTCGCCTCCGCCGATGTTTCTTGGCATCTTGTTCTTATAGTCTTTTGGAAGGCCCACCATTTCCAGCAATTCTTCGACGCGCTTCTCTTTCTCTTCTTTGCTCATCTTATCGTGGATATCCAGCGGCACTTCCATGCTCTTCTCAATCGTGCGCCGGGAATTCAGGGAAGATCCTGGATCCTGGAACACGATCTGTATATCGCCTTTTTGCTTCAGGGTTCTTCTATATCCCTTCTTTACAATATCCATATTGTCATAGATAACCTGGCCGGAGGTTGCTCCATACATCCCGACTACCGTATAGGCAATCGTACTTTTTCCGCATCCGGATTCTCCGACCAGCCCCAGCGTCTCTCCCTTATACATCTTCATGCTCACGCCGTCTACCGCTTTTACTGTCTTGCCATTGGCCAGAGGGAAATACTTCTTCAAATCTTTGATTTCCAATATTACTTCGCTCATGATCTCCCCTCCTCTGCTTGAAAGCATGCTACCCAGTGATCCCCGTCAACTTCATGGCGGACAGGCCTTTCGTTCTGGCACTTCTTTAGCGCATAAGGACAGCGGGGAGCGAATCTGCACCCCTTTGGCGGGTTGCTGTAGTCCGGAATCCTTCCGGGGATACCTTCAGCGATTCCGTTTCCTGTCAGTTTCGGGAGGCAGTTCATCAGCGCCTCTGTATACGGATGGATCGGATGCTCAAATACCTTTTTGGTGTCCCCGCCTTCTACCATCGTGCCTGCATACATAATATTGACTTCCGTCGTAACCTGGCGTATGACCCCAAGAGAATGCGTCACCATGATAACCGACAGTTCCCCGGAATCCACCAGCTGTTTGATCAGCCTAAGAATCTGATCCTGTATCGTCACGTCCAACGCGGTTCCCGGCTCGTCCGCAAGCAGCAGCTGGCGCTCCGCAGCCAAGGTCATGGCAATGCACACTCGCTGCCTCATTCCTCCGGATAGCTGGAACGGATAACTGTTCAGAATTCGCTCCGGGTCGGCAAGAGATACCGCTTCCAGCGATTTCCCTGCTTTTTCTAAGAGCTGCGCTTTCGTAAGTTTCTTATCCTTGTGGGCGTATTTCAAGGCCTCTAAAAACTGGTTCTTTATGGATATTACCGGATTCAGCGCGCTGGATGGATCCTGAAAGATCATGCCCGCGCCTTTTTGCCGGTATTCCTGCAGTTTGGCATTGGCCATCTTAAGCACGTCTTCGCCGCAGTATAATATCTCGCCCTTTTCTACATTCCCATTGGAAGGAAGAACATTCAGGATGGCGCGCATCGTCGTCGTCTTTCCGCAGCCGGACTCCCCGACGATCCCTACGCTCTTTCCTTTGCTGACGGCAAAGGAAACATCCTCTAATATGTGCGTCTTTACATTTGCGACTGTATAGGATACGGACAAATCTTTGACTTCTAATACTTTTGCCTTTTCTTCCATTATTTGCCCTCCACATTAAATATATTGCCTACGCCATCACCCAGCAGATTGAAGCCCAATACGATAATGATGATCGTCGCCGCCGGGAAGATCGCAAGCCACCACATATCCGGCAGGAATTTCACGCCGTCATTGATCATATTGCCAAGGGCCGGCGTGGGCGGCTGCTCTCCAAGACCTACAAAGCTAAGGGTTGCCCCCATACAGATGACGTAGCCCATATCCAGCGTCATCTTAGTCAGAATCTGGTCGAAGGTATTCGGCAGGAATTCTTTGAAGATAATATGGCTTAGCTTCGCGCCTGTCAGTTCCGCATATACAATATAATTCTCTGTTCGAAGCGAAGACGCGACTCCAAAGGACAGCCTCGCATACCACGGCCACCACATGATCGTGATCGCGATCATGGAATTGCGAAGATTCGGCTCCAATATCGCCGCAATCGCAAGCGCAAGTACCAGTGCCGGTACCGAAAGGAAAATATCCACGATCCGCATCAGCACCGTTTCGATCCAGGTATCCTTGTAATATCCGGCCAAAACGCCAACGACAAATCCCACCGGCACAGCGATCGACAGTACCAGAATCCCCATAAGCAGACTGCTTCGCAGGCTGATCAGCAATCTCGAAAATACATCTCGTCCCATGGTATCGGTTCCCATAATATGCTCCATGCTTGGAGCCAGAGAACTTTCCTCAAAGTTCACCACTGCGCCCACATCCTGCGGATATGGCGCGATCACTGGTGCAAAGATAGCAAGCACTATAATCAGCACTACAATCGCAAGCCCGATCACGGATACCCCGCCAGAAGAAAACTTGTACCAGTTTCTTATCATCGTTTCTTTTCGCTCTGCTTTCATTTACACCACCTCCTACCGCGTACGCTTCTGTCTCATTCTCGGATCCAGAATCATGGCCACGATATCTACCGCTATGCTTGTAAGCGCAAAAGCCAGGCCAATGATCAGAACCACCGCGCAGACCGCGTTCGTGTCCTTATTAAGTATCGCCGTCATTCCATAGCTGGATAGGCCGGGCCAGTTGAAGATCCGTTCCACCAGGAACGCATTGCCGAACATAGCTGCTATATCCATTCCTACCACCGTTACCGTAGGAATTACGGAAGGCTTCAGAAGAAACCGTCTGTTCACCACCGACTTTGGCACGCCCTGGGACGTTACCATCGTGATATAATCCTTATCTGCATTCTGCAGCATGCTGGATCTGGTAATCCTGGCCTCCTGCATCGTCTTCCCCAATGCCAATGAAAGGGCGGGGAACAGAAGATGGAGAAAGGCGTCCCATGCGGCTTTCGGCTGTCCGCCCAGCAGCGCGTCCAGCACATACAGCCCCGTGATATCCGGGATAGTAAAGGACGGGCTGAGCCGTCCTCCTATCGTAGGCAGCACAGGGATCCAGTAGCCGAACACCAGCAGGAAAATCACCGCAAACACGAAGGTGGGGGTGGCTACGAATATGTATCCTAAAAAGCGGCACAAGTAATCCTGCCATTTGTTCTTATGCTGCGCGCTGGTGACTCCCAGGTACAGCGCGACCAGAATGGACGGGAAGCCGGCCCAGAGCACCAGCTCGATCGTCGCCGGCGCAAAATCCTTGATATCCTGAATGACCGCCCGCTTTGTCACGGCGGACATTCCAAAATCGCCCCGGATGGCTCCGGATATCCAATATACGTATTGCATCGGAAGTGAATCATTTAAATGATTGATCTCCCTGTAATTTTCCAGTACTTCTTCCGAAACATTTGCCCCCAAAGCCAGCCTTGCCGGATCCCCTGGTACGATCCGCATCAGGATAAATATAATAATGGTCAATCCAAGCAGCACGACGATGGAACTTGCCAAACGTTTTAATATACTCTTTAGGAGTGACATCCCTGATCCTCCTCTCCTATTTTGACGTTCACTACTTCTTATCCGGATAGATCCTGATGTCAGGCATATAGTTGATATAGCCCATGACTGGCCTTAAATTCTCAGGATCCGCTGAATTGTATTCCACATAGTCGGACTGGTAAGCCAGCCGGAGCGTAACCTCAGCCATCGGGATCATCACGCATTTATCCGCCAGGTAGTCCTGGATCGCCTCATATTTTGCAACTCTTTCATCCGTATCAAGGGTTGTCAGGGCATCATCGATCATTTCGTCCAGCTTGCTGTCATTTATCCAGCAGCAATTCATCCATGTTCCCGCATTCTTAGAACTTAGTGCCGAATCAAATATTGCTCCTGCCTCTGAATAATCTCCCGCAAACCATGTCGTCGTCACATTCGGAGTCGTCTCCGCTGATGCCGACTTCTCTACTACGCTTGCCCATGGCGTCTTTACGACATTTACCTTTACTCCGATCTGGTCTGCCGCAGCCTGGATCAGAAGCGCTAATTTCTCACGGTCCGGAGTCTCGGCAACCCAGCACACCTCGATCGGATAATCCTGAATATTATCCGCATACTTGGATTTTGCGATCTCCTCTTTGGCTTTCTCAATATTAAAGCTATAGTCCGTCATCTTCTTATGTCCCAGAAGATTCTTGGAAATAATACTATCGGCCTTCTTAGAATTCGGATATACCTGATTGCATACCACATCGTAGTCCAGCATATATGCCAATGCTTTTCTGATATGCTCGTCATCCGTCGGCGCCTTGGAATTGTTAAGAAGAAGATAGATGATATCTCCGCTTGTGGTCTCCATGATGTCAATGCCTTTCATCTTATCCAGCGCTTCGATGGTCTCAGAGGTCTGATATTCATCCGACAGTTCCAGCTCGTCTCGTTCCATCATGGTCTTGACGGTTACTGCCTCATTGGAGCCGATTGCCTTGAATCCTTTCGGCGCGTTCTTATCTAGTCCTGCCCAGTAGTCTGTATACTGCTCGCACAGTACATGGGAATTTGCCGCGTATTCTTTTACCTTATACGGTCCGCATCCGGCATCGTTCTCCAGAAGAAACGCTTTTCCATAATCGCCTTTGTCCCCAAAATCTCCGGATGCATAGTTTTCTGCCACCAGCTTGCTGTCTAGTATGTAAAGCCTGACCAGGGATGCAAGAAGCGTTCCCGTAGGCCTTGTACAGACAAACTCTACCGTCGTATCATCAATGACATTGACCGCCTCGATCGTGGAACTGAATAAGTATCCAAATCCCTCTCCCATATCCAGAAGGCGCTGCATGGTATACGCCACGTCATTCGCTGTTAGCGGATTGCCGCTGTGGAATGTCACATCATCCCTCAATTTGAATGTCCAGGTCTTGCCATCTTCGGATACGGACCACTCTTTTGCAATCCAAGGCTCGATATTGCCGTCTTTTTGAGGCATTACCAATGGATCATATACATTGATCAGCACGGTTGCGGCTCCTAGATCTGATCCGACGCCAGGGTCGATCTGAGGCGTGGATGTCAAAGTATATCTGACAACCCCCTCTCCGTCGTCCGAACCCTTGCCCGCGGATGATCCTCCTGATGCGCTTCCAGAATCAGATGATGACCCGCCACATCCGGTCAATAGCATAAGTCCCATGGTTACACACAAAATACCTGCCCAAAATCGTTTCATACATTCTCCTCCTTTATAGTATGTTGTTTGAATCGCCGGAAGTAGTCGCACTATTCGTGTTGTTCTTCCGTTTTTTAGAAGTGCTTTCCGATTATTCTAACTTATGCTTGATTATATCATCTTTTGCCATTACAATAAAATTACAATTCGTAATTCAACTATTACTCAGAATAATATTGGAGGAGTCCTATGCTTGACACACGATTTTTTACATTTCTTGTCCTATGCCAGACAAAGAGTTTTACAAAGACCGCCGAAGAACTGCACATTACACAGCCCGCGGTATCCCACCATATCAAGTACTTGGAAGAATACTACAATGTAAAACTCTATACTTATGTGGGCAAAAAGTTCCATCTGACCACCTCCGGCGAGGTATTGTATCAGTTCGTCAGTTCTTTCTATACCGATTCGGAACGGATCAAAGAACAGCTGCGGCAATCCAATTCCGCTTCCGCCATGCTGCGCCTGGGGGCAGAGCAGTCTGCCGGAGAATCTTTTCTGCCTTATTTGATTATTTCATATTTGGAAAAAAATCCTGATTGCAGGATGAGAATTGTAACAGATAACTATAATACGCTTTCGCAGATGCTCAACGATGGAGAATTGGACTTCTTTCTTATGGATGGCATCGTATCAAAAACGGAACATGATTATTACGAATTATACCATTCCAGCGTGGTCTGCGTATGCTCGTCCATGCATCCGCTGGCAGGAAAAACCGTCCCCATAGAGGAAGTCTATAATAACACCCTGATCCTGGGCGCAGATAAGACTCCCTCCAGGAAACGGCTGGAATCCATCTTCCGGGATAATCATATATCCACCATCCATTTTCATAACCATATCGAGATCAACAACAGCCTTCCGCTGGTCAAGCAATTGCTGCTGCACAATATCGGCATCTCTTTTTTATACAAGAGCGCTGTCGCCTCCGAACTGCGGGAGGGCATCCTGCAGCAGATCTTTATTGAGAATTATTATGAATTTCATGCCTATAATCTGGTATCGCTGCACAACAGTTATTTTCACGCCAACCAGATTGAGTTCATCAAATTCTGCCAGGACTTCCTTCGGCAGTGGGATTCTGACCTGTAATCTTTTGTGCCATTGCCCGCCCCATTCCACGGGCATTTTCACAGTCTATTGGAAAATGCTCTTGCCTGCGCTGTAGTTTCTTTTCTTCGGAAAACCGTTGTGCCATATATCGCTTGTAGTCATCAAACTGGCAAGTATCATAGCAGTACAGAACCGCCGGAGGTGAAAAAACGACTCCGGCGTATTCTTCCATCGGCGACAGTTTTATTTGATAATTCATTTGTTGTGCTTTCTCTTCTGTGGCATTCATCGTATATACAAATGCGACCGGCATCTGCTTAGGAGCAATCGAATAATATTCCTTTCCATACGCCAGGTATGGATAGAGCAGCCTTTCCAGAAAAGCCTGCAGCTGGCCTGTCAGACTATGAAAATATACCGGAGACCCTATGATAAGCCCATCTGCCTGCGAGAGTTCCGGCAGAAGCGAAGAGATCGCATCCTTTTTGGCGCACCGCCCATAATACTTGCCTCCCTTTCGCTTGCAGGCATAGCAGCTGACACAGCCTGTGTAGGAATAATCATATACATGAATTATCTTCGTATCCGCATCCGGGATTACATCTTTAACTCCTTGTAAAGCCTTATCCAGCAAAACTGCCGTATTTCCTCTTTTTCTCGGGCTTCCATTGATCGCATAAAATGTCATACTATTTTCACCTGCTCTTTCCTGGATTCTTTGATATCATGGGCGCTTTTTGCTTGTCCTTATTATAAGGCCGCCTTATCGCAGTTGCAATATCTAATGACCGCCTTATTGATTGCAACCATGAGGCAAAGGCGGTATAATCAGGATAATAGCAAGGAAGGGAGAAACTTATGATCACTACCGTCAGCCGCACTCTCGCCCAGCAGATCGTGAATACCGTGCAGGATATCTGCGGGCATGACATTAATTTCATCAACCGGAAGGGAATAATATTTGCCAGCACGAACGAGGAACGAATCGGCACATTCCATGAGATCGGAAAAAAGGCCGCAGATACCATGACAGCCATCGAAGTGGCTGAGGAAGACAATTATGAAGGCACCAGCAAAGGCGTGAATATCCCCATCTCCCATGACGGCGCCTTCATTGCCGTCATCGGAATCAGCGGAGAGCCCGAGTCCGTACGCAAATACGCTTATCTGGCGGAGCGGATCACCCGCCTGCTGATACGGGAACAGGAAGTCAATGCTGCTGCACGCACGCTGACGGAAAAGAAATCTTATCTGATCCAGATGCTTCTATCTGAAAATCCGGCGGAACTTGGGACCGAAGAACTGTCCCGCATAGAAGAACTGCTCGCAGAACTTCGCATAGACAGGACCGTTAAGAAACGGGTTCTGCTCTACCGCCTCCATCCCGCTGCCAATGCTACCGTGCCATCCTCTGCCGAGATGAAGCTTTGCCAGATGTTCGACCGGCTTAAAATATCCCTTTATTGCTTCCAATATCCCAATGAATACGTCGGCATCCTGGACGAGCCGGTCTTCGAACAGAATCAGGCGCAGCTTAAGGGCTTCGCAGATTCCAACACAGATATATTATCTGCCGGCGTCGGCTGCGCGGACCATCTGCTTCATCTGGCACATTCCTACTCCACAGCACAGATCGCCCTAAAAAGCGCATCATCAGATAAGCCTTTCGTCCTGTTTGATGACATGGATCTGGAGATTCTGCTTGCCTCCTTAAGTACCAGGAGCAAGGAAGCATTTCTGGCTAAAACGCTGTCCCTTCTCTCGGAAGAGGAGAAGGAACTGCTTCGTGTCTATTTTGAGGAAGGGCGGTCCCTGTTACGGACAAGCGAGAAGTTATTTCTCCACAAAAATACGCTGCAGTATAAACTTGACCGCATCCACCGGATCAGCGGATTGAATCCCCGGGACTTTAAGGATTCTGTTCTTTTGTATCTGGCCGTATTGCTAAAGTATACGATACCTGAGTAAATATTCGCGAAATATTGTACTCCGTAACATATTTCCTAACTAATTCGTCTCATTTTTGTCTCGGGGAACATTTTCCATTTGACTCTGATGTGCTATACTCGCCTTAACAAAGTATCGAAATGGATAACAGACACAGGAGGTTCAAAGAAATGAAAGTTGTTGTAGCAATCGATTCCTTAAAAGGAAGCCTGACTTCCATGGAAGCCGGTATTGCAGTCAAGGAGGGAATCCTTGCCGCCAGGCCGGATGCAGAAGTCATTGTAAAGCCCCTGGCTGACGGCGGAGAGGGCACCACGGATGCCTTGATCGAAGGAATGAAAGGCGAGCGCGTCGATCTTACGGTCACCGGGCCTATGGGAACAAAGGTCCAAGCATATTACGGATACTTGGAAGAAACGAAGACCGCCATCATCGAGATGGCTTCTGCCGCCGGAATCACGCTTGTTCCCACGGACAGGCAGGATCCCCTGGCTGCCACCACCTACGGCGTAGGCGAGATGATCAACGATGCCATCAAAAAAGGCTGCCGGAACTTTATAATCGGAATCGGCGGAAGCGTCACCAATGACGGCGGCATCGGCATGCTAAAGGCGCTTGGATTCGTATTTCTCGACAGTCAGGGAAATGATGTGGGAGAAGGCGCGCAGGCGCTCTCCAAAGTTGCCGCCATCAGCAGTACCAGAACAAATCCAAGACTTGCCGAATGCAATTTCCAAGTGGCCTGCGATGTAACAAACCCGCTCTGCGGCAAAAACGGCGCTACCTACATCTATGGGCCGCAAAAGGGCGTGACCGATGCGCAGAAAGAACCACTGGACCAGGCAATGGCGCACTATGCGCAGATAACCGCCGATACCTTCGGCTGCAGTTACGCAGAAACAGAAGGCGCGGGAGCAGCCGGCGGCCTTGGCTTTGCCTTCCTAAGTTTCCTGAATGCAAGACTTACCCCGGGAATCGACCTGATTCTGGACGCCGTGGGGCTGGAAGAAGAGTTAAAAGACGCGGATGTGGCCGTCACCGGAGAGGGCCGTCTGGATCATCAGACCGCCATGGGAAAGGCTCCTGTCGGAGTTGCCCGGCTGGCCAAAAAGTATAACGCGAAAGTCCTTGCCTTTGCCGGAAGCGTAACCAAGGACGCTGCCGCCTGCAACCAGGCCGGTATTGACGCGTTCTTCCCCATCATCCGGGGCGTTACCACGCTTGAGGAAGCCATGAAGCCGGAGAATGCCCGGGAGAATATGCGCGCTTCCGTAGAACAGGTCTTTCGGCTTCTGTAGCTGAAAGACCAAAAAATTTGAAGATTATTTCCAGATAATATCCGCCTTTTTTCTGGGCGCGGTCCTTTTATACGATACAGCGGGATAGCCCAGGAGCATGCAGCAGGAAACTCTCTTCTCCCCTATTCCAAGCCATTCCCGCAGCGCCTGACTGCATCCTATCACCCGCATCATATAGCCGCTATACAGCGCTCCCAGGCCTTCTGCTACAGCCATGTTCTCTATATTGGCTGCCGCCAGTCCTCCATCCAGAGGATTGTCGGAAGCGATGACAAGAAACGCAGGCGTATTAAAGAAAAAGGTATCGTCCTTGGGATTTTTCTTCCATTTTAGGTAAAAGAATTCGAATGCCCTGGCGTAATCCGGGGCGCTTTTCTTAAGTTCCTCCAAGATGGACGGCATTTCCTTCCAGACGAGATCCTTGAACTCTTCCAATTGCTCCTGGATAAATACGTATGTACACGCCTGCCGGTTCTTGGCGGTGGCAGTATAGCGGCCTGCCTGAAGAATTCTTTCCGCCTTCTCGCGCTCAATCTTAACCGGCTTGAAATTGCGGATGCTTCTGCGGAACTTTACTGCATGAAGATAATGTTCCGCCTTCAGCGTAAAGGCATCTTTGTCATATGCTTCTACCTCCTCCATATCGTACTCCGGGATAGAGACTGCCTCCGACGGGCATATGGCGACGCAGTGACCGCAGTGCAGGCAGTCTTTATACACCTCCGCCTTTTCTTCCGTCATCCTGATTGCCGATGCCGGACAGTCCTTTATACATGCGCCACAGCCAATGCACTTTTCTTTTTCTATTCTGATCATTAGTAATCCACCTCCTGTTATGCTTGACTATATCTTAGCACAAAAGACGCTCAATGATACTGTTTTTTTGCGTCCGCTGATAGATAGCCGCCGGAACGGTCATGCACAGGATAAGGATTCCGGCAAACAAAAGGAGATTGCATGGCCACGGCATAGAATAGTCAATCCTGTAGATATTCATCCCCTCAAATACGGCATAACTTAAAGGCAGCCCCAGGATAACGGATATAATGATCGATACCACTGCATATCCAGTTCCTTCCAGGACCAGCATCTTCCTGATCTGCTTCGAGGTCATTCCAATGCTTTCTAACGTGGCAAATTCCCTGGAACGGTTCTGCACGCTGGCAGCCATCATATTAAAGTAGTTAAGCGCGGCCAGCAGCGCCATGATGGCCGCAACGCTGTTTCCCAATACCTTCACCTGCGTCTCTGTTCTTTTCATCTCCGCATAACGTTCCAGTTTTGAGTCATAAGTAATCTGCGTCTCACCTTCGAATACTTTTTTTACTTCTTTCTCCGTTTTCCCGGTAAATGGCTCGTCATAGGTTACCTGAATCAGCTCGCAGAATGGCTCTCCCATGAGGGTATTCATATACTCCTGGCTGACCATCATGACCGGATTATAGCCTCCGGCAAAATAAGCAGGAGATTCTTGACTGATCGCCGCGATCCGCACTTCCTCCTCCTGGCTTGGCCGTAGGCCGTCCGGGAGAGTGAATCCAACCGTCTTTCCGATTACATCGCCCATATCAACCTGCAGAAAGTCATCCAAAACCGTAATCTTTCCTTCCCGGAACGCCTCTTCATCCAGCACATTTCCCAGTTCCTTGTTTATTCTTCGAAATTCCGCCTGGCTAATCCCTACAAGCCGCGTTGTAAACCGGCTGCCCGCAGGATCATTTTGGTAGGCTTCCATATCTTCTTCGTAATCGCCTCCCGGCGTGTACCTGGATTGGTACAGTTCTTTATAAAATTCCCCATATACCTCCTCCTGATATGGGACAGCTGCTTCTGTGGATGTCACGCTTTCTACGCTCTTAACCCCGCTTATCTTCCGGATTGCCTGGATCTTTTCTTCTGTGAGCAAGGGCTTTTGGTCATCCAAGGTAGTCTCATTCTTGAACCGTATGTCATAATTGTAAGTCGCATTCAAGATAGATTTGGCATCATTCTCCCTTACCACGACATTCATAATGAGAAAGACGGTCACTGCCACGATGAAAGAAGCGTAGATGACCACCGCCTGCTTCTTGTCACGGGTAATATTCCGGACAGCCATAGCGCCTATCCCCGCGTCCCTTTCTCCTCCCCTTCTTCTCTTTCCTGATTCCGGAATATAGCGCATGGCCTCCACCGGCGAGCAATCTCCCGCGATCTTTGCAGGCTTCCTGCTGCCTGCCAGGTTCGTAAGGAACGCAAAGGCTGCAGCCAGTAGATAGATCCATGGCTTGATAATGGTAATTTCCGCCGCATTCAAAGTAGGATTCACAATTTGCAGGATCTGCGGTATCACGCCTCTCGAAACGACCAGGCTAAGCAGCAGTCCCAGCGGAATCCCTATAGCACAGTTCCATACGACCTCCTTTGCGATCATCCGCTTCATCTGCCCGGATGTCATGCCAATGGTCTTTAACTGCCCATAGTATCGGATATCCTTTGAGATTGATATATACAGCATATTATAAATAAAAAGATAGCCGCTGAGCAGGATCATCGCCAGCATCCCCAGCAGGATAGCCGCTGTCTTCAGAAAGTTGGAAATCGTGTCATAGTCAGCGATCAAGGACTGCATCCTTCCTAGGGAGATGGCATTCTGCATATCTACAATGTCTTTCTTGGAATACAAGGGACTTTTCAAGGTTATCAGCAATTTTCCCTGGGTCAGGTCTGTCTGGCTCGCCCCGGATCTATCATAGAATTCCCGGGATACGAATCCTCTCGCTTTTCCAGAATAATCCCGGAACCAGCCGGAAAGCACGAATTGCCCGTATTGCGATTCTTGCGTCTCATTCTCCTGTGACAGTTTAAAGTATTCCAGCGGAAGCGCCATGCCCTGCTTTGGATCCTTAATTCCCATGGCGCTTAAAGCGTCGGACGACAGCATGATCTCATTGTCTTTCTGAGGATAGGTTCCTTCCTTTGCCTCAAGGGCGGGGATGCATTGTTCCTTCCACGCAGTCTGATCCAGCCAGTACATCTGGATCTTCTCCAGTTCCTTATCCTGGTACTTTTCTACGATTGCACATTTGACCGATATTCCTGCCGTCTTTACCTTATCCATGGCTCGAATTGCCTGAACCTGTGATTCCTTGGGCTCGGTCAGTTCAATGTCGTAATCCATCCCGTTCATGCGCATCTGGCGAAGGGATATGGTATTCCAGTAACTCATGCCGACAGCGAATACCACGCCGATCAAAAATGTGGTAAGTATGATGGCAAATACCGTGAGCACATTCCTCTTCTTATTTGCCTTATAGGTTGTGGCGGCAATCTGCGATATCACCTTTTTATTATTGATCTTCGTCATAAGCCTTGCCACCTCCACGGATCTTCCCATCTTCCATCCGGATGATTCTGCCCGCCATCTGGGCAATCTCATGATTGTGAGTAATCATTACCACCGTCTGCCCGAAACGTTCGCTGGAAGTCTTGATCAGTCCCAGCACATCCTGGCTGGTCCTGCTGTCCAGATTGCCGGTAGGCTCATCGGTAAACTGTACCCCTATCCCCTTATGCCTTGAAAATAGAGGCTTTAACTGTATGCACACTTGTGTACTGTGTGTTATTTTCCATAAGAAGAGCTAGTAGCAAAGTCTCAGCCCTCCACTACTAGCTTTTCTCTCTTTTTCTATTCTTCTGTTACTGTTTTCATATAAAGTGCTTGCATGTTCTGTTCCCGAACACTCATTCCTGCATGTTTAAATTTATATCGTAGCAATGCTGCTTTTGCCTCCTCATGCGTAGACAATACAATTTGCCCTATTCCCTGCTGTGTCAACAAATCCGCAAGCGAAATTGCACTAATATCATCAATTGTTTGAAGTGGATCATCTATCAGTAAAATGTCTAACCCTTTCGTATCACCATACACATTTTTTATTGAAAGTAAAAGCGCAATCGAAAGACCATTCAATTGTCCTGTACTTAAAATATTATAAACATCACTTCCACTCTTAGAAGCTGCTTCAAATACTAACTGATTGGTTTTAATGACTGCTCTAATTCCCAACCCTAACGGATAATTTTGTATAATCCTTCCACTATACACCATTAAAGGAATTTTAATTGCATTAAGAAGCTGTGTTTGATATTCTTTATTCGCATCTTCATATTTACCAACCAATACTTTTATTGCATCTGTCATATCCTTTGTTTTATTCTTGTATTCCTCATAATCTCTTTTTAGTTTTCTTAGTCGGGCCTCTTCCGTAGAAAGCTGCTGAGAAAGATTGTCATTAAATAACTTTGCAACATATTGTTCCTTGCTTTGTAACTCTCCCACTGTGTGATACGGTTTTTCATTATGATAATAGGTATTGTGAATGGATTTATACAATTCAACCTGCTTTTCTTGAAAAATAATTTTATTTGGAACTTCCTTTTCTTGAAGTTCTTTCAATAAGTTTTCATATTGTTGAGAAAATTCTTCAATATCAAATTTTTCTATTCCCTGAGATTTAAACTCTGATATTTTTACCTTATCCAACAACTGCTGTAATTTCTCCACCGCTAGATTCTTACATCCTGATAAAGTATCATCCATTTTTATTAGTACTTTATTTTCCTCAAGAAACACTTTCAACACAGGAATAATTTCTTTTTGAAATAAATTTGTTATTTGTGTCTCAATATCTTCTATTATTTTTATCCCATCTGTATGAATATTTTTTATAAATTGTTCTGTTTCTATAATAGCTGAATCTATATCCGTAAAATCCGTTCCACACAATGGGCATTTGTTTTTATCAAACTTTCCAGACTCCGCAGCATTATAAAATTCTTTAATAAGTCCCCTTCGTGCCTTTGTCATCTGTGCCAGAACCTTATCAGCATCATCCAATTGACTTTGTTCTTTTTTCTGGTTCAATAATAATGTTTTTATTTGTGCTATAATTTCTGCTTTTATTTTAATCTTATTGAACAATGTTTCATCTACTGACCAGACATTATTGCTATAATTCGTCACTAATTCTTTGCTCTTATTTAACTCTTTTATGAGACTTTCTTTTTTATTAAGTAATTCAATCTCCTGTCGATAAAACAATGCCATATATAATCGTTTCGGTGATGCTTTCAATTCCCTTATGATAGCATTATCTTTATATCGAAGGTATTCTTCATAGTTTTCTATAAACCCTTCAATTTGTTTAAGCTGCTGAATAACAGTCTCATATGTAACTCCCTGGTCTAATTTTATGACATCAAATTCATATTCAACTTCGTCAAATAATCGTATATTTTCCCCTGGCAGTTCTGCATTCATAACAATGTGATCTGTCTGACGTTTTATCTCATTTACTCTTTGACTTACTACACCTATTTGTTTTTCTTTATCCCCAATTTCTTTTTCTACTCTTCCAAGAATATGTTCTTGAACCGATTTCAGCATTTGAATTTTATCAGTTATCTCGGTGTCATCTAAAAGAGAAGATACAGAATCTTTTCTATTTTTATACTTATTTTGTAAGAAGTCCAAAGATTCACTTTGAGAAATATATGTCCCTATATCAAACATATTGGAACTCAAATGAAATTTATCATACAATTCTTCTTGACTAATTTCTTGACTATTAAGTGTGATAATACTCTGAAATTCATTTTTACATAAAAGTTTTCTTTCTACATGTATTTCATCTGAAAAATCAGATGATAAAATTGCCGAAATAACTATATCCTTATTTACATCATTTGCCAGTGTTCCTAATGTTTCCGTCTTCCTATTTTGTAAACTAGGGTTAAAATGCTTTATTTTCCCAGTCACCAAAACTTCAATAGCATCAAATAATGTAGTTTTACCATATCCATTTTGACCATCTAAAATCACAATATTACTATTCATAAAATCAAATTTTAAAGGTTTATTATTTGTAATATACTTAAAATTTCTAATACATAAACTCTTAAATGTGTACCCATCCAATTACTCCTCCAATAATTTTTGATATATCATATCGGACAATACTTCTACGTCAAAAGATGCTTCTTCTATTGATCTTATAAACATATCATTTAGCATTTCAACATTCTGTTTTTGTTTCCGTATTCCATCTATCTTTTGTTTTACCATTTCATCAAAGTCATTCATGACTGCCTTTGGAAAGATTGGATTAAAAAATGGAACTTTACTTAATAAACGCGTCAAAAATTGTACTTGCTCCGATTCATCGTTCAAGAACTGTACAGCTTCTAATACTGTATCAAGCATCGGTTTCCCATTAGTTTTCAATGACCTACACCATTTTTCGAAACATTGCAGTTCTTTTTCTGTATAATAGAACACATATTTTTTATAAAAGAATTCATTTTCTTCAATTTTTATAATATCTGGATACATTCTTTCCTCTATACACTCCACTTTCCAGAACAATATCATGTAAGAATCGCTTGGTGTCGGTTTTTCTATGACTGTGTATGCATCACTATTTAATGCTACATCTTCAATCTCTGCTAAATTATCCTGATTTTCATCATTTATCTCAAGTTCCGAAAAATAGTAATACTTGCTTTCTTCTCCAGATGCATCCATAAACAGTTGCACTTTTTCATTATACAAATCAATCTTTGTATCTTCATCTTTTTGCATCGGTACAATATTTCCATCATTTAATAAACGGATTATATCCAATATAGTATTAATCATGATTACCTCCATTTTGTTCAAATTTTTCCTTCAATTCCTGAGCAGAAATCAATTCTATATCTCTATAATATTCGCCTACTTTATTTGGAGAGCTATTTTTCCATCCAGATGTAATTTGTGCTTGGGATAAAGTTCCTGAATAGCTTCCCGGAATAACCGTAATACTATTTCCTGCCAATATATCAATAATGTCTGTATTATTAATAATATTTTGGAAAATACTCTGTAACGCCCGTTCTTTCCTGGCACCACGTGTAAGATCTAAAAACGTAGGTATGACCTGTTTTCTTGGCGCTTGTGAATACTTTGATTGTAAATATATTCCACAATTATCTCCCGTAACTTTTTCTGGAGTATCGCTTCTATACAGTAATTCATAAATTTCACTTTGAATTTTATCAACTGAAAGATTTTCTACTAAGTTCAATTCGTTATCCCACTCATCTACTTTACCCGGATTGAGTAATTTACAAAACTGACCATAATCAACAATTTCAGTCATTTTTTCATATCCACATTTAGCAGCACATATTCTATTACAATTTTCTAAAGAAGTATCACATTCATCTTGACATAAATTATTTAAAGCCTTTTCAATATTCTGCATAACATATTCGTAAATTTTCTCTTTCAAAAAATATTCTTTTCGCACATCTTCTTTATCGATAGCAGACTCCATAATTCCTACGATATCAGAAAATTTTATTATATATTTTCTTTTTTTAGAGTCCTGCTTGTGCATCCTTGCGATGCTATCATCTAAAAATAAACATAGTTCCCCATATACAATCTCTTCTGCCTTATCAGAATAGCCTTTACTTTTCAAATATGCTAAGATTTCCATATCTATTTCATTTCTCACATCACATACACCAACTACTTTTGATGCCCTTTTATATAATTCAACACTTACATTGTATGTATTAGATGCATCATCCCAATCTTTTATCTCCTTTGCAACTGTAAGATAACATTTTGCTGTTGGATTATTTGATTCAGCCCGATGTTTCAACAATTTGTCCATTGCTTTGCTATAACTGTTCCATTTATCTTTAGACAAATATGCCTTAACCTGATGAAATGATTTATATTCTGAATCGCAAATAATACAAAAATCTTCTGTTTTTTCTAATTCAACAGAATAGGCGTCTATATCTTTGTTTTTATCTTTGGCTATTTGATTTATTAACTCTAGGACATACAATAGCATCATTTTTCCTTGATAATTAAATCCACTCCATGTTGGTATTGCATCATTACCTCTACCCACGACCATTACTCCTTATAATTTTTATACTCTCATTATACGACAAATAAATAATAAGTCGAGTTAATCATACAAAAATTGGCAAAATAGTTTTGGTATAGAGGCTACATATTTCTGTACTGCTTATTTCCCAATAAAAATGGAAGATCCTTTTTAGAATCTTCCGCACTAATTTCTGTATTATTCATTTTTTTCTACATTTGGTAATAAAGAAGCTATCGGCCAACTATAAAATTCTTCTTTTTCTGTTGCAGATAATTGCTGCATATGTATATCAAATTCATCAAACTGTTTCAGCAAAATACATGCACAGCACCTCGCAAATATATTCTCAGAATATTTAATCTGTGCCAATGTTTTCCTTTCTTCAAGCTCTAGCTCCCTTTTACGGGCAATGATTTGAAGTCTATTTATTGTAAGAATGGTTGAATCCATCGAATATTTCTCTAAGATATTTATTAATTTTTCAGCCAATAACAATAAATTTTTATCTCTTTCCTTATCATAAGATTTTAGAAAATCCAATATTAGTCCCAAAAGTTGATCCGTTTCTTCTTCACCGGTGTTGTACATTTCTTCCAACAGATCATTTTCATCAAATATCATCTGAGATATATCCTCATCTCGTAACGCAAACCATCTGCTGATTTTCTGTGTTTTTCCATCTGGTATATCGGCAAAGATAGCAATCCGTTTACCATCCTTCAAATAATTACGAATTATATATCCATCTTCTTGAATCTTTTCATATTCTAACAGCAATTTCCTACGTCCAATTATTTGTTTGTAAAGACCACAATTTTCATCTGCTTGGAATGGTAACGATAAAACTTTCATTTCCACTAATCCCTTTTTCAGAAAAAATATGGTAGGTTCTGCATCTAAAATTTCTTTCGTTTTAAATAAACTTCTTTTAATATTTAGTTCTGTAAGTGTTTCTCCTAATTGAACAATCCGTTTGTGATATGCAAGAAATCCTTCTGTAAAAGCTGTTTGTATTTCCCCTAAGAAATTTTTTCCCAGACTTATATTTTCGATCATTACTTCCTCTGCATCAGAAACAGCTATTATAATTTTTGATGCTTGAAAAACTGTTTCAAAATTATAGTTAGTTGCCTCAATACAACGAATGGTTGTTTTTTGGCTTTTTTCTGTTAATACAAATTCGATGATCTCACTAATCCTTGTAGTCGTTTGATTTAATTCATAAATATGTCGGACAGGATATCTTTGTTCTATTTTATCATCGATTTTTATTAACCACTCACTCTCGGTCGCAGTAACTAAATCTGTCAATAAAACTGGTATCTCCATCCCATCCTTCTTGGTATACACATACTTAAAAGGACTTTTCGCAATTGCGATTGCAGGATTCATATATGGAGTTGGCAATGTTGATATAGTAAAATTAGATATATTATCATAATCGGGAATTGATTTTCCCACTCCTACCATTGCCTGTTTAGGTCTATTTTCTTTAAAAAGAACACACAGTTCTTCTAATTCTCGGACAGTTTTTACATGGTTTAAATGTACCGTAATGCTCCCCTGTTCTTCTTTTCCTTTCATTATATGGACAATATCTACCGGAAGTAAGATTTTTGCATACATTTTGTCATTATATTCCGTTTTTGAAATTGCATCAACGAAAAATATTACTCCGCCATTCTTTAAATAATTTTTCAAATCATTTATATCCACTGGATAACTTATGCTATCCGAATCCGGAAGAATATTATACTCTTTTCCCTTTACTTGAATAGGAATAAGAAATTCATTTCCTGTCGAAGCCGGCTTTTTAGTTTTGTAATATATGATATTTCCATCCCATGAAACTGTTTTGTCATTCATATGAATATCTGACTCATCCAAATATTCAGATCTAGCACACATTCTTTGTAGTGTTGTTATAGAAAATGTTTCTTGACTACTCATTTATCTGAATCTCCATGTAGTTGTTCATTTCTGAAAGTTGATTGTTTTCTATTACATTATACTATATAGCACACTACGTTTCTAGATATTTTATCCCCACAACCACCAGCAGGCGCGTTCTTCACGCCCCTGCCAGTCGCTGATTGTTTTCTTCTTCATTAAAAATTCTTGATCAGATTCAAGTCTCTTTTATTCAATGCTTTCCGCATTGCTTCATTTTCTTTCCGTAATGTCTCGTTCTCTCTTTTCAGTTTCACTACCTGTTGCTCCAGCTGCAGGATACGGTTGTCCATTGCCATATCTAAAATCTTTCTTCTCTTATCTACCATGCCAGCCTGTAGCTGCAAGGCACGATCTACTGCCTTTCGCACTTCCGGGTTCTTATAAAAGAATCCTCTGGAGAGCCCGGTCTTTTGCATCAGTTTGGGAACAGTCACTTTATCCTCTTCTTCGATCATTTCTTGGATCGTCAGTTTTGCCCTCTGAATCTTCTCCACGCTCTGCTTATGGTTTACTTCCAGCATCTTGTCATATTTGCTCATACTCTTTCCCCCATCCTGCCAGATTCGCCCGGATCATCCGGCTCATCTCTGCTCTGATTTCTCTTGTTTCATCCGCAATGATCTGAAGACTCATCTTCCGGTAAAATTTCACATTCTTTACAGATGTATGCCCCAGTAGTTTTGCGATGGTCCAGTCATCCAGATGCAGTTCTGTTAAGCGGATACCATATACATGGCGGAACATATGCGTTCCGAATCCGAACAGTTCTCCATGGTCGTCCCGCAAGTCTTTTTTCTGGATCAGATCCATCACCTTGTTTTGAACGGTATTGTACTGCATCGGTCTCTTGCTATTTTTCTCATCCACAAAAATGTAAGCCATATCTCCATACCTTTTCTTGCTATACTCTATTGCTTTTTCAATCAGCAATTCCAGTTCTGCACTGATAGGCTTCACAAAGGTAGTTGTTTTCATCTGCCGGATCTGGATCATAGGATGTCCGTCCTGTCGATACAGGCAGTCTGTCTGTAGGGTAAGGGTATCAGATATCCTTGTTCCTAACATCTGGTGGATGACCATAAGCCGCTCCATCTGCTCATCCAGCTCCGCAAGCGCTGCATTAAAACGAATCAGCTCACTATCTGAATAAGATTTCAGTTTCGGCTGCACCTGTCTGGGCAAGTCACTGGCTAGGAATAAAATTTCTAAGTGTGGATACCCATATAATTTTCCAATGGTTTCCAGCAGTCCTCGGAGTCTCGTCAAATCCATTCGGTAATTATTCACGCCCTCCGCTTCCGTTGCAAGGTACGTCAGATATTCTTCCAGCAACTCCCGATTCAGTTCTTCTGCCGAATGGATTTGGGGATATGTTTCTTTCAAATATCTGGATAGTCTCCGGATGGCTGTCAACTCTTTGATGATCGTTGCAATCGCTTCATGATGTAAATGCTCATAAACTGCCTTTTTTGTTTCTTCCCGTAAGTCATCCTGGATAATCGCTGTAAAATTCAAAGTCTGTACATTTTTAATCGGATTCTTTTTATAGGCAATGTCCAGATTCTCTAATTTCCAGATATCTTTCTCAATCTCATCCCGTTCCTCTTTGGCTTCTGTAAATTGATATGCCTTCCGCACATATGTGATGAGGCTCGATGGCACTGTCTTTTCTTTCCCATATACGTTGATTCCCTGCATGGTCAGTTTTTGTCCATGTTCCAGAAGCCAGCTTCGGATTTTGATCAGCCATTGTTCCCACTCCAGTTCCTGCAGGCTCTCTGCCCGGATGTGCTTATCCTTTACCATTCTGCAAAATCTCTGATAGAGCACTCGTTCCTGTATCATCGTTGCCAATGCACATTGTCGGCTTCGATTCTCAATAAAGGAACGGAATTCATTTTGAAGCCCCTTTGTTGGAAGCAGTCCGAAATCAAAGCAATGGGATTCCTTTACCTTCTTTTTCTGGTTTTCCTCTGCTCTTGCATAGCAGTCCAAATCGATTAGATATAATTTTTCATCCATGGAACTCTCCTTTCATCAGTTCCGTCGCAAAGCTGTGGGTTTCTTCCTGGAAATATGCTTCACTGGCTTTTTCCAGTTTCTTCGGCATATAGTCCACATACTGTCTGGTCATTTCCTCATATTCATGCCCCAAGTAATCTCGTACCGCTTGGATGGAAATACCATTATCATAATAAAGCGTAGCCAGGTTATGGCGGTAATCATGGGATCTGAAAATATATTCCCCATCTGCAATCTGATTTTTCTCACAGTATTTCAACATTTGATACCGTAATGTAGCATACTGGAATGCTCCACCTTTTTTGCTTTTAAACAGGTATTCTTCTGGTCCGATCTGATATTTCTTTTTGTACACCTGCACTAATTTATACAATGCTTCCGGAATGGGAATCCGCTTATACGTTTTCATTTTCACCTGATATACTTTCAGCCAGTAATCTCCATTCTTTTCTTCATAATCACCACCTGTCAGGGTACATACTTCGCTCCCCCGGATTCCTGTACACCATAAGTGCAGGAACATCAACCGCAGATGTTCCGGAAACTCTGTCAGCTTCGATAAAATTTCCGTATAGATTCTTTCCGGTACACTGCGGTCATTGTGGACATGCACTTCTTTCTGCAGATAATACGCATGCCGGAAGGGAATCTTCTTTAAATATCCTTTGACTACAAGGAAATTGTAAAACTGTAAAATCATAAAGATTCTTCCATTTGCTGTTTTTTCACGGGTATCCTGTCTCTGAACGGATTCCAGATATCTCTGAATCTTCTCTGCCTCCACTTCATAGATCGGCTTTTCTTCTCCATTGAAGTGTGCCAGGAATGTACGAAGTTCCAGCAGCTTGATTCGGATGGTACTGATAGATAAATCTGTGATTCCAAACAGATACCGCAGATATTTTTGCAAAATCTTTTGATTTTCCATGTTAGTCACCTCTTTAAAGGATACCGATTCCACAGGCTTACTTGGATTCATCCGTTCCCTGGAAAAATGGAAACGTTCCAAAAACCACACATTCGCTTGCCAATGAATTTCCGGCGCCTGTAAAAATAGGATTTTTCTGCTCATCTGCAGGATGCCAAACATAGTACTTCTCTTTTTCCCTCGAAACTCTTCCGAGAGTTCCTGTTCAAATCGCTGTTCTTTGTCCAATGTCATGGTCTCAATATCAGCCACTTGATGTTTCACACAGAATTGGTAGAACCTTTGCAGTGCCAGCAGTTTCTCTTTTCTATAACAGCCTTGGTAGGTATGGATCACCTCTTTCAGTACTGTAAAAATCTGCACCTTCAAATTTCTTGGACATTCCAGGGTAAAATTCCACAACAGTTCTTTTCCGTCTTTACTTGATAGAAAGGATTCCGCAATCTCAATCTCCGGATAATGGGTAAGGCACATCCACTGTTCCTGATACTCTGTAGTATAGTTTCTTCTCCCTGCCAGTGTCTGCAGTTCTTCTTTCATCCGATGAATCACGATTCCATCAAATCCCCGCAAGCAGGTAATCGGTGCAAGAACGGTTTCGTTCCTTTCCAGATATTCTTCGTAGCGGACCCTTAGGACTGCGTCCATCTCTGAAATATCAGTAATCCCTTCTTCTATCAGGAACTTCTTTATCCGGTTTCGTATGGTTCCATTTACCTCTGTACAGGCATCCACCTGCTCACAGATTTTTTGTTCCAGTGCTTCCCGCTTTTCCCGATCTTCATATACATATAATTGATAAGCGGGCATGTTCTTCACCTCCTACAGGAGTTTCTCCACATCATAAAGAGCAGAATGTTTTGCATAATATTGGTCACTGGCTTCCATAAGCTGGTCATCTACAAGGTTCAGATATTTGATGGTTGTGTCGATGTGCTTATGTCCATACGCTTCGCTGATCATTTCCAGCGGCCATCCGGCATCCCGCCTCATATTTCCGAAGTATCTCCGCAGCATATGGGGCGTCGTATGGATGCCTGTCTTTTTCTCCATCCGTTCCAGCATCCGGTAAACTGCGTCTACCTGCAGTGCCTTCCCTTTCGTCTCTCCTTCGATGTTTACAAACAGCATCGGCTGGTGCTGCAGAAATTCCCGGTACTTGGACAGATAAAACAGTAAAAACTGGAAGGTGGCATCACTGACTTTGGATCTTCGGTACGCCGCATTCTTCGCCCTTGCCTTGTTCTCATTGTCATCCCGGAAGAATACCCGGATGGTGTGTCTTTCATAATCAATATCTCTGGTATAATCTACCCCTAAGATCTCGCCGATCCGGTATCCGGTCTCTGCCAGAAGCATGATCAGAAGCTGATCCCTGCAGTTGGTACACTGCTTCAAAAGTTCCAAAATCTCCTGATGCTCTGCTGGACGGACGTTTCGTTCTTCCTCTTTCAGATAGCCATTGAATGACCGGAACCGCAGCTTCCGTTTTACGCCGATGGAATCATGAGTGGTAAAACTGTCATAATATAACACTTTTAATCTTTCCATATCTGTTTCCAGCTCTAAAAAACAGAAAAACCTGAACACGTCTTTTAAGTACGCATTGCAGGTTTTATTGCTTGGCAGTTTCTCTGTCTTTTCATGCAAATGATTTCCGGCTTTCAGCCAGTGGAGAAATCCCACATAATGTTCATACTGTTCCTGGAATTCCAGTTCCGCTACCTGAGACAGTTCCATCTCCTTTTCATCCAAATATTCCAGATAGAACCGGATGGATTTTGCCCGGCGGCTAACGGTATTCGGGGAACGGTTTGCTCGAATCAAATGCGTCAGATACTTGGACGGGAGCAGCACCATCTGCCAGCTCTGATGATCCCGGATCAAGAAATATTCCTGTTTTCCTTCCCAGATATGTTCCACTGCATATCGTGCCATTTTGCTCACCGTCCTTTCCTCTAACGCTATACACATTATACCCACTTCATGTTCAAATAGCTATTCAGCAATACCAACAATCCCTCCAAAACCGCTCCAAAAACTGTACTAAATTTTCCCTTTAAAAGTGCCTGGAAAATAAGCACAAGCAACAAGGCTGGAAAGCAGATTTTTCCTATTATAAATAATACTCTACACCTTTCCGGCTGCGGATGAAATCCTGCACCTCTCTCAACTCCTCTGCTATCCGGCAGGGCGGAAGCGCACACATCACATCTTTGTGATACTTGCCGCCTTTTCCTGCCCGGATATCTAAAATAGACACCACGCAGGTATCGGTTTCTGTCCGGATGGCTCTCCCAAATCCCTGGCGTAGTTTCTTCTGCATATCCGGCACAATGATGGACTGAATATAGGTTTCCAGGGAATCATAGGTTTCCTTCTCTGCCTCGCTGATGGGATCTGGTACTGCAAAAGGCAGTTTCACAATAATCAGTGAAGATACCATGTCTCCCGGAAAGTCTACCCCTTCCCAGCAGGAGCCGGCTGCAAACAGCACCCCATTCTCCATGGTCTTGAACCGCAGAATTTCTTCCTGGGAATGCCTCCATACTTCCACCATGGGAAATGGCAGACTGTCTCTTAAAATCTGGTACACACTCCCCATCAATGTATAAGAGGTAAACAGTACCAACGTATGTCCGTAAGTGGAACAGATCAGGGAATGGATCTGGTTTGCCACCATTACTGCCTCTTCCCTGCTCCCTCTCCTGCAATGTTCCAGCGTCTTTGGCAAGTATAACAGACAGTTCCTCTCATAAGAAAATGGGGACTCTGCCACATATTCCTGCACTCCTGCTCTTCCTTCCAGCCCGGTGATCTGCCGTGTGCGCAAAAAGCCTGCGCCTGCCTTTAGCGTTCCGCTGGTTAAGATGGCGGATATCCCTTCTTCCCGATCCCATAACATCTTCTGAAGCAATTCTGGGATTTCCCGGCTGGCTGCGCATAAAATGGGAAGCTGCTCTGTATCGAATTGCAGATAGCAGACATATTTTTCATCGCTGCTACAAAAACACTTCAGCACCTCTTTTGCATCCTCCAGTCGATTCCGTATCCACTTTGGAACACATTTTTCCAGCTTGTCCAAAAGAAATTCCAACATTTCTACTCCTTCCCACAGAGAAACCACACTATCTGTTGTATGACGGAATGTTTCCCGGATTCCTTTTCCAATTCGGTGTTCTGCACCAACAACATGCAATGCGTCATGCATGACTGTCCGCAGGATTTTTGCCTCTTCTTTCTGATGCTCCCGTTCCAGATAATATGCTATTTCCCGGATATCATCCATACACAGGTTTTTTCCAAACATCTGCCTTGCCGCTTCCGGTAACTTATGAGCTTCATCTACAATCAACGTCCGATAATCAGACAATAAAGGCTTGTATCCTTCTGCTCTGTGATATGCATCTGCCAGTAAATAATTATGATTACAGATTTGAATGAACACATCCTGTTTCCTGGATTCTTCCAGATATCTCTGATAGCGGCACATCTGCCTGCCCGGACATTCTCTTGGACAGAATTTCGGCACACAGACCAGCCTTCTGTCAAACCCGCTCAGATTCTTTACGCTATCCATATCGTAATGCTTTCGCAAGGACAGTAATGCTGCTTTTTGAACAGCATTCTTCTGTTTATGGCGGATTGCTTCGATTCGTTGTTCCAGCCTATTGTCACAGACAAAGTGTTCTTTCCCTTTTCGCACCACTGCCCGAAGCGGGGACTGAATGATTCCTTGCTCCAGCAGCACCCTGGACAAAAAGGGAATATATTCTGTTAAAATGGCTTTCTGCAATGCAATGCTGGAGGTGGACACCACCACCGGGCGCTGTTCCAATGGATTTCCTCGCCCTGTCAGCATGGAATACTTCCGCAATAATACACAGGCTACCAGATAGGCATAGGTCTTCCCAATTCCTACCCCTGCATCACACAAGGCAATCTGTTCTCCCAGCAGAGTATCCAGCATTTCATGGCATAGACGGATCTGCTCTTCCCTGACTGCCAGTCCCTGTTCCGGAAATAGCACCCGGAAGATCTTCTCCACTTCCTGATGCGCTCTTTTTTGATATTCAACTTTATAAAACATAGTACTTCTTTCCGCATGGCGTTAATACCACAAGAATACGGCTGTGACATTTTCCCACAGCCGCATGTATCTGATATCAACGACACACTCTTTTTTGATTTCTTATCGTTTCTTCTTTTCTTTGGTACCGTATTTGTCCTCGACTCCCCGGCTGCCACACCACATCTATGGTAGGGAACATTACAGGCGGATGCTTCGCTTGGCACCTCTCGCAGATTTTCTGAAAGTCTTGCTGATTACAACTTAGAGTCCATCCTCTTCCTTATGGGAAGAAATTCGTATCATTATCCCCCTCCGATGCTCCTGGCGAAAGACCTGCGAAAGTCCATTCACAGCTATAAGGAGTCGCTCAGAATGAGAACAGGCACTGACAGTTTTCTCACGAAATGATCCGCCATAGTCTTTGGACAGACCTTTCCATAACAATCCAGCAGTGCTTGTCCCCATCCGTCCTGGCGCTTATGCTGTCACGCTTCTATCTTTGGGAACGTACCTGTAATGCTGGTATGTGGTTATCAAGGAACGAGGGGCAATTACCCCTTTCATATATAGAGCCGATGAGATACCCCATTTTTCTTCACTTCTTCAAAACTTTTTTAATTTTTTTCTTTAATCGCTCAATCCGTGTATAAATGGTCTTTTCCGGCAGTCCCATCTGGCCTGCAATTTCATGAACTGAAAATCCCCACATCTTCAGAAGTAAAATCTGCAGTGTTTTCTTATCCGACTCCAAAAGAACCTGTAACAGTTGCTCATTTTCCACACTGTCAAGTAACTGTTGAATATTAAGCACCACTGAAGATGGTTCTTCCAATTCCCTGGTGTATAATTCTTCTTGATTAGAAGAAAAATGTTCCCAGAATCTCCGCTCCGCATTAAAGTCCTGCCAGTCTAATTCACGAAGTCTTTGGATTACCTCTTCACTGACACCGGATTTTCGCAAAATCCGTTCCTCCTGCTCCTTCCACTGTTTCCATTTAGATTCTTCTTTTGCTTTATGAAATGTCACCTTTCTTTTCCTCCGATCTGAATTTTTTTGAAATCAAATCGGAGTGGCGGTGACCTTGCCTTCTCACAGGCAAAAGACTGTATGAACCGGAGTTTTCTCCACAAAAAGAAAGATGCCGCAATCCTGTTTTGAATTGCGACACCACCAAACGCTGCATATGAAGTTAGGTTTTTCTCTTTTGTAGCTCTTTCCGGCACATACACTGCTCCTTTATGTCATGGAACGAAGCCCATTTTTTACATAAAGAAGTAGTATACAAAACGAATCTGTCATCAGACTGTCAGTTGTCTGTCAAATAACTGTCAGTTTTCCTGTCATTTCTTTTCTATTACAGTTACAACCAAATCTCGCCATATAAAAAGCAGGCTCCATTTTCAGAAACCCGCCTTCTATGATTCCTTATATACTTTTAAACAATATCCAACCTCTTTTACACTGCTGATTATATGCTCTGCATTTACATCTACTTTTTTCAATTTCTGTTTCAGTCGATGTACCATGCAGTAAATAATATTTGTAATATCCCCATGTGGGTACTCCTGCCATACCAGTTGATAGATCTGACTGTATGTATATACTCTTCCCGGCGTAGTTGCTAACAGATACAGAAAATCAAACTCCCTTTTTACAACAGGGATTCTTTTATGCTCCCATTCTACTGTTCTTTGAAGTGGAAGGATTTTCAGTTTTCCCACCATAACAGGGATTTCTTCTTTTCTTTCCGATTTCCATTCTGTATAGCGGCGAATCAATGCATACGACTGCAGACTGACTTCTTCCGCTGTATACGGTTGTGTCAATACCACATCTGCCCCCCAAGTAAATGATTTTATTTCGCATTTCAGAATGATCCGGTAATAAAACAATCATAGGTGTTATCACCAGCTTTCGGATTGCTTCTACAAGTTGGCATACTATTTCCAGTTCTCGTTTTACTGCAATTAAAATCAAATGATAAGAGAAAACTGTCAGGTTGGAAAGGGCATCCTGGATACTTTTCATTTGATAAAACTCTGCTCGTTGTTCCAACAAAATCAAACTTTCCCATGTCATTTCTCCTTCATCAGCAATTACTATAATTCTGTTTTTCTTCACACCCCCATCTCTCTGTTTCTCATATTACAATTCCTCCACATGACTTTCTGTATAATGATAAAAATAGTTTTCATTTTTTAATAACGCCAGAAAAAATATTTGCTGCACTTCACATGAATTATTGCTTCATCCGGTATAAAATGAGTTTCATCAAAGACCTATCCTCATTTACTTACAAGTCCCGCAATTGATGTTCCATAAGCCAATAAACATTTCCATATCGAAAAAGTCTTTGATATATATACGAATAGTTAAATCTTTCCTTGTCTGCATTTGAATTTAACACCTATATATGTATTCTTCATATTCTCCCAGAACTATTTTTAAAGCGGTATTGTAATATCTACATTTTACATCATAAACCGATTTTCCCACGGACACAAAAAATCTTTTTCCTGCTCCAGAATTGAGTGACCTATAGTTTTTTTGCTTTATCATCCCATTTTTACAGTGCCTTTATCACAATTTCAGAAGAATGCACACCCATTTTTCGGATACAGCATAATTTTTCAACAGAATTATATTTTTGTTCTAAATTCTGGATAAAACAAAACTTTTGTCTTTTAAGACAATTATAAGTACTTGTTGGAAGCATCAAATACTCTATTGGTGCCCAATTCCCGTTTCCGATTAAAAACTTCAAATTATTCCAAAAAGATTTGTACAATTCGTAACACCGTGGATTTTTTTAAGTTTTTATATATCCCCTTGTAAAACTACTTTTTTCATTTTTTCCAAGTTATAAGCTGCTTAGAATATAATGGGCATTCTACCAAACTTAACGTTTTAACGTATGTACTGCAAAAAAGGTCTATATATTCTTCCAAGGTTATAATCGAATTTTCGTAGTATAAACTCATTGAACTCATTTCCACTTACTACACATTCGTTCCTAAATTTTAATTCTTCCACATGATTTTCTGCATAATGATAAAAAATAGTTTCCATCTCTTTACAAGACCTAAAGAAATATTTATTGCCTTTTAAAAAGAAGTAATTAAAATCCTTTTTAACCATTAATCTGATAAATTTATACTTGTATCCGCAATAGATGCCATTTCTAAATCATGCGTTATGATAATACAAATTTTATCTGCAAAAATCAAATGAATCGACTCTTTCAGTAACCCACTAGTGTACTGTATTGTTGACATTTAACTAAATATTTATAGCTATTATAGCCGCTTCATGTTAAAATAAAAGAAAACAGCGGTGATTTATATGGCAAGACCAAGAAAATATGTCATTAAACTTACAGATGATGAATTGAATACATTAAAATCTATAATTCGCAAAAGTAATACATCTAAAACTATTCGAAGCAGATGCCAGATTATTATTGATTTGGATGAGGCTCATGGGAAAGTATTAACCCATGAGCAATCCGCAAGATCAAATGGTGTTTGCCTGACAACTGTAACGAATACAGTGACCAAATATTTTTCCGGTGGCATTGAAGCGGTTACCGAGTTCAAAAGAAATATCAATTCCGACAATGCAAGGCGTATCCTTGATGGACGTGCAGAAGCACGTATTATTGAACTTGCCTGCGGTCCTGTTCCAGAAGGTCATTCCAGATGGACTTTGCGTCTGCTGGAAAAAGAAGCCAAAGTAGTGCTTGATACACCGGTTAGCAAAGATGCTATCCGTAGAGCCTTAAAAAAACAAACTTCGACCTCACAAAAATGAATACTGGTGCATTCCCTCAAGAGAGGACGCAGAATTTATAGCTTGTATGGAGGATGTTCTCGATGTATACGAACTTCCATATAACCCACAACGCCCCGTTGTTTGTATGGACGAAAAACCATATCAGTTACTTGGCGAGGCAAGATCCCCACTTCCTATGCGCCCCGGCAATGACCAGAAAGTAGATTCTGAGTATGTCAGAAATGGTACATGCAGCATTTTTGCATTCGTAGAACCGCTTGGTGGAGCTCATCATGTAAGTGTTCGGGAACATCGGACTGCAATTGACTGGGCAGAAGAAATCAAATATCTTGCCGATGTCATGTATCCAGATGTAGAAAAAATAATTCTTGTAATGGATAATCTTAATACACATAAACCAGCATCATTGTACAAACGTTACCCTTGTAGTGCTATAATACCTGCTGATGAAGCCAGAAGAATCATGAAACGGTTGGAGATTCACTACACACCAAAACATGGCAGCTGGCTTGATATTGCAGAAATCGAACTTAACGTCATGACCAGACAATGTTTGAACAGAAGGATTGATAATATTTCAAATCTTCGTAAGGAATTATCAGCATGGGAAGTTGAACGAAATACCGTAGCCGCAAAGGTAAACTGGCAATTTCGAACGGAGGATGCAAGAATTAAATTGAATTCCTTGTATCCGACATTTACTACTGCATCTGAATAAGATGCAGTAGTAATGTTAAATATCAACGATACAGCACACTAGATTACTAGGACAGATTTAAATTTGGCACTAAAGTTTCTTCTTTGTCTGGACATAATTATGAATCCTCTCTTTCATACTGATTTTAGTATATCAGATTCATTAAAAAATTTCCGAAAAAGTGTCTTAATTTATGAGACCATTATAATACTATTTATTTTGATAATTGATTCGTTCTCCTTGAATTACCGGATAACAAATCAATTTGTTATTATCCAGATTTTCCACATGCATATCTACTGCACTGATCTGATGATTTTCATAAGTATTATAATAATAGATACCTTTTGCCACATTACAACAAGACGTATACAAAGTGATTTCACATTTTCCATCAGCCACCTCACAACATCCACGTTGCTGATCCACAGATCCAAGAATATGGAAGAACTGACTAACACTTTCTGCCTCTGATTCACCTGAAATTGCATTTACTTTTGTAAAAGCTACACGCACAAAACGAGAGGAAGATGAAAGATCTCCCGGAAGACCTAATCCACCCATACCTCTACTATATGCATCAAGAGCCAAATTTTCGCAAAAAGTGTTTTCTGGTTGCTTTGGGGATAAATACATATAATTGTTTAATTGAAACATCTGTTGTGGAAATGGCGGATTATTCGTAAGCACTCCTACCGGATTATCATAAATATGCAGACCATCTGACATAGATTCTACAGTAATTGATTCATTTTCATCAGAGATAATCCAATGCAATTGTGCTAATGGCAGTTGTTCACTGAAAGGAGTATTAACAATATTAATTCGATCAAGAAGCTCACGAACTTCTACTAAAGAAGCACACTGACTTAAAATCCACGAAATAAATTCAAACTGTGCAATATTTTCCACATTAGACTGAACCTCAGAATAAGCAGCATTTCCGACAAAATTCAATCCTGCCATTGCTACTCCTTTTTCATTCATCGCATCATAGTACAAAGGATAATCCTCTGCTACATGGGCCATTCCAATAATTGCATAATGATGTTCCATATCACCAACATGACGAAAGTGAAACGAATAATTACGTGGTGTAATTACTATCTGATCACCATAAGAGAATTCATAATCGAGTGTTCTTCCAAAATAAAAATCTTTTGTTTTATAAGTTGCTGCTGTACACATAAACGTTTATCCTCCTAAATAATTCGAAATATGTCAATAAGATTTTTGCTGAACAATAGTATAGCACACTTCTTTTGTTTTGTTTCAAATTCACACATAATCATCCATCATGAAATTTCATCAATCTTAATCATGATCTTAGTTATATAATCCTCTTCGTCAGAGATTACAAAATCATTTAATCCTGCTTCATAAGCATAACCATTAAGCTGTAAATTATTTTTCTGGCATAATCCAGCATTTTTTGATATAGAACCGGCAATCTATCCCAAGTACCTTTCTGGTATCTGCAGAGATATTTTCTTCCAGACTTTGTAAAACAATCTGAAGACATTTTTGCGTTCAGAGTAGTTGTATAGAGTCCTTCGTATCTGTAGAAATTCGTCTTATACACATTATCAAGAGAAATAAAACTTCCCATTCCCATCCGGATCTGTTCAATTCCCCATGTATCTTTTAAGTGATAAATGGCTTTTGATATATCATCTTCTGAAAAATTATATGGATAAAGTAATAGTTTTTCTGCTTTGCATACTTCAACCCTGATTTCCTGATCTTATAAAGTTTCACAAAGAACAATTTTCTCTTTCTTTTCTTGCATTACGGTTTTAATATTTTTTAACTTTTGAATTTGCCGATCAATTTCTTTTTCTTTGGCATCATCGATTGCTAAAAAACTTGCAGGTGATGGAGCTTTTCGATATGTTTCTATTTCAGTGATGTTCATATTTAATTCCTTTAACACACAAATATACTCTATAGTGGTTTAGTTGTCAAGACAAAAATCTAAGATTCTTATAATGAACTGATATGGTTTATAGTTACTAAGGAACCAGGGAGAATGGTATCACATTTGCCTGACCCATATATGCATTAAGCTACATAAGGCAGAATCATTGCTGGATAGTAGCATTCAGCCAGTGTTTTATAATCAAGGGCAGAATGACATCGTTCAAAGTTGTAAGTGTGGATATAGCGTCCGATGTCCGCTCTAGTATAACATAAATTAAGTTGTTGATAGTTTCGATATCTGGTATAATGGACTTAATGAATACAATTACGGAGGTCAATTATGCCAGCATTATCTTATAGTATAACAATATCAGATGAGGAATCTGCCTATCTGAAATCACTGATTAAAACCAGGACTATCCAAGCACAGGTTGTTGACCGTGCACGCATCCTGCTATGGAAGTCTGAAGCCAAAACAGACAAAGCCATTGCAGATGGCCTGGGCATTAGTGTAAATACTGTCCGGCGTTGTATTGACCGTTATCTCAACGGTGGAATTAATTTGGCCATATTTGATAACGACCGTTCCGGTCGCCCGGTTGAGATTACCGACGATGCAAAATCATGGATTATCAGTATAGCCTGCCAAAAGCCCTGCGATCTTGGTTATGCCGCGGAATTATGGACACTGGCGGCACTGCACAAACACATACAGGCACATGCGGAAGAAGCTGGCTATCCACGCTTAAAGACAGTTACCAAACCATGGCTTCAAAAATATCTCAAAAAGATGGATATAAAGCCATTCAAAATCAAGTATTATCTTGAGCGGAAAGACCCTGATTTTGAGAATAAGATGCATGACGTTCTCCTAGTTTACAAACAGGTTGAGATGCAGTTTGGCGATGATGGAACGATCACCATACCAGAAAATGGGCATTTGACACATACTATTTCCTATGATGAAAAACCCGGCATTCAGGCTGTTGCCAACAAATATCCCGATCATAATCCGACAGAGGAAAAGGGGTATATCCGCCGGGATTATGAGTATGTGCGGCTTGGAACGCTGTCTTTGCTTGCAGGAATTGATCTTCTGACGGGGAATGCAATTCCGTTGGTCAGCCAGACACACAAAAGTTCTGATTTTATCGAGTTTCTAAAGATTCTCGATGCAAAATACCCAAAAAGTGACACAATACGGTTGATACTGGACAATCATTCAGCGCATACATCAAAGGAAACACGCCGGTATCTTGCAGGGTTACCGGAAGACAGATTTGTGTTTGTATTTACACCGACACACACCTCATGGCTGAACATGATCGAAAGCTTCTTCAGCAAGATGACAAAACAGATGTTAAAGGGCATTCGTGTTAATTCAAAGGATGAATTGGCAGAGCGAATATACCGCTACTTCGATGAAATCAATGCTGAGCCAATCGTCTATCATTGGACATATAAAATGGATGAAATTGATCCTGATGAAGCAGCAACTATTTAAACTATCAACAACTTAATTTATGTTAAATATCAACGATACAGCACACTAGCTATACTCGAACTGCTTCCTTTATTTTCAGAATTTTCGAACCGTTAAACAAAGACTTTATACCCTCTTATAGATAATCGGAACGTCATATCCAAATGTTCTTTTTCCATTCACTTCCATACTTTCGAATACTTCCAAACACGTATCCGAAAACTTTTCCCATAGTTTAAATATCATAACGGGTGAGAACTGACTAGTACTGCCTCCCTCCCAGACACCGTTTCTCTCATAATATAGTGCAGGAGTAAATTTTTTGGATTTTTTTAATTCAATATATTCCACCTCTTTCATAAATTCATATGAAAACGTGTTCTTATCTTCCCCATTTGGAATTTCATAGGATGAAAGTAAAATTCTATCTTCTTTCTCTGTAATCAAGAAAAGATGCGGTGACGCATGACGCTTTCCTTCATTTTCATAATAACTTTCTTCTACAATAAACATGCCCTTAAAATCAGCAGGAAGATTTTTAATTTTATCATTGCAAACCGTATTTACGTGCTGTGCATAAGGGTATGTCTTTCCTGCCTTTTTCATTGCATCAAATTGCTCCTTATTATCAAATCGTCCTGTTATCAGTTTTACAAATTCTTCTATTTTCGTCATAGCTTACCTCCAAAATATATCACAATCTCTTGGAATCTTCGGCCCAGCAAAATCGAGGCCTGCTAATTCAATTTCCAGTTACACCCACAATTCAATGGTGGTTTATTATCAGCTCTCCTAAGGTTACTGTTACTGCTCGTCCTAAAAGACGGATATCACAAGCACATAGGATCCTTTTTTTATTGCCCCCACACACCTCTGCTTATTCCATTCTCCCCAACATAGCTAGGGGATTAGGCTTTTCATTAACGAAAGACTATCGATATTATATCCTACAAAAATAACAATATTTTGATAATCTAATCCATTTTTCTTAAAACTGGGGGATACATCCCTACCCACAGATTTCTCCAAAATTTATACGTAAAAATTGACAATCCTTAATTATAAGATAAATTATTTCTGGTCAAGTACGGACTGGATCTGTTTCATCAGCTGATCGTAGTTTGACTGATCATCGATTCCGCCCATGAATGGCTCGCCAATGATATTTCCGTCTTTATCTACGAGAACGGTTGTAGGGAATGCCATGATGTTTCCAGCATATTTTCCAACTGTTGAATTAGAATCGAAAGTCAGGTTCTTGTAGGAAGCGCCCTGAGCTTTCAGAATTTCTTTTGCTTCTTTGATTCCCGCTTCATTGTTGTCTAAAGTATCCGTGTTGATACCAACAACTTCGCCACCCATTTCTTTGAGTTTCTCATTTAATTCATTCAGCTTAGAGAGCTCTCCGACACATGGCTTGCATCCACTGAACCAGAAGTTTACAACTGTAACTTTGTTTTTAGCGAAAAGACTGTCATCTACATCGTTTCCATCCAGATCTTTTCCTTTGAAAGCTTTGAATACAGCTGTGGATTCGTCTGATTTGGAGGAAGAACTGTCAGAGGAATCGGATGCAGCAATCTCTTTCTCAAGCTTGGCAATTTCTTCTTCAATTCCGCGGATTGTCTCGATGTCTTTGCACAGAGTTTCATATTCTTCTTCAGAGAAAGAGTCTTTGTTAGATTCCACTGTGCTTGCGAGGGAATCAGCATAGTTTTCGCTCATGGCATCACCGGCAGCGTTCTTGTTCATAAGACCAAAGGCTTTGTCCCATGCATCTTTGTGATCAGCAAAAAGCTGGTTTTCCTGCTGGTAAAGGTCGTTCAGTTTTTCGTTCAGCTCGTCTGCGCTGCCAGTTTCTGTTGTGGAAGAAGATTCCTGTTTTGTGTTTGTATTGTTTGTTGAGGAAGAGCTTCCGCAGCCTGTAAACGCAAAAAGTACAGAAATGGCAAGGGATGCAGCAATTACCTTTTTTAATTTCATTGAGTTTGTTCTAAGTGTTTTGTTTTTCATGAGTTTAAATCTCCTTTTCAATTTTATTTTGTTCGTTTTAGTTTATTTATTGTCAGCCTTTTTTTGTTTGAAAATCCGTAATGATAGCAGATTGCATCAGTCGGACAGGCTTTCATACATTCTCCGCATCGGATACACTCCGGATGGTTTGGTGTGTCTACTACATTGACATCCATCTTACAGACACGACTACATTTCTGGCAGCCAACACATTTCTCATGATCAACCTGAATCTTAAGAAAAGATACCTTGTTAAACAGTGAATAAATAGCACCCAGCGGGCAGATCCATTTACAAAATGGACGGTAAAACAAGATGCTCAGGATGATGAAAAGCGCAAGGATTGTGAACTTAAATGTAAATAAATGTCCGAGTGCGGCACGGATTCCTGAGTTGGCAAGTGCCAGCGGAATTGCGCCTTCAAGTACGCCCTGTGGGCAAATGTATTTGCAGAAGAAAGGATCTCCCATACCAAGTGAATTGGTTACAAATGCCGGAAGTAGTATAACAAAGACGACCAGAATCACATATTTCAGATACCGCAGAGGCTTCAGTTTTGCGGTGGAAAATTTCTTGCCCGGAATCTTATGCAGCAGATCCTGGAACCATCCAAACGGACAGAGGAATCCACAGATAAACCGTCCTAACAGAACACCTAACAGGATGAAAAATCCGGTGATGTAGTAGGTAAATTTGAATTTTGAAGAACCGACCACGGCTTGAAAAGCTCCAATCGGACAGGCACCTGTGGCGGCAGGACAAGAGTAACAGTTTAGTCCCGGGACGCACATCGTTTTTACATTTCCCTGATAAATTTTCCCTTTAAACAGATTCGGGATGTGAATGTTGGTCAGTAGTGTAGCAGCTGCCTGAATCCATCCGCGGAAGCGGACCAGAGGGTTTTTGTTTGATTTCATTTTCTTATCCAATTCCGACACACTCCATACATAATTTTATTGCTTTGCTGAGTACTACAGCGGCTTCGCCGCGGAAAATTCCGCCAAAGAAAAGAACCAGACCGGCTGTAAGTAAAAGAATCTGTGATGCTTTTTCAGATTTCATAAAATACTCCTTTCAATGTTCAAAGTCAGTTTATTGACTTTTCGATGTTGGCATTATACAATAGGAGGTGTAAAATTTCTGTTAAGAAGATGGAGAAAAATAAAATGAGATTATTAGTCGTTGAAGATGAGAAGAAATTATGTGACATGATCGCGAAAAGTCTGCACCAGAGCGGCTATGAGGTGGATGTATGCAATGACGGAGAAGAAGCATTGGATATGATTTATGCTGAAATGTATGATCTGATCGTGCTTGATCTTAATCTTCCTGGGGTGGATGGGATGGAGATTCTTCGGGAACTTCGTAAAGAAGATGAAGAGACAAAGGTATTGATCTTGTCTGCGAGAAGTCAGATTGCAGATAAAATTGAAGGGTTGGATGCAGGTGCGAATGATTATATGGAAAAACCATTTCATTTGCAGGAACTCGAGGCACGCGTGAGAAGTCTGACGAGACGAAAATTCATACAGAAAAATGTCTGCCTAGAATGCAACGGCATTCGGTTTGATATAAGAGAACGAGTGGCGTATGCAGAAGAGAATCCGGTTGCGTTGACGAGAAAAGAAAATGGGATTCTAGAGTATCTTCTTCTGAATCAGGGCCGGCCGGTCAGCCAGGAAGAGTTGATTGAGCATGTTTGGGATTCTTCTGTGGATAGTTTTAGCGGCTCTATTCGTGTGCATATGTCTTCTCTGAGGAGAAAACTCAAGGCGGGACTTGGCTATGATCCGATTGTAAATAGGATTGGCGAGGGTTATAAGATAGGAGGAGATAGCAAAGCATGAGAAAATTATCACTCCAGTGGAGACTGACAATCCTTACTACAGTGTTGATCACAGTATTGTGCGGATGCCTTACATTTTTCTTATATAAGAATGGAGTCTATTATATCGATACACTTCAGGAAACAGTTACAGATCAGGGAAAAACACCGGAAGCACTATACATTGAGATTCCGGATAATGAGTGGGACAATTTTGCATCACAATTTGCTACGGAGGTGTATAATTCGAAATCCGATTATAGAAACAGAAGTCTACTGATCACAGGTGTTGTAGCGTTACTTGGTGGAGCGGTGACATATTTTATTAGTGGCCGTGCATTAAAACCGCTCAGAGAGTTTTCTGAGACAGTTGAAAAAGTACAGGCACAGAACCTGACGGATTATACGATCGAAGAGAATAAGATTGCAGAGCTGGACATACTTCGTACGTCTTATAATAAGATGCTTTTGCGACTGTCGGAATCGTTCGAGACACAGCGCCAGTTTACCGGGAATGCAGCACATGAGCTGCGGACTCCTTTGGCATTAATTCAAGCACAACTGGACCTCTATCATGCGTCAGAAAATCCGGAGAATGGGGAAGCGGCGCAAGAGACGATCCAGATGGTGACAGAGCAGAACGAGCGTCTCAGCAAGTTGGTCAGAACACTTCTGGATATGAGTGAGTTACAGACAGTAGCGCGCAATGACAAGATCGAACTTTGTGGACTAATCGAGGAAGTGCTGGCAGATCTGGAACCGTTGGCACAGGAAAAAGGTGTTACACTGATACAGAAATCGCAGAGTACAGTAGATGAAAAAGAAGAGAATGCAGGCGAGGGTCTGATGCTGACAGGAAGTGATATACTGATCTATCGGATGCTTTATAACCTTGTTGAAAATGCGATTAAATACAACCATACAGATGGAAAAGTTACGGTATCGGCAGAACGAAAGGGGAAAGAAGTTGTTCTGACGATTGCAGATACAGGAAATGGAATCGATGAGACATTCCGAGAGCGGATCTTTGAACCATTCTTCCGGGTGGATAAGTCAAGAAGCCGAAAAATTGGCGGTGTAGGTCTTGGACTTGCAATGGTACGCGAGATCGTGCAGGTGCATGACGGGGAGATTGAGGTTCATGGAAATGAGCAGGGCGGAACGACATTTGAAGTGAAAATGAGTATAGAAAGACTAACTATTAAAAGTCAAGTCTAAAATGAAAGTTTTTTGAATGAATTGCAGAAATGCATTTCAGATATATTTGAACCTTGAAAACTGTATGACAACAAGAGCATCTTTATAGGTGCTCTAAAAGGAGATATTTACAGAAAAAAATTAAGCAGTTGGCAGATATGCTTTTCCTGATTTCTCCATTGCAAAAATCAATCGCACAAGCTTCTTAGCGGCATGGGATATGGCAACATTATAATGCTTGCCTTCCGATCGTTTCTTTTCAAGATATGCACCAAAAGATTTATCCCAGTGACAGACATATTTTGTGGCATTGTAAAGGGCATACCGGAAGTATCTGGAACCTCGTTTCTCCATATGGGAATAACAGTTGTCTAACTGTCCGGATTGATAAGTGGAGGGAGACATTCCTGCATATGCGAATATCTTATCTGCGGAATAAAACGAGAGAAATCCCCAATCTCAGCGATGATCATTGCGCCCATCCGGTAACTGATACCGGGAATGGTAAAGATTGGCGATTGGATTTCTTCATCCATGATTCGTTTGATGGCTGCTTCAATCTCGTCAATCTCAATCGCTAATTCCCGAATAAGTTTTATGGTGTGCTTTAGTTTCAAAGACTTGGCAGGCATATGAGAACCGATAGAACTTCTTGCAGCGTCACGAAACATGACAGCAGTATCTTTTCCATATCTGCCTTTCGAACTATCAAAGAGTAGGTTGGAAAGCCTTGTGAGATGTGCATTTGCAACAGCATCTGCACTTGGAAATCCACAAAGCAAAGCATAGACGGATGCCATATGAAGCGTAGGAACAAGTCTTTCCAGCTCCGGGAAAAGAATACAGACAAGTCTTGAAACAGAACTTTTCAATTTTGCCCGTTCTTTGACCTTATCAAAACGATAACGGGTTAGTGACTTTAATTCCTCATTGTGGTAAGATGTATCTGAGTAGAGCCGATTATCCCATAAGTATTCAATCAAATCTGCCCTTGTACAGATGACTCCGTCATGCTCAAAAAGATAATACATGATCCGCAATTCATTTTTTGTAAGCTCTGCCTGTTTTCCACCTGCCTCTATAGTTCCTGTCTCCAACCACAGAGATATTCCCTCATGAGTAAGGTATCTACTCTGTTTCTTTTCCAATCTGTTCTATCGTAAAGGAAGCAAAAATATTCTCAAAATGCTTTATTTCTATATTTATATCCAGCAACAAGTCAACAAGAGTTTTTATCGCAAGAAACTCCTATACTTTTACATTTAACTTTTTTGATCTTTGTGAGAAAATATTTTCAAATTCAGTGGCCATATTCTCTTGTATTCTTGAATATATATATTTATTGCTTTCATATTTTCTCATCCCCTGCACACCATTCAAATTTATTTACAAATCAATCTTTCTTCTGATCTATCAAATCATAACTCAGATCCAAAAAATCCAATATCTTTGCTTCGCTCACCCTTCCATCCAACAACATTGTAATCCAGTACTTTTTATTCATATGATATCCCGAAAGAAAACCATAAGTCTGTGTCAGAAGTCCAACCATATCCGGTTCGCACTTCACATTGATGATATCTACCATGCTCTCTTCTTCTAATCCCAACCTAGATTTTTCAACCTGCATCAGCACTGCATACCACTTTCCATTTTTATGCCGAAGCACTGCACTTTTCGGTGATGTTTCCCAGAGATACTCTGGAACTGTTCCATATTGGTTTTTTACATATTCAAAAATTTCTTCCCGTTTCAATCATTTCACTTCCCAATTACTCTATTTTATCAATCTCCTGATTGTACTTTTCGTATTCATTAACAGGCAGGACATCAGCCCTGCCTTCCTTTACATTATAACATTGTTTCTCGGCTCCCACAATGCAATCCATTTGATTTTTACTTTTTAATAAGCTACCAGCCCATACCCCAGAATCGACTGGGAATTCACCGTATAGCTATTCTGCCTTACTGCATCTCCGCTGTTTCCTTCAATCGTATGTACCGTAGTTCCATCGCAGCTTTCCACGATTCCCACATGGTCACTGCATCCGTCATAATCCCAATCAAAAAAAATAATCATGCCGGGACTTGGGACACTTCCTGCCCCCTGCCATTTCCCCTGTGCCTGAAACCAGTCCACGCCTGCCGTACAAAGGGAAAACTTTGGCACAGCTCCGTTTTGAATGAGCCCCGCCTGATCCGCACACCAGCTGACAAAACAGGCACACCATTCTTCCCGACTGTCAAATCCATACCATGACCAGAACTTCTCTCCGCCTTCATTTCCAAGCTGGCTTTTTGCAATGGTGACAAACTGTCCGTTTCCAAAGAGTCCGGTAAACCAACCTCCGCCGGAATAATACCGCATCACATGAGGCACATACTCCGGATCCCCATACCCAGACCAGCCATGGACGGCTGCCTGTTTCTGGGAAAACTGTAATGCATTGGCTTCACTATAACCGCCAAACTTTTCCAATGCCCACGAGATATACCCATTCCCGTAATTATAGCCTTGCCAACTAAGTTTCAGTTTCTCCATATCCTGAGGACTTTCACATCCGGCTTCCCGGACACAATCCGCATAATACTGTATCCCCACTTTGATGGAATAGTCTGCATCCTGAATCGCACCGGGAGTATTGGGATACTGGGTGTTATAAGGACACTCACTGGCCTGCATGGGATCCGTTCCCCTGCCGCCGCTTTCCTGCATCATAATGGCTTGGATGGCAGAAACATATTCCGGGATACCAAACTCGCTGGCATACTTTTGAATGACAGGTGTATGCGCCAGTACTTCTGCGCTTAAAGCCTCACTACTCTGGGAATTTCCCAAAAAGGCTGCACCCCCAATAATCCCCACAATCAGAATCAGAACAACAAACACTGCGCCTCCACCTGCCATCAGCGCTGTAAATGCAGCTTTCACTGCATGAGTAGCGGCTTCTGCCATGGCTTTCAATCCTCTTCCGGTTGCCTTTGCAGTCTTTGCACTTTGCTTGGCAGTCTGAACAGAGTGCATGGCAGCCCGTTTCGCTTCCCTGACTGCTTTCATGGATTTGAGTGCTTGTTTCTTCTGTAAGACTGCCTGGGTTTTCACTTTCTGGGAAGAAACCGGAGAGGCTTTCACCATACGGGGCGCTGTTTTTACCGTCCGATTTCCAGCTTCCTTGATCGTTTTCCCTGCTTCTGGCTTGACCTTAATGCTTCTTGTGGCTTCTGTTCGCCCTTTCTTCGCCATTGTCTGCCCTGCCTGGGTAGATGTGCCACCTCTTGCATTTCCCCCTCCCAACGGGGTTGTCGCGGCTTCTCTCTGCTTTTGTTTCTGCTCCTTTAACTTCTCATAGTGTTTCACTGCCAGCTTCTTACCGCCACGATAGGCTGCCGAAGCACTTTCCCTTCCAGCCCGCTGTTCCACACGCTGGATGCGGTTTCCGGCATATTCCACCGTGGATTCCTCTCCCGTTTCTCTTCCGATTTTATCTGCCATGATGCTGGACTTCTCTTTCGCTCCTAGCATGGCAGAACGTACCAGTTCCTTTGGAAGCCGGGAGGCAGGATTGCGGATCTTTGGACTGTCATTCCGCACTTTTTCTTTGATATCTTTCAATCACACACCTCCCATCTTCTGTACTTTCTAGCGTTCTCTCCCCCGTTTTTTTGTTTTCTTCTGCTGGCTCTCCAGCTGTTCCAGTTCCCTTACTGCTTCCTGCACCAGCGGATGATTGGCATAATAAGGAACATAGGACAATAACTCTTTTCCCTTCTCCCCGGTAGCCAATGGATATTCTCCCTCGTTATACAAAGGATCGTCTGCATGGTGCAGGGAAAATTCCAAAGATGGGAGCATCTGAGGGGAACGTTTGCAAAATCTCTGGTAATGCCGGAATGCTTCTTTTAAAGATGTACATTCGATACATTCCCCCATCCCATGGAACTCCCCGCACTCGGATGCAAAAAAGGTAATGGTTGTTTCTTCTTTCATGGCTCTCACCTCTCTCTGAAAAGTTTTTTATCGAACTGCCACCTTCCGTTTTTCTTCTTTGCCTAGCTTCAGAGGGTGTTGTTCTTGTCGAAGTTCCTGCAAGGTATTCCTCACAGACAATTGTTTTCCTTCTCTTGCTTCCAGTTTCTCAGCCTGCTGTTTCCAGCGCTCTGTTTTCTGTTCCAGCTTATGGATACTCCGCATGGATTGGAATAACACCTTCTGGGTTTGAAAGATGATCCCCTGTTCTGGATTTCGCTCTGTGATCTTTGCTGTATTTTTTCCATTCATTTCCCAAAATGCGTTGTTCAAATGCCCTTTGGCAACATGCAGTTCCTCCGCCATACTTCCCAGACGGTCAATCTTTTGATCCATCGACAGCATCACCGTATGCAGAGACGATTGGATTTTTTGCAAGCCTTGAGTAAGGTGCATTCCCTTTACCGCACAGGCAAGGGCATCTTTCCCCTTTTCTTTAAAGTCCATAACTGCCTGTTCTGCTCGTCCCACAAACTTTGTCTTAAATTCTCCCACCTGAGAACGAAGTGTTTGCACCTGATGTTCCGCCCTCTGGATTGTGTTCACCGCAAAGAGTTTGACCTTGCTTTCCTGCATCACACCCAATTGCTTCTTCACCTCTCCCAATTCCTTTAGGACAGTTCCCAGCTGCATTTCCATAGAATCAATATAGTCTGCCATACGGAGCACATCCCCTTTTTCCTGCTCCATGCCCTGTTGTTCCAAAAGTTCCAGCAATGCCCGGATACTGCCCTGCTCCCGAAGCGGTTCTCTCGTTTCCTGGATTTCCACTGTTTGTCCTTCTTCCATTTACATTCCCTCCTTCCCAAAAGGATGCTGCCGAAGAAATTCCAACAGCACCCTAAAAATATCTTTTCGACTAACACTCTCCCGGTTTCGTTGTCATCAAGCGGTACAGCTTCGTATTCTTCGGGAAGCTATTCTCAAATGGCACCAGATTCCCGGAACACCGAATCAGTCCCTTTCCTGCGCCTACATTCGTGATGTAGGATAACTGGTTCTCGGAAATATTCAAAAGGGAAGCCAGTTCATCTCGGTCTGTGGTTGCCTGATTCAAAAGGATCAAAAACTCACTGTTTGCCAGCATCAACCTTGCGGTATCGGATTTTAACAGTTCTTCTACGTTCTGCGTTAAACCTGTGACAAATCCCTGGTATTTACGGATTCTCTTGTAGAGCCGGTAGAAAAAGTCTGCGCTGTACTGATACCGGAACAATAGATAAAACTCATCGGCAAAGATCCAGGTGGTCTTTCCCTTCTTCCAGTTCTGGATCACCCGGTTGAAGATGCTGTCCAAGGTGACCAGCATACCAAGAGGCATGAGTTGCTCTCCCAGTTCCCGGATATCATAGGCAATGATACGGTTCTTCGTATCCACATTGGTTTTCTGTGCAAAGGTATTGAGACTTCCATTGATAAACAGTTCCGAAGACAATGCAAGTCCTCTGGCCTCTTCTTCTGGCTGGAGCATGAGCTGGCGGTACAAGTCTTTCAAGGTGGGCGCTTCGCTCTGGTAACCGCTCCGGATATATTCCCGGTACACATCTGCGGTACAGCGGTCCAGGATGGATTTCTCCTTGGCAGACAGATTTCCTGCCCCTACTAACTGCTCAAACAAAGACAGGATAAATTCCGACTTTTCAATCAGCGGATTCTTATCATTTCCATAGGCAGAATCCATATCCAGTGCATTCAGATGGGTGTTGGATGTAGCGGAAATCGTAATCACTTCTCCATTCAGTGCTTCTACCAAAGAACCGAACTCGGACTCCGGATCTAAGATGAGGATGTCATCTTCCGTAGACAGGGCAAGATCCACAATCTCTTCTTTTGCCGAGAAACTTTTTCCCGAACCGCTGACACCCAGACGAAAGGAGTTTCCATTCAATAACTTCCTTCGGTCTGCTACCAACATATTTTTACTCACTGCATTCTGCCCATAATAAATCCCACCCGGCTGCATGATCTCCTGAGTATGAAATGGAATCAGCACTGCGGTAGATTCTGTGGTCAGGGTACGAAGGGCATTGATCTTTCGGATGCCATAAGGCAGTACCGTATTGAGTCCATCCACTTGCTGCCACTTCAAAGTTGCCATCTGGCACAAATGCTTTCTTGCCACGGATAAGATGCTTTCCGTATCCGAATCCAACTGTTTCTTGCTGTCTGCCATATGCACCATGGTAAGGATGCCGAACATCATCCGCTGATCCCTTGTGGTCAGGTCATCCAGCATCTCTTTAGTTTCCTTTCTCTGTAGTTCCATATCATAGGGCACAATGGCGGAAAAGTTATTGTTGGCATTCTGGCGTCTCTGCCAATTGGTCACGTTCGTCTCCACGCCGAGCAAACGGTTTTGGATCTCACGCACTGCTTCGTCTGTTGGCACTGGGAGAATGTCGATGGACAGCATCAGATCCCGGCTCAAGTCACACAATTCCGAAATCATGTCGTCCTTTACATAACTGGCATAATCCTGCATATACAGCACCCGTCCGTACCGCTCGTTGATCTTGAAACAGTCTTTGGAAAACTCCATGGACTGGGGACAGATCCAGTCCTTAAAGCTGCTCCCCCGTTTGGCAAACGCCTTCATATCAAACGGGAAACACTGGGGTTCATCTGCCTGGAAGAAATCACGGAAAATCTGCAGGCGCTGTTCTGCATCCAGTTCTTCCCCAATGGAGGACAGCTTGCTCAGATGGGTAATGATATCCGTTCCCACACGGGCAAAATACGTCCTTGCCTCATCAATATTCTTCTTATGGACACTGACCGTCAGATACCGTTCCTGATAGATGCTGTTGTTGGTGCCGCTGACCTTGGATAACAGCATTTCGTTGTATTCCCTGCGGTATTCATCCAGCCCGTCCTCTTTCATCGGCAACAGCAGGGAGGCTTCAAACTCTTCCTTATTGATTCTTCTGTTGTTCAGGGTAATCTTGGCAGATGCGCCGGAATCCAGAGCATTTAACAACTCACTGTAATCTAAGAACATTTCCGTTTTATCTTCTTTGCTTGCAATGGCATAGTTGATATCCGAAAACCGAAAGGATTTGGAAAATTTCGTCCCGGACTGGAACACCCCATCCGGCCAGATCCGCTGAACGGGAATTGCCTGCTGGACAGACCTTGGTACTTTAAACTTCTCCCGGTCCATTTTTAATGCCTGCTGTAAGGTTTTAATCAAACGCACCACTCCTTCCTGCCTTCTTTTTCTGCTTCATCTGTTTTTTCCTTGCCCGCTGTTCCCGCTTTTTCAAAAGGGCAGCACCATCTCCCCTGGTCTTTTCTCCAAAGATCATAGTCTCTTCCATGCAGGCATGGTAAAGATCCTCGCTTTGAAACAGCAATCGCTTGGGGTATAAAAATTCGGACTTGATATATGCCCAGGCAAACTGCTCCGCATTCATGCCATGATACTGGAAGAACCCGCAGGCTGCGAAAGGAGCAGCCCCTAAGATACACAGCCACCCGGTCATTTCCTGCCCCACATAGTCTCCCAGACCAAAATAAATCCCTACTGCCACAGCGATGGCAAGTAGGGAAAAGATACACTGGCGCAAATTCAGCCCCATAAACATGGACTCTTGATAGTTACGGATTTCTTTATTCATTTTTACTTCCATATATTTTTATCTCCCTCTTTCTCTTTTCTTGTTGCCTGCAGGTTTCCCTTGGATTTTTTCCGGCTCTTTTGGCACATCCAGTCCCCATTGTCTGCAAAATTCTTCCACCCCTTCCCGGTCATACTGGGCAAGCCTTGCAAGGTCAAACGCCACTGGGGTGTAGGTAGCAAAGCCTGACCGGGCCTGTCCCGGCAGTATGTTTCCCAGCCTGTTCTTTTCGATGAATGCCAGCTTGTCCTTCGTAAAATCACCGCTTATAAATGCCTCTTGCGGTTTCAGACCATACCCGCCCGGAAGATTCACCGTCAGATCATCAAACAATTCCAACTCCCCTTCTTCCTGGCGGTACATTAAAATTGCAAGCCCGTTTCCATAAGCATAGCTGGATACCTTCAAAGTAATTTCTTCCTGCCCGTATTCCCAAGAGAATGGCAAAATCTTTCTTCCGTTTCTATTTTCGTTGTTCTTCTCATTCATGGTTTTACTTCCTCCTATAATCCCATCATTTCTTTTACAATCCGGTCGGATGCTTTTACCGCCCCAACCAGTACCAATAAGTTAAACACCAACTCTCCGATATAATTCCACACAATGGTCACCGCACTTAAGGACGTATCCCCAATGGCCGGGGGACTGGCAGAATACACGGAAAAGATGATACAAGCCAGTGCAATGATCGCCCCTTCCAAGCACACTCCGGCATAAGACTTGATAAAATTCTTTCCCACCGACTGAGAGGGTTCGCCCGCAAAAGTGGAAATGGGGATGGGTGCAATGGCAGTGTACATATACAGCTTGAACATCCTTCCATATACGGTAAGGATCATAATGAAGGACAGCACCGTAATCAAAAGGCTTCCAAGCAAGGTCACAATCCACAAGGGAATGGATTCCAGCATTCCCACCGCTTCAATCTTCTCCACAATCTCTGCCGGAAGTTCTGTAACACCCCCATTTGCCATGCCCGACTGTGCCATAATGGTGGACACAATCCCCTGCACAATGGAGAACAAGGCTGTCATCAGTTCCATGCCATACATGATGGCGCCTTGTGCCAGAGCAAACCGGATAAAGGCTTTGAGGGCATGCTCCGGCTTCTTCATATCCGTAAAGCTGCCACAGGTCTTTACAATCCCGGCAGCAAAAAACAAGACTAACAGTCCATATCCAATGGCAGTCAGCGCTCCGTTGATTCCAGTGATGACACTCCAAATATCTCCCCCCCCCTTAAAGGATTCCGGGCTTTGGGTAAGCAGTGTCCAGATTTCTGCCAGTTTCTCATTCCAGGTGTTCAGTGCAGAGTTTAGGTTCTGCACGATCCAGTTATCACTCAAACAGCTTCACCTCCTTTGCCGGGGCAGGAAGAATCTCTCCCCGCCCCTTTCCATTTCTTCCTGCTACCCAACAATCAGGTCCAGGATCTCTTTTGCGAAGGTGATGATGACGCCGCCTGCCAGCGTCAGAAACCCGTTGGCTCTCTGGCTGGGATCGTGGCTCTTTAGGCTCAAGCCTACCTGTACCACACCAAATCCCAATAAGATCAGACCAATGGCCCGGATCAGGGAAAAGATAAAGGTGGACAGGTTATTAATGACCGCCAGCGGATCTCCGGCAGCAAGCACCGGCATTGCCCCTACCGTCATAGACAGCACCAGCGCCACATAAAAGGCAAAGGGATATTTGGGCCCTTTTCCCATCCGTTTCGGTACAAAGGCATGGCTTCCTGTTTGATTCTTTGGCATTTCATTTGTTTTCTTCAATGGCATTCCTCCAATCAAAAAGACTGCTCCCCTCCGAGGATTTCCTCAGCTGAGAGCAGTTCATAATCATCCAGTCTCCTGGTATCAATGGTTACATCTTCATGGGACAGCGGTGCTTTCGCATAATCATAGGGAGGCGCACCGCCATCCTCGGTATATTTCACATTCACATGCTTATGCAGATCATATTTCTCATCCAAAATGGGACGTTCCCCACGCACCAGCAGCACCGCTTTCCGGTTATCCAAAAGTCGCACTTCATCCGGGGTAAGAAGTTCCCTTCCAGACTGTTGGAAATTCACAGAATAACTTCCGCTTCTTCCCTTGGTCTGCCCGTAGGTATTGGTATCCAACGTTTCTTTTCCCAGTAGTTCTGAGACATATTTATGCCCCTCTTTTTCATTACCACCCAGGTATAAAAATTCATCGCAATTTCCTATGAGACTTTCCCAGCTGTCCTTAAACAAAGCTTTCATCTGGGCAATATTCTGAATGATGATACTGCAGGAAATTGCGCGCGACCGCATGGTTGCCAGAAGTTTGTCAAAATCATCCGGCAATGCCACGTTGGGCCACTCATCCATGATGCAGTGTACCGGAATGGGCAGTTTCCCATGGTATTTCCGGTCTGCCACATAATAAAGGGTCTGGAAGAGGTTACTATAAATCATGCCCACCAGATAGTTGAGGCTGGTATCTGCATCCGGGATACAACAAAACAACGCCACCTTTTTCTCCCCGATGCTGTAAAGATCCAGTTCATCGGTGCAGGTTAAATTGGCGATCTGCTTTAAGTTAAAGGCTGCCAGACGGACACCCACGGAAATCAGAATCGACTTTGCAGTTTTTCCAGCTGCCTGCTTGTAAATGGCATACTGCTTGACTGCAATACTTTCCGGATTGCGCATCTCCAGTCGTTCAAACAGGATATCCAAAGGCGACTGGTATTCCTCATCGTCCTCTTTCACCTGGGCAGAACCTAACATTTCCATAATCATGGAGAAGTTTTGTTCCTCCGGCGGCGCTTCATGTAACAGATACAGCATCAGTGCCTGCAACAGCGCGGTTTCGCTTTTCTCCCAAAACGGATCCGAACTCTGCGCCCCCTTCGGGGTGGTATTTCGGATCAGGTTATTGATGAGTTTTAGCACATCCTTGTCATCCCGCACATAAGCAAAGGGATTATAACAAAAGGATGTCTCCGGGTTAATCAGATCAAACACCCGCACTTCATACCCTTCCCGTTCCAGCAGCCCTCCGGTTTTCCGCAGAAGTTCCCCTTTGGGATCGGTGATCACCATGGAACAGTTGCACTGCATAATGTTGACTACGGCGTATGCCCGGCTTTTTCCCGCGCCGGAGCCACCCACGACCAATACATTTAAATTGCGTTTGTGTTTATAACAGTCCAGCCCCATACGGAAGTTCTGGGTTAAAATGAGATTTTGGGTGTACCGCTTGTCCCGATAACGCTTGCAGATGGAAGCTGTATCGCCCCACTTGGCAGAGCCATGCTCCACCCCTCTTCGATAATTTCTCTTCTGGGAATAATAAATACCGATGCCTAACACATAGGCGATAGTGAATGTGAACACACACCGCAGTGTGTACGGTGTATAGGTGATAGAAAATGGCTGATCCAGTTTTTCGGTCAGCACTTGTAAGATTTGTAACAGATTGGTATCCGGCTCGATGGCACAGGCAGTGATGGCGCCTGCCCACCAGACAACAGGCAGGAACAACAGCCATACCCAAAAGTCAGAACGTTTGCATGCTACCTCTGCAGGCTTCGCTCCTTCTTCGCTTTTTCGTCTTTTGGCACTTCCTTTGCTGGTCCGTCTACCCTATGAAAAGAATCCACACCGGGAACGATGGCAAGACTCCGCCCATTCTCTCAATGCATGTGAATCTGTCCGGCATCATCGATAAATGCTACCGTTCCCTGCAATCCCGGCGGCATCCCTGCCTCATCCATAAAGTCCAGGCAGAGCCTTGTTCCTTTCGGATACCGCTTTCGTAATTGTTCCACTTGTTTTTGATCATATATCTTCATAGACATCCCTCCCTTCTGCTACCAGAAGAAGCGCCTGCTGGTGTTTGGTTTCATGACCTTTAAGATCACACTGTCAATGCCATCGCTGTATCTGCCCATGGCCAAATACTTGTCTCGCAGCCGATTGAGGGCATTGCGAAGTTCCCGTTGTTCCTCTGTGGTGATGGGAAGCCTTTTCTCGGAAAGTTCATAGGAACAGACTTTCTGCAGCATTGCTTCTGTCGCAGGGCGAACCTTTCCCATCTGACTCTGGGCTGCTAACTCATCTTTGAGTGCCACCGTAAACATGTTTTTCATGATGTTGTCTGTTTTCAAATAGTAATCTGCCATCTTCGGCACCTCCTTTGTTACACCCAACATACCACAAGACCCCCACAATAGCTATCCCAAAGGCGGAACTTCTTTCAGAACTTACCGCTCCGGCTGTTTCTCTTTTTTCTCCTTCTTCGGTGCCTGCTTTGACGGTTCTGCAAAGGAAAAATCATCCTTCGTAAAAGTCTGCTCCTGTTCCCCGAAGTTCCGTTCCATATGGTTGCGGATGGTATAGGCTGCCTGACGCACATCATTTAAAAAGCCACGCAGTTCCTGGGGATCTTTCTGCCCATCCGCCTGCATCTCTGCTACTTTTCCAAACTGGAAACCGGACACCTCTGCCCCATACCGCTTGCCGATTACATAGGTGGCACAGTATGCCTGGGCATTGACTTTCTTCCTGACATAATTCCCATCATGCTGATCTAATGCTGCACACGCCAGTTCCCGGTTCACTGCATGGAATGTTGTATTCTCCTCCATTCCGTTTTGCACATAGACCGTGCGCTGTTTTGGAATATACTGTGCCTGGATGCCTTCCGGCAGATTGTCTGCAATCTGCATCCGCACTGGCTGATCCTTTAAAACTGCATGGATCAGTTCTTCCATGGAACGCTGCGGACGTTCCTCCAGAGGCTTTCCACTCATCTGGCTGATGTCAAAGCCCTTACTGATGGTATAGCCTGTCCGCATCTCTCCGTCTTTTTCATATTCGGTGCTGACCATATAAGTGTATCCATGCACCCCGGATTTTGGAGAACGGTTCTCTGCCTTCCAGTAATCATAAGACTTTACCACAGTTGCCTGTGGATTCTGTCCGTAGATCAGCAGAAGGTTGGGCGTTTTCTGAGTGTTGCACTGTGCCATAAAATCCAAGAATCCTTTTAAAGATTCTCCATTTTGGAACACCGCCTGTGCCTGGGCGTCAACCTCTGCCCACACTTCTTCCCTCTGCTGTTTTTTCATGGCTGCATACTCTTCTTTTGACAACCGCTGTTCTGAAGCCTGTTCTTCCCCTGCTCCACCTGGGATCATACTCGTTAAATCCATATCGCCTTACCTGCCTTTCACTTTTTTCTTTTTTCTCTGCTGGTTTCTCGGTTTTCTCCGACTCTTCTGTGTCTGCCTGCGCTGTTTCTGCTCGGCTTCAATCTTCTTTAGTTCCTGCCGGACAGAGGGCTTGTCCCCTTTCCAGCTAGTTTCCTGCCCGGAAAAAGAAGCGCTGTTGTGAGAGGAAGGTTCGGACAGATTCTCTGCCTTCTCCGCCTGGGTAAAATTTTCCCCCGAAGGAGAAACTTCCCCTACATCAAACAGATGCTCTTCTTCATCCAGTTCAAATTCAATGATCCCTTCCGGCAGCACCACCTTTTCGGTCTTCACCGGAAGTTCTTCTTTTGCCTCGGTTTTCTCGGTAAACTCTGCATCGATCACACGCTCTGCTTCCCGGACTTGTGCTTGCTCCACAACCGCTTCCCCGGCTTCGGATTTTACAAAGTCCAGATTCATCTTGTCCAGCACCCGGTTCACCTTCGCTGCATCATCGGCAAACACCATGATTTCTGCTGACTTGGGATTTTTCTTATCCCGGATGACCACATACAACAGCCCTCTGGATTTGGCTTCCCCTGCAAATTCCCGTAACCTGTCATGGGGAATGGTGAAAAACTTCATTGCCCGCTGTTCCTTTAACATCCGAAGCAGATTGGTCTTTCCCCTGGTCTTTTTCTGATCCTTCATCACCGCTACGATTAGCACCGCCAGATTTTTTGCAATGCTCCCGCTGATCCGTAAGGTATGTTCCATGCCTTCCATGGAATACCGGACAATCTGATCCGCCGCATCACCGCCATAGTTCATACGCTCTCACCTCCTTACCGATTCCGTTCTGCCTCTCTTCGTTGTTTCCTGGACGCTTCCTGTACCTCCTCCTGTTCTTTTGCCTGCCTTAACCGCTCTTCCATTTCCAAGGACTGTTTTTCAATCTGCTGGCTTAAGCGGATTCTCTTACGAAGTTCTTTTAATTCCCCATTGATTTCCTGAATGCGCATACCTCCCAGTTTTTTCCGGTATAATTCTCTGCGCTCTTTCATCAAAGAAAGTACCTGTTCTTCCAAGGGTTTCCGGTATGCTGCCAGCTCTTCCCTGGTGGTAATCTCTTCTTTTTGCAAAAACTCCATCTGACTGATTCGTTTCTCCAGTCTCCGGATATCAGAACGCACTGCATAGGGAATCCGCTTGGGCTTCTTCGGAAATACCCCCATCTGATATAAATAAGAATAATAAAGTCTCTGAAGTCCGGTGAGTTTCCGTCTTGGAGACTGCATCTGCGTGTTTCCATACACCCGCTGAATCTTTGGACGCAGGATCTTCTCCCGGATTTCTGCCTCCCCATATCCTTTTCCCAAGGAACGCAGACGGATATACCGCTCCACCCCCGGTGTCTTTAATGATGGGTACTTCCGATTTAATTTCCACGCATAGCCTCGTTTCTCCATTTCTCTTACAAACTGACTCCAGGAAAAACTCACACCAATGGCATCCCGGATATCCATGCGGATGGCAGTCCTCCAAGTGGGCTTCCCTTCTGCTTCTGCTTTCCACTGGGCATAATGCATGGCTTTTCCCTGATTCGTCTGGATCACCGAAAGACCATATTTTCTGCATAATTGATCGGAAATCTGACGCACTTCGGTAAAATAACTTTTGGCATTGCTGTGGTATTTTCTCCCATCTACCATACTCACTGAATTCCACACCAGATGATTATGGTAATGCTTCGTATTCAAGTGAGTAGTGATCACGACCTCATACTGCCCTTTCAAAAGCTGCTCTGCCAGTTCCTGTCCAATAAGATGGGCCAGTTCCGGAGATACTTCCCCTTCCGCAAAACTCTGTACCAAATGGTATCCCTGTACCCCTTCTTTTTTATGGAAACGCTCTTTTGTCTTTACCATGTCCACATAGGCATTCTCACAGGTACACCCAATGGCATCTTCAAAAATGGTCTGTTCCGTCTTTTCCCGGTTTAATGCATAATCAATGGCTTCTTCCAGGGATCCGGCACTCTTGGTTGTCTTTGCCCGGTCTTTCACATATTCAATGGAACGGTCCAGGCGGTGGACGGGGAGAACGCTGGTATATGCCATCTACCATTCCTCTTTCACCAGACGCCAGGTCTCTTTGGAAATCCGAAGCATTTCCTGTATGCTGGCTTCCCCTGCCCTCCCTGTTCCATTGGCGACATGAGCCAGCTGGTTCGCATTGTTGCAAAGCCCCGCGATTTTTCGAAGAAGTTCTGCGTGATGCTCACAGGGCTTTGTCTGCAGTTGTGCACCTAAGATCAGAGAACGTAAAAATTCCTCCCTGCTTAGTCCACTCTTTGCTACCTGCCCATCCAGATGGCGAAGTTCTTTCGCATTCAGACGGACAGGAACTACATGGTTTCGTTTTCTCATTCAACCGCCTACCTTTTCTTCTTTTCTGCTGTCTCTAAGGGATACACCTGAATTCCCCTGCGTTCCATCTGCCAGAGGAATTCCCCGATCTCCCAGACCTGCCCATTCACATCTACCTGCTTTTCATCCACAAAGCGGCAAAGCCCAATCTCTTTCGTTCCGTCCTCTGCCATCATGCAAAGACTTTCCCCATCCAAAAGGATGAACCGCTTTGTCCCTTCCATATCTCGGAACTGGATCTGTTTTGGTTCTCCCTGTTTCTGTCTGCGTATCCGCATCTGCTCCATCTGCTGATCTTCTCTCTTTCCGGCAACCACACAGCACATCAGTCCAATGCCAAAGGCTGCACCTGCCATTGCCCCAAGCGCCATTCCTGCAAAAAACATTTCACTTCTCTCCTTTCTCGACTGCCGGGGGATTGGGGTTCTCCCCAAAGTGCGTTTGGATATCCAAACGCTATGCTTGCAAAACCAGTTCCACCGATTTCCATCGACTCCCCCACGCAGAATCGATTATGATTCCTTTTCTTTAATCTTGATCAATCCATCTAATGTGGTGCAGATGATATGCAATCGGTCTGCGGTACTGATATCGGTATTCATGGTTCCAGTCACCTCTTTTCCACAGACCACCACCATCCGGCACCGCTTTAAGATCAAATGGGACATCCGATTATATGCCTGCTGATCCTCAGCTTCCCCTTCCTCCAAAAATGGCAGAAATCCAAACCTTGGACAAATGGGAACATATCCCAACTCATAAATCTTCCGGCAATATCGCTGCACCTTCACCCTGCTTTCTTCTGCCGGACAACACACATAGGCCATCGCCTGTTCCATCGCCTCATCTCCTATCGTACCTGTTCCTTTTTCTTTGCTCTTTCTGTTTTTACCTCAAAACTCACATCCATCGTGCTTTCATCAAATTCAGCATCAAAGCCACCGTCCTCATACAGTATCTCTGCCCGTTCTACCGCTTCTTCCCTGGAATGTGCAGAGATAGATTTGCGGATGGTACAACTTTTTCGGATTTCAATCTCAAATGTCTGTTCCTGTTTCCGTTCCACGGCTTCATATTGAACAGACTGAATGTCATATTCGCTGGTACCAGGGCCATACATACGGCATCCTTTTTCTGCTTCTTCTTTGCTGGATGCTTTCACCGCAACGGTCTTTTCACGCACTTCTCGGATGGTTACATCATAGACTCTGTCCATAAGCCCCCTTTCCTGCATCCATGTGGATGCACCTTTCTTCTTCTGAAACAAAGTTGGACATCCATGTGGATGCCCTTGCTATTTTTCGCTCTCTTCTTTTTCCTTTGCTTCCAGTGCAAACTTCACCCGATCACTGCCCAGCTTATAATAGGCATCTGTTACCTCGATACCTACTGCCTCATAGCCTTCCTCTACAGCTGCGAGGACCGTCGTTCCGGCTCCGGCAAAGGGATCTAAGATCCTGCCGCCCGGCTCACAGATCTGGATCACATCTTTCATCAGCTGTAACGGTTTCTCTGTCACATGGATACGGTTCTGGGTATTCCCATAACGGAACACACCGGGAAGACAAGACACCGGACGGCTGATGGGCATGGGTCCGTTACTGCCCCACACAATATATTCAGCCTGCTGGCGAAAACGTCCTTTCTGCGGACGGGAGTTTCCCTTATCCCACACCGCAGTTCCTCTCCAGATCCAGCCTGCCCACTGGAGTGCATCGGTAATAGAGGGATATTGTCTCCAGTCAATAAACAGGCAGATTGGTGCACCGACTTTACAGGCTTTCCGCACATCGTAGAGCCACTCTGTCATCCAGTGGGTCCAGGAACGCTGGTCCTTGTTATCCCCATCAAAATCCGGCAGTGCATTCTCTGCCTTCATACTGCTATATTTCTGATTGGTGGTACGGTTTCTTTCATTCTGCTTTGTTCCCCCGGACGCATAAGGCGGATCGGTAATCACTGCATCAAAGATTCCCGGCTGGAATGCTTTCACCAGCTTCAGCGTATCTCCATGTAAAATTGTCCACTTCTCCCCTCCGGTATATTCTTCCGGGTACGTTCCTTCTTTCAATAAGTTCCCTAACTGCAGGGTATTTTCCATAGGCATCATCCTTTCTTATCAGCGCTCCGGCTGTTTTTTACTTTTCTTTTTATTGCTCTGAATACATTCCAAAAGCTGCGATTTTCTTGCCTGCGATTTTTCATCTGATACACTCAATTCAGTTTCCACATACTCACTGATGATATGCAAAGCCTGATAATAATTACCTGACTGCATCACCCGTTTATACATTTCATTCGCCTGCTGATCCATCCCTTCTTTAATCAACAAACCTGCCACAGCTCCTAAAATAATAAACACATTTCCATCTCTTCCTAAGACCTCCATCTTCGGCTTTTTCTTTTCCGGTTCTTGCTTATTCTGTATCTCCGGCTTGACCTGTTCAAAAAGATAGTCCCTCGGCTGCCAGAAATGGACATGAAGTTCTCCACCATCAACCTGAATTTCCTGCTGTTCAAACCCTTCTCCCCATCCATCACTATACTGTCCGGTGAGATATTCACACAGTTCCGATAATTCTTCCGTTTCCAGATACTCCTTCAATTCTAAAGTTGTACAGCCATATAACACACCATCCGATTCTTTCACCGATGGAACTGCAGACACCACCTTTTCTTTAATAGCAACACTTCCGTCAAAATAATCCATCAGATTATCGGTCTTATCATCGTCATGTCCGACACGGTTGTATTCTGCAATCTTTTCCTGAATCACAGAAGCATACTCCGTTAAATCATCTCCTTCAAAAAATACCTGTTCTTCTTCAAAGTCATTGTAATCCTCTTCTTCCCAATCTTGTTCCATCTCATTTGGAATAAAGGTTCCTGTCAGCGGTGTCAATAATTCTATTTTGATCGTATCTTCCATTTGCCTCACCTCCCTCTTTCCTTTTGCTGTTTCTTCTGTTTTTCCCCTGCCTGTTTTGCCAGGTCTCCATAGTCTGCACCTTCCATCTGCGGTAAGTTACAAACTACGGTATATTTTTCTCCATACTGCTCTTTTAACTGCGCACACGCCCATCGTCCGGCAAAATCGTTATCGGTGCAGATCTCAATTTCTGTCACCTCCGGATGCTCTTTTAGGAAATGTTCCAATGCATCTGGACGTTTCATCTTCTTCGTTGCCCGTTCCTCTCCTTCTTTTGGTGCTGCAATGCCCCCTAGAGACAGACGGTACTTATCTGTCGGTCCATCTTCCAGCGTCATATGGGCAAGGGCGTCAATACAGGCTTCATATACTGCCACCCGACAGCTATTCCCAAGAGGTGGAACACAAAAGCTGTATTGTTTTTCACTGCCTTCCTGTTCCATCCGGAAGTTCTTTCCCCGGTTGTCATAGATTCCCCGTAAAAACGCATACTTTGCCTGCCCCTGCTCATCCATTCCAACAAAAACAGCGTTATGGTGTGGGGCGCTCTCATAAAGGATTCCCAGCTGTACACAGTAATCCAGTACCTCATCCCGGATTCCCCTTTGGTTCAAATATCTCCGCACCCGGTAAAAACTGTCGTTGGGTAAAGGCAGGGAAAAGTTCTTCTTAGGGGCTGGTTCTGCTCTGGGAACATACACAGGCGTCTGCTCACACAAGATTTTTACTGCTTCCGTATATTCCATGCCATCTACCTGCATCAAAAACCGCAGAGCAGACATTCCGCCAATATTCCTGGACTTCCAATGCCATTTGCTGGTAATCTCGTTGATTTTGAAACTGTCATGATCCTGAAGCTGCCATTCATTTCTTGTCCGTGTTTTTTTCAGTCTCCCCGGCTGATATGTCTGCAGATACTCATAGGCTCTCACCTGCTTGGCTGCCCGATATTCTTCTTCGGTAACCCAAGCCATCAGATCACCGCATTGCGAAGAGCTTCTGCCTTATCGGTATGCTCCCACGGAAACTCTTTTCTCCCGAAATGCCCGAAGGCAGCTGTCTGTCGGAAAATAGGACGGGTAAGGCGCAGGGTATCCACGATCTGCTTCGGAGTCAGCCCAAACACCAGGGGGATTGCCAGCTCCAAACAGTCATCCGCACACACGTTTCCCGTACCAAACGTGTCCACCTGCACCATAACTGGCTGTGCCACTCCGATTGCATAAGCCAAAGACACCTGACACTTGCTGGCAAGCCCCGCAGCTACGATATTCTTAGCGATATATCTGGCCATATAAGCTGCAGAGCGGTCTACTTTTGAACAATCCTTCCCGGCAAATGCACCGCCACCATGGGGAACCATGCTTCCATAACTGTCTACCATTAGCTTCCTTCCGGTCAGTCCCGTATCTGCATCCAGCCCTCCACAGACAAAACGCCCCGATGGATTGATATAAATCTTAGTTTCCTCATCCGGTGGCAAGGGACGAAGAGCCGGCAGCAACACCTTCTTTCGGATCTCTGCCTCCAGCTTTTTCAAATCTTTTTCTTCCTTATGCTGACAAGACACTACTACACTGTCCAGTCGAACAGGCTTTCCATTTTCATATTCTACCGTCACCTGTGCTTTCCCATCTGGTAAGATTCCCTGAATATAAGAGCTTTGTCTACAGGCAGATAATTCCCTGACAATCCGATTGGCCAACACCACGGGCATGGGCATGAGCTGCTTCGTTTCATCACAAGCATATCCGATCATCACACCCTGATCCCCTGCTCCTTGGAACCAGTCTATCTGATTGTCAGACACTCCTCCCCTTCGTTCTTTTGAAGCATTGACCGCTTCTGCGATATCGGGACTCTGTCGATGGACAAAGGTATCCATAGTAACCCCTTCGCTGGAATAACCTACATCAGATAGTACCTTTCGCACGACTGCAAACACATCCGGTTCATAGGCACTGGTAATCTCTCCCGCCACAATAATATTTCCTTTTGTAGCAAGCACTTCGCAGGCTACTCTGGAATTTTCATCATTCTTCAGACACACATCCAAGATTGCATCTGCAATCTGGTCACATAATTTGTCCGGGTGTCCTTCAGTTACTGCTTCTGCTGTATAAAATTTTCTCATATGAATGTCCTCTCTTTCATGCAAAAAAGGCAGGATACCTTCCTTTTACGGGAACATATCCTGCCTGATTTCTTATTACTTTCATTTTTTATTATCATAAATCTTTCCAAAGAAAAACTCCCCAGATAAACTGGGGAGCCTCCAGAAGCTATACCTTACGGTCCTACGGCTTCGTTTAAACATTTATAAAGTACCCACTGTATCTTGATTGCTCAAGTGTGGGACTTAATCATAGTATCTCTGTTCTTCTTTATTATATGCAACTACCTTCTCTTTGTCAACAAATTTTTAGCAGTCACATTTTACAGATTGTATGCTCTTTTGAATTTTCCTTTTACAAGATCAAAATCTTCCGGTGTTAAAGTACCAATACATCCTCGATTTGCATCCAGCCTTGCCTTACTAACTGCACGTATCTCCTCACACTGAATCATACTGTCTTTATCCAAAAATTCATAAGTATGCATAGACGCTGGTATCGTTCTTCCCGGAATCACTTGCTTTTCTTCATCTTCTGTATCAGAATATAACAAAAACCATGAATCCTGAATCGGCAAACATCTTGCGTTTACTTTTCCTTTTGCATCGGTAATACAAACAACTACCACTTTTTCAGAATTATTGATTTTATTATTGGACATCACCAGTACCGGACGCATTTTATTTTTCTCCGTTCCTATGTTGTATCCCAAATCACAAAACCATATTTGTCCATGTAAAACCTGTCTATGTTTATTCGTATTAAATTTTGATATCCGATTGTAATTTACTTTATCTTTTGTCCAACTGGCAATATTATAATATTCCTGTGCTTCCTGATTCATTCGCATCACCTACTCATATATGATAAAATTCATTATAATTCACCCAGTGTGTATCTTCAACTACTTTTTAGGCTTTTCAATAAGTCTTACACCACTCAAAACCATTTCTTATCTGTCCTATAATAACGAAAAGACCCCCGTAGGAGTCTCTCCGGACTACAGGCTTCACAAGTTTCTGTAGTGCGATCACTAGGCATAGTGTAACCGCTTCTGACACACTTGTCAAGCACAAAAGATCTTGTATTTCACATTCTACGCATCTGGTTTTTGCTATCCTATAAAACTACGTTTTGCTTCTGATATAAATTTTTTCTCTGTTATGCCAGCAATCTGAGAACACAATTCCACCGATACCCCATATTGCTTATAAAATCCCAATGCAGTTGCTCTTTTTGCAAAGTCTGTTGCTTGTTCTATCGTTTGCTTTGTATCATACAATACTTCTTTTGGTATCTCGATGACAACCTGCATCTTCTTCCTCCTTTCACATTTATTTTTTCCATGCCTCCGGCGAAATTCTGCAAAAGTTTCTGATGAATCTCTTCCACAGTCATGAGATCGGCATTGATAACGCCGTTCATTTTCTGCATTCCGTCTGAACCCATGCACTTTGTTTGTTCTTTCTGATCCATGGAACACCTCCCTGTCTTTATGGAATGATTGTAACGCTTTTTCAGGCAATTGAACAGAGATTTTCTTTTAAATGCTTCTCAAAAATACTCTTCCAATAGATGGCAGATACATCCAGATAGTTGCAAAAGTCCCAGTCTTTGAACACTTTCTAACACTACATCACACCACATTTCGTTGCACATCCTATATCCTCGAACACTTTTGTATATGATGGTACTGTCTTTTTTATGCAGTCGTGTCTCACATTCTGCACTTTTGGGGTACTTTCAAACACTTCCCGGCAGCTTCAGTTCCAGAAAGCCACCAAAGAGCTGGAAAAGCACCCACTGTTGAACACTTTTCCAACACTACAGGACTACACAAGCCGCCATAATTCGTTGCATCTTCCCTAACTTCGAACAGTTTTTGTGTTGCAGTGCCACTCCCCATTACAGTTCGTCTCACATTCTGCACTTTTCTGGTAGTTTTGAACACTTCCTGACATTACTGACTCTGAAGAGTACTGTAGATATCCAGAGACTGGAAGAAAGTTCCCACTGTTGAACACTTTTCCCTTTTAAGCCCCTGCTTTTACTGCTACAAGGATGTTCCGGGCTTGTTTCCACTCATAAGAGCAAGTCACCAGCGTCAGAGTTTTTCACAACCTGTACCATCTACCCCAGTCTCGAACAGCGCCAATTCTTTTGCCTGTTCTACATATGCCTCTGCTTCCCGCTGGTTCTGAAAGGAAATCTGCTGGAAGTCGAACATGGACACATCGGCTTTCAAAACTGCCGCTATCTGGTACTCCTCCATGCCTTCCGGTGTCTGAAAGAACACGCTGGGATGTGCTTTCCAGTACTCATAGGAGGCGTACTGATCCAGATTCCCGAACATTGCACCGCTGTTCATGTTGTGACCGTAGATGGTCAGCTTCCCCGATTCTCCCAGAATGCAGTCTGCCTGGAGGAACAAACTTCCATTGATGTCGTAGTTTCCCCGGTAATCTCTCCGCAGATAATACTCCGGTTCTTCCGGGCTGCTCTGCAGTACCGGATAATCGATGCCACTCTCCGGGATTGTAAGCCAGCCCCGAACATCCGGATACTGACTCTGGAGAGAGCGAAGATCAACCGCAGACACTTCCGTTTCTCTTCCAGCCTGTTCCTCTTTCTGTCCCAGAGAACCACCGCCCGGAGGAAGTTCCTCCGGGAAGCAGGTTTTTAACGCCTCCACCAGTTCCCGATTCTTCCGGGGAACGGTCACATAATCCTGATAAAGCAGAGCTGCACTGAGGATACAGACACCGCACAAGGCTGCCTGCAACATCCACAGCTTATTCTTCTTTTTTCGTTTCATCTGCTTTTTCTGTCTTTCCACGTTTCTTCTTATAAATCATGGTTGCCATGAGTCCGGCTGCTGATGCTCCCAGAAGAACAAACAACAGGATTGGTTTCCAGTGGTCATCCCCTGTCTGCGGTACACCTGGTGTTTCCGGTGTTCTTGCATCTTTCATTTCCACCTTCTGGATTTCCATGGTATCTTCCAATGTGAATTCCACATCTTCTGCAATCTCATAGCCTTCCGGCGCTGTGATCTCACGCAGAGTCAGCTCTTCCCCTACCGGAAGTTTCTCTACCAGATGAGGCTTTCCATCCGTTACCCACTCTTCCAGAATCTCACCCTCTTTATTTAAGATCTGCAGCTTGGCTCCTTCCAGTTCCTCGCCTGTGGTAATATCCGTCTTGGAAATTTCCACTTTGGAATAATCATCCTTCATCTCCACCTTGGTCACACTGCCATCTTCTTTTACTTCAAACTCGATATCTTCTGCAGACACATACCCTTCTGCATAAGGCGGCAGTTCTTCGTAAAGGATATACGTTCCTTCTGGCAATCCATAGACTACGTGCGGTTCTTTTGTACTGATCCACTCTTCTACGATGTTGCCCTCTTTATCGATGATCTGAAGCTTCGCGCCTTCCAGTTCTTCCCCGGTTGTTGCATCGGTTTTCGTAAACTGGCTCTCAGTCGGCTGGTTTTCCACTTCTTTTGTCAGCTTGATTTCTGCAAGGTTCTGGTCTGTGTAAGAGGCATCAATCTCCCAGATTTCTTCATTTGGAAGATATCCCGGTTTTCTCACTTCCTCTTTTACATAATATTTTCCATGATACAGGTCGCTGTCAAAGGTAAGCTGACCGTTTTCATCCGTTGCTTTCTTCTCCAGCAGAGTGTCCTTTTCTACAAGAATCTCACCCTGCTGGGAGAGGATATCTTCTTTGGCATACAAACCAAAAATCACGCCTTCCAGCTTCTCTTCTGTGGCTGCATCCTTCTTTTCTACAGAAATGGAAATCTTCTGTCGCTCATTTTTATAAGCAACCCCTTCATAAACCACTGCCTGCGTATCATCCTCTGCGGTCAGGGTAAATTCTTTCTGTTCCGGGTTCAATACGAAATGGTCGCCTGCTATGGTTTCTTTCATATAATAAGAACCCAATGGAAGATTATTTACCACTGCCTTTCCTTCTGTATCGATCACTAAAGTTGCCACCAGATCGTCTTTTTCATAACGGATGACCGGATTGCCCTGCTCATCCTTTGCTCCGTCCGGGGAATAAATGGTGTCCTTGGCATACAGTTCAAAGGCTGCCCCTTCCACACCGGATTCTTCATAGACAAAATCATGGAACACTCCGGTATCGGTATCCTCTCCGGTCACTGCATCTTTGATCTTTCCTGCCAGTCTCTTTGCCTTTGCAAGCAGGGAATCCCCCTTCACTTCCACTGGCTGTTCCCCGGTTTTGGTCAGTGTCAGGCTTCCCACCTGCTCATCGTTTGGCTGCCAGGCTTCCACGATGACTGCCCCGGTATCTGGATCGATCTGATGGGCGGTATCGGAAGAAACAGTGATCACGACTCCCTCTTTCGGGTTCTCTTTGTAACTGCCTTTTCCGGTCACCTCCAATGGAGAAATTACTTTTTCCCCTTCATACAAGGAACTCTCATATCCCTGTCTTACAAACCCTTCCGGTGCTTTCACTTCTTCGATCCGGTAAGTAGAACATTTCAGTTCTTCCGGTGTTACCAGATAGCCTTCCTCATTGGTCTTGAAAACACTAATCGTCTCTTTCTTCGGATAGAATACCGTCTGCTCTACATATTCCTCTTTTTCCATATCAAAGATTTTATAGGATGTGCCTGCCTTCAAGACCGGATTTCCTGTCTGTGCATCCTTTTTCACGATCTTTAACAAAAACTCAAACGGACGGTCATCGAAGATCCTCCATACCATCGGTTCTCTGCTGTCCTCATCTACCTTTACCAAAAACGGATCGATGGCTTTTAAATTCTCCGGCACCGTACTCTCTTCTACCACATAAAGACCATACGCAAGTTCCGGACTGAGGGCATATCCCTTTTTATCTGTGATCAGCTCCGGTACCGGGACAGCCTTGCCATCCACATAGGTCACTGCCCCCTCTTCCTTACTGAAATCATAACCTCGGAAATCTTCCGCAGTAAACTGTTCCCCATTGGATGGCTGTAATTCCCCACTCTCTACTTTGGAAAGGCTGCTGACCAGATACACCTTAAAACCTGCCCCTTCCACAAGGTCTGTTTCTGTCTGGTCTCCATCTTCGCTGATCTTGATCAGCTGGAACGCCTGCTTTTTCACCTGTTCCTGTACCGTCAGATCCCTGGTTACCTCTGCCACTTCCTGTCCTTCGTAGGCAAGATCCACCTCATACTCTGTTGGATCTACCGTATAGCCTTCCGGCGGAGTGATCTCTTTCACATACATTTTTCCCAGATACAATTCGGAAAAATCTAAGGTACCATCCTCCTTGATCACGCCCTGTGCGATGAGGCTGTCTTTTTTGAACAGAACCCCCGTCTTTCCATCCGGGTGGACGATATCCTCTCTGGCATACAGACCATACACAGCCCCGGCAAGGGAACTATCCCCCTGGGGAAGAAAGGCCTGTGTCTCCTTATCGATCTTTTGGATATGGACAGCACCTTTCACCCTCTCATCGGTTGCTGAGATGGTGACCGTTTTTCCGGCTTTCACATCCACCTTATGGATCACATCACTCTGTGCATACTTGTCTGGAGCCTTGATCTCCTTCACATATACTGTTTTGATGGCTGCCTCAAAATAATCACTGACTGCTTTTGCCTCTTCCCCGGTGACTGGCATTTCCATCAAAAGATGCTCACACTTGCTGTCTGTATAAATGCCATACACTGCACCGTCTAAAGGATTCTTGGTATCCGCATCCTGTTTTAAAAGCTCGATCCTTGTCATCTCCAGCCAGTCTACCGTAAAACTTACCGGATTGGCTTTCTCCGATTCAAAGACTCCAATGTCCTGATTGCTGTTTCCTGTAGATAATACCAACGTTCTCCAGGTTTCCCCTACAGAGCCATGCAGCTCCCCGGAGGAATATTTTCCGGTATGAAGCATTGGGGCAGTCAAATAAAAGGTATCCCCGCCATAGATCTTCAGCGCACCATTCTCTGCGGAAGTTCCCTTTGTCTTGTTATAAATGGTGATGTCTTTTGGTACATGGACTGAAATGTAGTTTCGGTGATTCCCGGACAATGTGATATCCGGTGTTTTCTGCACCTTTCCATCACGGACTGCTTTTACGGATGTTTTAGAAAGAGAAATCTCCCCTTTCGGCGGTTCTTCCATAGCAAACAGATGGTCAATATAAGCGATCACCCCTGCGTTTACCAGATCCTCATACTTGCATCCCGTAAATCCTGCCTCACCTGCGTAAGCATAACTGGCTGCGATATGGGTATATACATATTTCTCTTCTGCACTTTTCCCGGACAGATAACTTCCGGTAATATCCCCGGCGCCGCCATAGCCATAATACAGCACCTTCTGCAAATTCTTATTGCTGTCAAGCACCTGTGCTATATAATCTCCACTCGGCGGTGAAGAGCGATGGGATTCCAGACAGTAGGCAATCTTTCCATTCACCGTAAACCAGCAGGTCAGATAATTTCCAATATAACTTGGATAGTAAATGGTCTCTCCTTTTTCCAGATGTACGGTTTCCCTTGCAGTAAAGGTATTTTCTGCACCGGAAAGCATCATCACTTCCCCATCCTCAATCTTTTCTTCCAGTTCCCTTGCTGCCTGTGCATCTGCATCTTCCCCGGATACCGTTACTTCCACATCCGGGATCTCCTGCACAGGCGTCTCCGAATCTTCTTCGGATTTCGTATCCTCTTTCTGTTTCTGCCCACCGTTTTCTTCTGCATGGGCCTGTCCTTCCGTATCCGTCAGGATAATCTTACGAGTAACTGAATAACTGTCACGCGCATCTTTTGGCACAACCCAGTAAGTTGCAATATAAGTCCCTGCCTGGTCTGGATGGTAGGCACTTCCATCCTCTGCTTCGATCCGTTCTAAGGTAACATCCTCTTTTTCCAAATCGTAATGGATGCCTTCCATACAAGTCTCTGCCATAAAATCCTTGTCGGAAATGTCTTTCGTGATATCTTCTGCTGTTACCAGCTGTCCGGTAACCTCTGAAACCTCCTCTGTCTGTTCCGTTTCAAATATTTTTGCATTCTCTGTTACTGGTTCTGAAAGATTTTGCATTTCTGCCGCATGGACATCCGCCAAATTTCCAAGCGGACTAATGCCCATGAGCAATGCGAGCCCAAAGGCTGCAAGTCTTGTTTTGATATTCCTACTCTTCATTGCATTCTCCTTTTTTCGTTAAAAATACCGCAGAGGCTTTCCCCTGCGGCTTTGTTATCTGCTGACTTCTGTTTTCTTTTGGCTGGGTTTCTGTCTGCCCACTTCCTCCCGGACACGCTTTAACGCATCGGTCACAGAGCGGCTGGAAATCCCATTCTGATGGCAGCCTTCCACAATCCCCATAAAATAAAGGTCTGAGGGAATGGCAGGCTGATCCTTATAGGGTGCATTCATGGTATATGCCATGACTTCCCGTTTCACACCATCCTTTCCCTGAACAAGAACAGGCTCCTTTCCATACAGGTGTGGATATCCTTCATAAAAGTCCAGTCTTTTTTCACACTCCGGTGTGAGTTTCCAAAGCACTCCTTCCACCCGGCTTCCCTCTTCTGGCAGAATGGTAGCAACACCGCTTCCCTTTCCCCTGCCACAGAAAGTCAGGCGATACCCGTCCAGCTTGACATTCTCCACAACAAAAGCTGCCGGACAGCGGTACGCCATCTGGTCTAAGTTCATGTTACTGCCATAGGCAAAATAATACGTTTCTTTCATCTCTACCTCCTATCGGGCATCCTCTGCCCGATGATTTCTATTCAAACATTCATACTGACTGCGGTCATATCTCCACGCCCGATCCCCTTCCAGGTTGGCAAGCAGATGTTCCCGGACATTCTTATATTCCGGTCCGATAAGCCCCAACCGCAGTAAAAAGGTACGGAATGTAAACGCAGGATTCTCGGTAATCTCTGTTTTCCGCATCTGGGTACATTTCTGATTGATGGCCTGAGCGGAAATGGCAAGAGCCAGCGTGATATTTGCCCGTACTTTTCCTGCATGGAGAGTGCTTTCAAAACACCGCCATTCCAGCGTTCCCTTCGAAAACACCGCATGAAGGTTTAAGGCATAATATCGGCTACTGTCATAATGATTATGACTTCCATCCCTGCCTCCATACCAGATCTGTTTCAGCTTTTCCATGGAAATGGTGTTGTTTGGCATTCTGCGGATTTTTTCCAGCACAATGGGGCGTACTTTCTGACAATAGTTGCTTTCTCTGGAAGTCTGTACTTTCAATGCCTTGAACAGAATATCCTCTTTGGAATACATGATGGTCATAGCATTTTTGAGGCTTCTTGGGGTATGGTTGGAAGCGTCCACATGAACATGCTGCCCGCAGGACGCATTCACCTTTGCCCCATGGCGCCTCAAACACCGCACTACTTCCTGCAATTTGCCCATCTCTCCATAGGAAAGTTTGGGACTGACCATTTCGGTACTGTATTCACTTCCGGCACGAACCATGCGTCCACGCTCCCTGCGTTCCGTATAGATACTGCCATCATACATAAACTTCCACTTCTTCCCTTCCTGATCTGTCACAGACCAGACTCCATAATACCCACCATCACAAACTGCCCTTGTTCCAAATAGTTCTGCGACTACCTCTGCAGCCCTCTGACGGGTAATACCTGTCATTTCAATTTCTGTACCGAAGTACTGATCCTGAATTCCAATTGCCATACCGCCTTACCTCTTTGTCTTTTCATCCTCTGCCCGGATTTCCGCATCTGCCTGCCGAAGAAGTGTTCCTATGGCTTCGATCACGTTGACGGTCACTCCATTTCCCGCCTGTTTATAAAGCTGGCTGTCCGAAGTATCCTGTTCGGTACGGTCAATCTGCCAGTCATAAAAACCCTGCAGCCGCAGACACTCCCTTGGCACCAGTTTTCGGATTCTGCCCCGATAGGCAACTCCATGGCGGTCTGTGGCAGTAATGGTAAACATCGGCTCTTCCGGTTCCTTCATCCTCCGGCCATTCTGCCGGGTTTCTTCCCTTCCCGGAGTCAGCACTGCCCTGGCACCTTCCTCTTTTAAGACACCGGAACATTCCCCTTTGTGATTATGGATGCCAGACTGTCTGGTATTCAGACATCTGCAATGCTCTGTGATAAGAGGAGGTGGAGACAGATCCACAAAATGAAGCGTTCCCTGCTGGATTCCGGTGGTCAGGGTATGGGCAATCTGATGCCCCACACGCCCTCTCCGTGTGTTCATTCCTGCATAGCCTAAGTCAATGCTATCTCTCGGATACGCCATCTTATAACCCTGCTTGGTATTCTCTTTAATAGGAATACCTACCTCATACAACCCTGTCTTACCACCCACACCTCCGGCTCCGGAAGTCAGAGTACAGCTTAAGCCTTCGGCTTTGTAGATCCGTTTCCCCTGTCTGCCCGTCTGGACTTGAACAAGAGGCGTTCCATTTGCTGTTGGGAAAGGTAATATTTTTCCGGCACATCTTCGATCAAGATATCCGACAAGATACACCCGCTTTCTGGATTGGGGGACTCCAAAATCCTTGCTGTTAAGCACTTTCCATTCCACACCGTACCCCAGCTCAGATAACGTACTGAGGATGGTGTGAAACGTCCTGCCTTTGTCATGCGAAAGCAGTCCGGGAACATTTTCAAGGATGAAATACGCAGGTCGCTTGTCTGCAACCAGTCTGGCAATCTCGAAGAACAAAGTTCCTCTGGCATCTGCAAATCCTCCCCGCTTTCCGGCGATAGAGAATGCCTGGCAAGGAAATCCTGCACACAAAAGATCAAAGTCTGGCATTCGGTCTGTTTCGATTTTTCTTGCGTCATTACAAAACCACTCCCCTTCTGTGTCGAACAGCAATCGGTAGTTCTTATCCGCATAAGCATCCACCTCGCAGTGCCCCACACAGGTAAAACCGTCTGCACGTCTTAACCCTTCCCGGAATCCCCCGATCCCGCTGAATAAATCAAAAAATCGAATGGTTGCGGCTATCAACCTCCTTTGCTGAGAAAAAACAGGCGGCATGGTTTCTTTCCCACACCGCCTGCAAGTTTTATAGTTCTATTTGTTTGGCATTATGCAATCTCTTCGGTTTCTTCCTCGGATTCTGGCAGTTCTTCTTCCTCATCTGCATCTTCGGGAAGTTCTGGATCTGGTTCTTCCTCGTCCAGTTCTGTGGATTCTTCGAAGCTCTCATCGTCAGGTTCTTCCTCCGCAGTTTCCATCTCTTCAATTTCCTCTTCGATAATCTCTTCCTCATCAGTCTCTTCTGTAGACTCTTCCATTCTGTCTGCTTCTGCGGTTTCTTCCGGCTGCTCTAGCTCCTGCCATTTGGCTTCTACCTCTTCCACCGCTTTCTCGATGATGCGGATGATAAAATCTTTCTGTTTGATACCTTCCTTCGCGACTACCCATTTGACTCTTTGGAATAATTCCTCTGTGACCTGTACTGCTAATGTTCTTTTTTCCATGCTCTCTTCTCCTTTGCCTTCCAGTCTGTTAAAGTGTTCTTCAATCACCTGCCGGATAAATATCTGTGTACTCGTTTCTTTCTCTTCGATCTCGGCTCTTACCTTCTCATGTAATTCCACCGGAATCTTTCCGCATATGTTCTTCATCTCTGCCATAAGCGTTTTCCCCTTTCGTTTTGTTATACACAACATACTCCAAAGTTTGAAAGAAAGCTATTCACAATACCCACTAAAGAATCCATGTCAAATGTATGCAAAACCCAAGCAGATCCAACAATGCCATATTTTCTTTGTCCATAGGCCTCACCCCCTTTACTCCTGCTCCATCTGAAATAAAAAATCCAGCATCTGACCGGGAATTTCTTCCTTTTCACATGCTGGCATTTGTTCCATACCGCCACTTTTCAGTTCTTCCCGAACAGTCTCCTGAATCAATTTCCGTAAAGTTTCCCGTTCGTCTTTTTCTAAGATCACATCCACTAGATACTGATTCCTCTGTCCTGCCGGAACTTCCAGCAAAAGCCGCCACGCTTTTTCATGCTCCGGGTTCTTAAGGTTTGGGCGAAAGGAAAAGACCGGGCGGCTCACAGCGTCCTCATCTGCCCCACAATCCGTTCATATCCGGCTGCGTTGGCATGGATGTCTGTGAGGTAAATCGGGCGACACAGGCGGTCCTGGGTGCTTACACGGTGCTGAAAAATAGTAGCCCCGCCTCCCATGAAAATGGAAGGAACTGCCCGCAGATCAAAGCCCGCCTCGGTGATCGCAGACAATATCTTTTCAATGTAAAGCCTGCCCTGTTTCTCGATCAAAGACACCACTTCCGCAGGCATGCTGCATGACTTTCCCTGTAAGATGCGCTCAACCTGTGTCTCTGTTATCGACAGCCCGGTGTTTCTGCGCACTTGTTCCAGAATCTCATCCATACAGCGAATGACACCCAGTTCCAGACTCCTGCAGGTAGCTGCATTAGGAACAGCATTATCAAGGCGCATCAGATCCACCGTCCATCCTCCGATATCCACAAGAAGAACAGAGGGTTCATCTTTTAAGTATTCCGGATAAAGAGCCAGAGCCGAGTATCCCTGGGGGAACAGTTTCACATCTTCAATCTGGATTTCATAGCGCTCCCCTTCGTAGAAAAAGCGGACAGGCTGTTCCTTCCGAAACAGATATTCCTTAAATTTCTGTTTTTCCCTTCCAAATCCGGTAAGGGGAAGTCCGGCTGCAAGAACAACCTTGGCAGATTTCTCCCCTTTCCGCTTCCGAATCTCCTGTGCCAGTGCAGCCAGAGTCAAAAGATAATAATTGTCATTGGCAGTCTTGTCCTTCACTAAAGTCTGCCGCCCAGTTCCACACACATAATAAGCGCCTCCGTATTGGAGAACATTCTGCATAGTATAAGGTTCATAGGTGTATCGCATCAGCCCTGTTGGGAAACACACCTGTTTTGTTTTAATGGCGTAATACCCGTGGTCGATTCCAATGATCATCGCTTACCACTCCCTTCTTTCTCGTTCTATAAAAATTTCCGGTAAAAGAGCTCCCGGACTCGGAGCCATGCTCCTGCAAAGACTTTTTCTTTTCCAGCCTGTTAAGCTTCCTACTCCCGGTCCCGGACAAATGCCTGGGCTGGAAGATAATGCAGCGTCCCCTCTAAAACAAGCGCCTGCTTTTGAAAGCGCAGGACTCCCTGATTCTGCAGATCGATCAATTCACGATATGATTCCTTAGTCAAAAAATAACGATGATACTCTCCCTTTTCTCCAAACTGTTCCTTTTGTTCCAATAGCAAAAACTCCACCATATACCGGGTATCTGGCGCAAAGCGTTTCTCACACAATATGTCATCCCCCTTAACTGCCTTCACACCTTCCGATTCCCTGGCTACTGCCAGCAACTCATGGATACTGATACTCACGTTTCCTATCACCTCCCTTCGAAATCTTTTTCCTAATTTTCTGCGAAAAAAGACAGGCACCTATACGATGTCTGTCTCTGTGGGATCTACCATCCCTTTTCCCTGATACTGTTGTTTGATGATCTGTTCCAATTTATTCCAATTCTTTCTACTACCTCTCCAGTGATTTTTTTATCTAACTATAATAAATAACATGGAATACCTACTTGCAACAGATGATTCCATGTTACATTCTCTTTCTTCCATTATTTTTTGCTATCCTTATAAGTTTGCTTTATTCATCAAACTTTTTCCATTTCCAACGTGTTTCTACCTCTTTTTCCAATTCTCCATAACTTCTTGCATATCCCAATTGCATTTTGGACAATTCACAACATATTTTTACATCTTGTATATCTTCAAGTCTATTCCCTGTTCCCGGTAACTTAATGTATTCTAATCCTTTAATAGTAATATCCTGTCTTATTCTTGCACAACCGCACATTTCCAAACATTCTTTCCATGTAATATTTTAGAATATACCTTATTTCTTACTTTTAACTCGTCAAAATCAGGTTCTAATAAAATATTATCATCAGGTATTTCTATTTTGAATATGTAAACATACTTTTTATTATAGTCATCCTGATCCAAAAGTAGAATATTTCCATAATAATATGCAGTATATAAATTCTGTGTCAAATACACAAATCCATCTGTCGTACCTTCAATAATATTCTCATATCCTTCATGACTTCTTTTAATTTGGCATCGTATTTTTCCTTCTTGAATAATCTTTTCTCCACTTTCTAGTAGAGTTCCATGATATAGTAGCATTTTCTAAACTCCTACTTTCTACTTATATCTTCAACTTTCACATAATTACACCTTCCAGTTCTGTAAACAATCATTTTATTATATAGAGTTGTACTCAATTCTAATTTGTTATCGCTTTCATTTTACAGAACATCATATTGAAATGGTAGAAAATCTAAGAAAGCATTTTTGCTGTCGCAGATTTCTCTTTTCTTGTATTCTCATACAATTGTGAAAGTTATAGTTTATCTTCCATATCTCCTAAATGCTGGTATTTATCATTATCTCTTGCACACTAACATAACACTCGGAGAATATCCATTCACCATGTCTGCCATATCGGAATTTATTATTTAAAGAACAATCGGAGCACAATAAAACTGTTTATTCCGATTGTTATATTGTTTTTATTCAATATTTATTCTTCAGATAATAATTTGTACAATTCTTTTGCCATTTCCTGCGGAGTCATATTCGCCGTTGTCATTGCTAATTTACTCGCAACAATTGGGCTGTATTCCATAACCTCTTTTTTAGTAAGATTATGCCAGACTGGAAGAAGCATTTTCCCATTAACACTCTCTATCTGAAATAATCCGTCTAATTCTGTCTTTGTCCAATATTTTCCATCCTTGATATAATCAGGTGATAATACTACTACGCCAAATTTAGACTTCCTTAACCCGTCATCTATCTTGCTTCTCATAGAGTCGCCCCATTTTATTTGGGTTGTATCATACCATACCTTAGCTCCACACTCTCTTAAAGATTCTACAAATTCATCCGCAAAAGATTCTTTATCCTCCCATGCATGGGAAACGAATACATCATATTCTTCCATTTCCTGCTGATTGTTCGTTTTTTCGATATTATCATTTGTACGCAACTGCAATACTGCTTGATTATTAAGTTCTTCTATTTTATTTTCATATGCTTTCTGCATCTTTTTTAATGACATTTCTTGCTTTTTTTGTTCTTCCTTCTGTGCTTTCTGTAACTTCAAATATGCATCATTTCTTTTTTTCGCTTATCTGATATTTTTCTCCCAACATCTGCACTAGAAGACATCTTTTTAGAATATTCCGCCTGTAAACTAGCTATTTGTTTCTTTTTACTAGCTACCATATTAGCTGAAGTTCTAGATGCAATATTCTTCTGAATCGAATTAATTTTCGATTGGATATCTGCACATTTTTTATCAGCTTCTACTTTCTTCTTTTCTAGAGTTGCTATTTCTTTATCCAATGTATTTACACTTTTTTGATACTGCTCGACTGACATCATTACCTCCGCTGTAATTTTTGTTTTCATCATTTCTCTTAAAACCAGAGATAGTATGCCCTATCCAGGCATACTACCTCTCAGCTATTTATCCTCTTGGTGGAAATGGATCTCTTCCATGAGAATCTTTATCTCTAATTTGTCCATTTGGTCGATGAATAACTAATTCAGATCCTTGGTTTTGTGAAATACTACGTGCACGATCTATTGCTTCTTTCTGAGTTGTAGTCCTCAGCGTTGCACGGCTATTTCCTTGTCCTTTTACCTGCCATCCACCATCTGGATGAGGTGTCACATGTTGATTTTTTCCCATACTTCCCACCTACCTTATCTCAAACGGGTAATACGCCCACAATGTGGACATTTACATGGGTTGGTAAACGGAATAACTTTTCTACCGCATTGGCAAATGTAATATTTGTACTTTAATCTCATAAAAATACCTCTTTCTAAAAATTTAATTTACAGTTACTATATTCAATCACATTTTTAGAAAAAGTCTGCATTTTTTTGCCTTTCTGGACACAAATTTCATATTGCAAACAGCAATTAAGCGTGATACAATGGTTACGGTTATTAATATTGTAGCGACGGCTGCTGCTTTTGTCGTCCTGCAGAACACCGGGCTGCAACTCGGTGTTTTTCTTTTTCATATTTTATGTGTTATTTTTCAAAAAACATTTCTGGGTTACATCCAAATGCCCCTTCAATAATTCGATTAGTTAAATTAACTTTTGCACGTGATGTCTTCAAATCACTCATTCTATGTAATGAACTTTTTCCATATAAATCTTTACTCGTAATCCAAACCTGGTCTCGTCTATATTCACCGGAAACTAGAAGTGGCTGATGCGATGTACATATAAGTTGTGCATGATTTGGATTACTCTCCTCATTAGTAAAAAGCCCAATTATCTCCTTAGCCAGAGAAAGATGCAATCCATTTTCAATCTCATCAATAACAAGCACCCCTCCTGATTCCAAAATATCATACAGATATGGTAATGCCGTGAAAAGTTTTACAGTACCTAATGATTCTTCTGCAAAGAAAGTCATAGGTGTACTACTTGTCTCCTTTCCATTCTCATAAACAGCATGTGCCGTATCTACCCCTACCGTCGTTTTAGTAGCTATGATTTCTCGATTTTCAAAATCATCCGTCTCAATTTTTTGACGGTCAATCTCTTCTTCTTCAAAAGAAACCTTTATATCTCTTAACGTAGGATCTGCTTTCTGGAGAATATTAATATATTTTCTTAATCGCTCCTCTGAAAATGATTCTTTCGATTTCGTAGGCTTTAATCTCGCTGCAGTCATACTAACAACTTGTATTCCTTGTATAGCGTCAACAATTTTAGACGCCAAACTGTTGTTCAATAATGCGGCTACTGGAAGACATAGAGCCTCTTCTTTAACTGCCTGCTTCTTATTTTCAAAATCTTTTAATTCAGAGCGTAAAACAATATCTTTATACAAGGAAGATGTTCTTTCAAGTAATTTTTCTGTTCTACGATATTTTTTTGTGAGCAACTCTGATTCAATCTTTTTTTCTCGTACCGAAAACTCATAATAATATGTAGTTTCATCAAGAACAATCTCTATTGCAAACTTCGATGGACGCTCTTGATAAGCCACATCAAACATAAATTGCTTTACCGGAGCATCAATTTCTTTAAATTGTGGTAAAGAGAGTAATTGAGAATTGTTCATTGCCAACAATGGTGACCAGTCTAATAATCTTTGAATCTCTCTTATGATTTTACAGAAGAAAGTCTTTCCCGAACCATTTGCACCATACAGAAAAGACACTTTATTAAACATCATGTCTCTACTTTCAAATGTGTTATTAAGAAATTCTTTTTTACTAATGTCTGTCTCTGTTGTAAATGTAATCCTATCTGCAAACGAAGTAAAATTCTCTACAGATAAGGATTTCAGGATTGTGTTATTCATCTTTCCTTCTCCTTTCATTCGATATAATAACTCATATATTTCTCAATGTCAATATATTATTCTTTATTTTTCTGCATTTGTGTTGTTATATATAGTTTAACTATGTTTTTCGATATTCCTGTATGTTTTCTACTTTTTACATTTCCATATTATTTAATTTGAAAAAATTTCCTATCTCTAGCTATAGAATAACTAAGTATAAAGTTGCATAGAATACTGCTACATCAATGAGTCAACATCTTTCAAAAAATGATATTTTCACCAAGTAATAAATCCCCCATTTTTAATGAGTAATTGAAATTTATTATCAGGATCTCCATTCTTTATCTTTTATAATTTCTTTTTCACTTTTCTGTAAAAAAGATAAACACCTACACGATGTCTGTCTCCGTGGGATCTACCATCTCTTTTTCCTGATACTGTTGTTTGATGATCTGTTCCAGCTGTTTCCGCATTTCCTGATCCGCTACCTGAGTACAAAACTCCTGAAGCCATTTATCATGTAAATGCTCATCTGCTTCTGTCGGATCCCAGGACACAATGCTGCAGGTTTCATCATACAGCAATTCCAACTGCCGAAACTGTTCACTGAACTGTCCTGCATATTCATTCCAGATTTCTAAGTTATACAGCTTCAATCCTAGAAAATCAGAAACATACGTCAGCCTGTCCAAATCTGAAAACGTCATTTTTTCCTTTCCCAGCAGGATTTCCCTGTCACGCTTTCCGCATAAAAGCAGGAAAGCAAACCGCTCTATATCCCTTTGGTGCATACCTATCACCCTTCTTGCAAATAATTCCTTATTACGAAACATTATAAAAAGCGAAACCAGTAAAATCAATATAAAGTTTCTTTATTGCGAAATATTCAAGAAATGGAAGGACTTTATGATACAGAAAATCAGACCAGATATGGATATCGGAAAAAATATACAGGCAATCCGTTATGCGAATAAACTTACCCAGGATCAGGTTGTCGCAAAATTGAACCTGATGGGAATTTCTATGTCCAAAAGTACCTATGCCAAACTGGAAACTAACCGTATGAACATCAAGGTTTCGGTACTTGTTGCCCTTGCTAAAATCTTCCATACCGATATCAACGCATTCTTTTCCGGGCTTCTCTAAACCGGAAAAGCAGCCACTTCTTAAATTTCTCTTGTACTATTGCTCTTTCTTATTCTCTCCGTTTTTCTTCAACCGATTCCATCATCCTATTTCCGTATATTTCTTGTCTCACTTTTACAACCGATTGTATTCCTAATCCCATGTAAAATCAATAGAAAAAGTGCAAAAAGTGAGACAAACCTGCCAACACTATTTGCAGGAGGGATTAGAAATATGCCGAAACCGAAAACATCCACCGGGGAGAAAAACCTGATCAGCCAAAGGCTCATTGAACTCCGTCGCCAGCATAATATGTCACAGCGGCTCTTAGCCTACCAGCTTCAGCTGAATGGATATGATATGGATAAAAATGTGATCACCAGAATTGAGACCAATAAGCGTTACGTCACAGATGTGGAATTAAAAGCGCTTACTGAGATTTTTAATGTTTCCTATGAATATCTCATCGAGGGAAAAGAAAGGTCATAGCTTCAATCACATGAGGCTGTGACTTTTCTTTCATTCCCTTTAATTTTGAAAGTATGTCTTGCGGTTTCTCCTTTTTTGCTGCCTGGCTATATTGGTCCAAACTATTGATTCTGGATTTCATGCACCAAATCCAATATTTCTTTGATCCGTTCTTGTTCCGCTTCTCCATGCGTATATTGCATTTCACTGGCATATCTCCAAAGCCCCTGAAGCATAATTTCCTCAAAAAGTTTCGGATAACCTGACACAGATTTCTCCAATCCCCAATACTCTCCTATTTCATTTGCAATCTTCTCCAGTTTTAAACGTTCACTATCATTACCGTTTCCTCGTTGTTGTGCATACACCCGTATTCCATACTGCGTTGCCTGCATAAGTTTCTGTTGTGTTGTAAATTTTTTACTCATTTTATGCTTCTCCTTTCCTTTTCAACCACAACACTACCTTGTTTTCCACGAGAAAGCTATTCACACATACCACCAAAATACCTCCTGTAAACCTGTCTATTATTGACAATAAAAAAACTGCTACAAGGCTCTCTTCCCTCATACCAGATATTAATACTTTCTTCCTACTCCATACACATTTTTTCTCATTACTTGTGTATCATGTACCTATATTGTCATGTAATCCTACTGTGTACACTCTATGTACAGTAAGCACATGGGGTTCAGTTTACGTCCGCCAGAATGATGGCCGGCTTGGCTGCCAGAGCCCTCGCTAACGCCACCCTCTGCTGCTGGCCCCCGGAGAGCTGGGAGGGCATAGCCGACTTTTTGTCCTCCAGGCCCAGCATTTTAATAATCTCATTGACATGACTCTTCTGTGGACGGATGCCGTCCAGCTTGATGGGCAGGACGATATTCTCATATACATTCATCAGCGGAAGAAGGTTATAGTTCTGGAATACAAAGCCTATCTTCCTCCGGCGGAATATCGTAAGTTCATCTTTATCCATGGGAGATATATCTTTCTGTCCAATCATCACCTTCCCGCTGGTCGGCCAATCCAATCCTCCCAGCATATGAAGCAGCGTGGATTTGCCGCTTCCGGACTTACCCACGATCGCCAGGAATTCTCCTTGCCGGACCGAAAGACTGGCGCCATCCAAAGCCTTTACTACATTTTCTCCCATCCGGTAGTACTTCTTTAAGTTCTCTGTAACCAATATGTCCATATCGTACCTCCATATCTCTATATTCGCGCCATCCGGCGCCTGGAAATAATATAGCAAATGCTTCTTTCTCAAATCTTTCTCAAATGTGACAATTCTGACAGAAAAGGAATGTGCCGAAGCACATTCCTGCGGTGTCCCATCAAAAATTGGGAAGATAGATGCAAAAGCAGGTTCCTTTGGCATACTCGGACCGGACCTCGATATACCCTCCCTGCCTGGCTATAATCTCTCTGGCCAGATATAGGCCGATCCCCATTCCCGGCTCTTTCTTCACATCCCGGGAACGATAGAACCGTTCAAATATCAGCCCCTGTTCTTCTTCCCTTATCCCGATTCCCTCATCCTGAATCCTGATGCAGGTGAAGGCTTCGTTTGGAGCAATCTCTATACGCACTTCCGAACCTTCCGGCGAATACTTTAGCGCATTCTCCAGAATATTCCTCACCGCTTCCAGCGTCCACTCCATATCGAACTTGCAGAAGATCCGCTCCCCTTCTGGCTTCCTGATCAGAATCCTCTTTTTCAGCGCCTCCACTTCTACTGCCTGGCAGGCCCTGTCGATCAGTTCTTCTGCCGAGGCTGTCTGCGGGGTGACAACAATCATATCCGTCTCCATATAGGATGATCTTACCAGTTCTTTCATGAAGAAATCCAGTTTCTCTGCCTGCCCCTGTATCTTATCCGCAAGCAGCCGGGATTGTCCATCCAGATTCTTTTCCTGCAGCAGTCCGGTATATAGCATAATATTAGAAAGGGGCGTGCGAATCTGATGGGAGATATCGGAAATCAGGGATTTTATCCTGTCCCGGTCCTGGTATGCCCTTTCTTTGCCCATACTGGAACTTCTAAGTAGTTTGTCCAGCCGTTCTGTAATTGCCGAATCCAAGGATTCGTCATACGCAGATGCTTCTACTTCTCCATTAAGCGCATCATCCAGACGCTGCAGCAAGACTTCCATCTCTTTCTTCTTATTCCTGCAATCCCTTGCAAGCAAAAAAGCGACTGCACTCAACAGTAATATTATAGTTCCTGCGATTCCTGCCATATGTATCCCTTCCCATATACGGTTCTTATATATTCTGGCTTGGAGGGACTATCCTCCAGCTTGTCCCTCAGACGCCGGATTCCAACGGACAGGGCATTGTCTTCCACGTATTCCGTTCCCTCCGGCCAGACCCACTCCATCAGCCGCTCCCTGGTAAGTATCCTGCCTGCGTTAGTGACAAGAAGATACAGGATCCTCTGTTCCGTGCGGCTAAGTTCCACCGGGATATGATCCTTATAGAATTCCATAGTTTCAAAGCAGAAACGAAACGGCTCCTTTACATACTCCTGCTTTGAGCCGCCTGCACTGCGGCGAAGCAGCGCCCGGATCCTCGCCCTTAACACCATCAGGCTGAAGGGCTTCGTGATATAGTCATCCGCGCCGCACTCCAGGCCCTTTACAATATCCAGTTCCATATCCCTGGCGGTCAGAAGCATGATAGGCACTTTGCTTCCCCGTCTGATCTCTCTGCAAAGTTCCAGCCCGCTTCCATCCGGAAGATTAATATCCAGAATCAGCAAATCGAACCGCTTTTCTCTTTGCATCTTCTTTGCTTCCATAACTGTTCCGCAAAGCGTGAAAGAAAGATCATCGCTTATCAGGGCCATCTCTATTCCCTCTGCCAGTTCCCGGTCATCTTCCAGCACTAAGATCTCCTGCATTCTTTTAACCTCCCTGTTCTATTTTGGCAATCTTCCTGGCATAATCCATTCGTTCCCGTTCTCCTGCCAGTTCGCCCAAATAAGGATATTCGGCGGCAGCGCTTTCAAATTGCTCCCGGAAACGCTTCGCTTCTGCTTCATCCTTCCCCGCCAGCAGTTCATAGGCATATTCCGTACGGAGTACAGGCAGTTTCTTTCTCATGTGTGCCATAAACTTTTCCTGCTTTTCGTCCAGCAGGGCTTCCAGCCGATCCTGCCGATTTTCCCCAACCAGCTCGCAGTATATCAGCTCGACAGTCAGCAGGCCGCGGTGCATCCCGGTTATGCCTGTCTCCATAGAAAGCAGTCTTTCTATCGTCTGCCCAGCCTCTTTGAATCTCATCTGATCGATCAGGCGGGCACAGGCAAGCACTGCTGTTACGGCAATCGTGCCATTCTTTAGGGCTTCTTGCTTCGGCATCTCAAACCATTCCCCGGGCATCTCTTTCATACGGATCCCTTCCGCCTGCTGCCGACTGATCTGCCCCTGAATATAGTAAGCATCCAGGGCTTCCTGATTCTTCCACAGACAGGCCGCATTATATCCATCATTATGAACCAAGCCGCCTGGGACTGGGATTCCATTGCTAAATGCCGATAATGCGCCAAATACTGCGATAATCGCTAGCCAGGCGGACAGGACAAGGTGCTCCTTAAGCCCCAATGCCCCCACTGCAAATACGGCTGCGGATACAAGGTTCAAGAGAACTCCCCCAAGATGATATGGCAGACAGGAACTGCGTCCATCTCTTATTTGCGGCGGGTACATCTGGCACTGTCCCATCGCTTCGAAAAGCGCTGTCCTTTGAAAGCGGATTTTCTCTCCCTCTTTGACCCACGTAAAGCCGCCAATGTCAAAAGAGCGGAACTGGTATCCCGTCAGAAGTCCAAATATCAAGTGTCCCGCCTCATGAATCAATATTTGCAGGAAAAAGGCCACATACATCCCCACAAAAAGCAGAGCCATAAAAAGAAAGGAGACTCCCATTGACTCTCCCGCTGACTCCAGCCGGTTCGATACACGAATTATAAAGGCGATGCAGCCCACGATGGCTGCCACCTCCACAATCAGGCGTATCTGCGCCATCCCCCGCCCATGTTTTATCTTTCTGTCCATATCCCTTTCCTCCTCACAGCCGCTGCCATGCAAAGAAGCGCCCAACGCTTCCGAATCTTTCACCACATGCTATTAATATAGTTCATAATTCCGACATACGCAAGAATTAAGATCTGGCCGGAATGGTGACATAAAATGTTGCGCCCCCACCCTTCGTATCCTTAAAGCCAACCGTGCCGCCCAGCATCTTTGCCAGTTCAGCGGCAATGCTAAGTCCCAGTCCAAAATGAGACTTAGCCGCATGGGACTTATCTGCGCAAAAGAACCTGTCAAAAATATAAGGCCTGTCCTCCTCTGCGATTCCCTGCCCATGATCTATGATATAAAACGTGATTTCCCTGCCAGTTGCCATACATTGTATTTGAATCAGAGTATTTTTTATAGAGTGCTCGAGAGCATTCTCCATAAAAATATTCAGTATTTGAAAAATACGTTCCTTATCCGTATAAAGTTCCGGGTAACTTACATCTGACAAATCCATCTTCAAAGTAATGCGATTCTTCCTGCAGATGGATTCATATGCCTCATATAGCGTGATCAGCAACGTATCTACATCAACGGGTCCCTTATTCAGAGTCCAGGTTCCTGCGTCAGATGCGGCTAGAAGCAGCATATCCCTGACCAGTTTTGACATCCGCATGCATTCAGAATCTATCGTTTTTAATGCGCTGCCGGCCTGGGGATCAATCGTGCTCAAGTCACTGATCCTCTCTACATTTGCCATGATTACGGCAAGTGGTGATTTTAATTCATGAGATGCCGATGCTATAAATTCTTTCTGACTTTTTAATACATTTTCCGTTGGCTTAAAGGCTCTTTTTAACACAAGACTTATCAGGCAGGCAATCCCCAGCAAAGACGCAAGCCAGACTCCAAGATAGAACGGCAGATGTTTTTTCATTATTTCCAGCGGGCTTTTCTGTCTGTAAATAAGAGATAGCTGATAGAAACTGCCTTCTTTGGAATCGATCGATGCAGGTATTCCCTAATACTTTTCATGGAATTCTCCTTGAACTTCATAGATGCCTCCCTGCTGTGTCGAACCGAGTCTTTCTTTATTTGGCGGCGTCTGCACAATCGTCTGCTTCTGCAGATCTGCCAGCTGCTTGTCTGCATTGGCCAAAGAAGCGGCATGGCCCTGATATAATATCCGGCCGCTTTCGTCTTTTAATACGCCTGCAATCTCATACCTGTCCTCATATTCTTCCATAAGTTCTTCATAGTCCCGCGGATGCTCTTCCAGCTGATAGATAAGCAAGGTGGCCATTCTCTGGAAGAAACTGCTTTGGTTCCCTTTTTCCGTGCTGATATAATTGAAGCCTATGATCGCCATCACCATTGTAATGATCAGCATTGTAAAACTTACGGCAATCAGATTTAATTTTTTATATAATTTATCTAACATTTTTCTTCTCCAATTTATATCCGGCACCATAAACTGTTTTTATCTCACAGCTGCTTTTCAGTTCTTTTAATCTTTTCCGCAGGAATGAAATATAGTTATCAACATTTCCTAATTCTACCTCTGAGTCTGCACCCCATATCTTTAAAATCAGCTGCTCTCTTGTGTATAGCGTTTCCGGCTTACGCATCAGCACATACAGTAATTCGGACTCTTTTGCCGTCAGTATTATTGTCCTGTCCGGACTTGATACCTTTCGGCTTGACTTATCAAGTTCCAGATCCGCATAGTTTAAGATATCCGTTGTCTGTATCTTCGCCGGACGTCTTGTCAAAGCCCTTACCCTGGCAAGAAGCTCGCGGATATGGAACGGCTTGACCAGATAGTCATCCGCGCCTCCATCCAGCCCCTCAATCCGTTCATCGATTGCCGACATGCCTGTTGTGATGATGATCGGAATGCGGATTCCTTTTCTACGCATTGCCTTTATGATGGTCAGCCCGTCAATGATCGGAAGCATCCTGTCGACGATCGCCAGGTCATATCCATATTCGGCATTCAGAGCATAGAGCATCGCGGTCTCCCCATCTGTACAGCAGTCCACCACATATCCGCTTTTTTCAAGTTCTGCTCGAATAGACGTGCACAGTTCTAAATCATCCTCTAAAAGAAGTATCTTCATGTCTCATCCTATCCTTTACTTCCTAATTATACTGGTATCAATAAGTATATCAGACAATCCTGTAAAAATCCTCTAAAAAGCCTTCTGAAATGCATCCGGTCATAGAGGATTTTTAGAGCGGATCCGCACTACAATTATGGCACAATCTCATCAAGAAAGGTGGAATGTAACATGAAACGTTCTCAACTAGCAAAAGGTCTATTCATCGCTCTGTGCGCAGTCATGCTCTCAGGATGCCAGACTTCCTCTCCGGGGAAAGACCGCAGGCCTGAAACGGACTCTGCCACTTCACAATCCCAGCAAAGTCCTGATACAGGAAGCGATATCGACAGCCTGGCAGCTTCTGCGCTTGCGCACGGAGATGTCGTGGAATTCACAGAAAGCGGCTGCATTATTTCTCCCGTGCAGGACGATGGCGATACCTCTATAATCGCTGCTCCGGAGCATATGGATGAGACAGAAAAAATCACCATCCAGTACCAAGAGGGCTGCGAGGTTCAAATTGCTGTATCGGATGCCTCTACCGGAGAGACTGCTTTTCGTCCTGCATCCTTATCCGATATCAAAAAGCAGACCTCCATACTTGTCTTTGGCGAGAATCAGGATTCCGGGACTATTACAGCCACAAAGATAGTGATCTGGCAGACGGCTAACGCAACCGGAACAGGAAGTGGTGATTAGAATGACTTTTTATCAACTTGCAATTCGATATTTGATCCGTAAAAAGGGAAAATCCATTCTCCTGTTCTTTGTCCTCTTATTTGTAAGCAGTATGATATTAAGCGCGGCCATCATACTGCGCGCCTTCGGGGATTCCGAACAGACAATTCAGGCAAAGACAGGCTCAAAGGTCATTGTGGAAATAACAGATCAAGACCACCGGATTACAAAAGAAGAACTGCGGCAGATATCTTCCCTTGACGATGTCGCTTTTGTGAACCGTTCAGCCCACGCAAGCGTATTGCCTGACGGATTCGTCCCTATCACGAACAGTCTTTCCGGCAATGAGGACAATCAAAAAGCCGCGGTCATTTCTTACGACCGGCTGGAAAAAGACAGCGCTTTTTCGGAAGGCCAGTATCATCTGACGAAGGGGAAATACATTGGCCCGGATACGGTTAGCGGCGCGGTTGTCAACGCGCTTCTGGCGGATGCTAACGGTCTAGCGGTCGGAGATGCCATAGGATTCATAACCGAAGATGGGACTGGAGTTACCACAAAGATTGTTGGATTATTCCGATCGGGAAATGAGCAGAAGCAAACGTCTCAGACCGATTCCGTTCATCGCATTGAAAATCAGATATTTATTGACAATGCCACTTATGCCAAATTATTTGGCAGCCATGGGTACGACAAAGCGGCGGTCTATACGAGGCATCCCCAAAAACTTGCAAGCCTGCGGATCCGGCTAGAATCAATGCTGCAGGACAAGGCGGCAGTCACGGCTTCAGATCTCCTATATAAACAGTTGAAGGCACCCCTTGACCAGGCTGCCAGGGTAATCCGGCTGATGCTCATCCTTTCCACCGCCACGGGAATAATCGTCGTGTCCCTGCTGCTGTGCATGTGGATGAGATCCAGGCGGAAAGAAGCCGCAATCTATATAAGCATGGGAAGGAGCAAAGGCGGCATCTTCCTGCAGGCGCTTATAGAAGCATTCGCCGTATTGATTCTGGCGGCTGCCGGAGCCTGCGCTCTGGGCAGTTTTCTGGCGAACGCCTTGCAGACGCTATTCATCAGCAACGCTACGCCAGACATTGCTTTGGAAACGGCTTTGCAAGCCAGTGATGTACTCTCCCTGCTCGGGCTGGGCGGCCTGATCATCTTGATCGCGGTCACAATCGCAGCATTTCCAATTCTGAGAGCCAATCCCAAAGATACATTGGCCAAAATGGAGGGATGAATCATGAATAGTATTCAAATGGCTTGGCGCTGTGTTCTGCGAAAGCCTGTAAAAAGCATATTGCTACTTCTTACTGTATTTATCATAAGCCTCTCGCTTACCGCTGGCATGGCCAGCAAGAACGCCAGCATCGCAACCTCGGACACCGCAAGGCAGGCGATTGGCGCAGGCTTCTTGCTGGAAGAAAACGAGGCAAACCGTCATGCGCGGATCGAGGCATTATCAAGAAAAATCGGTGAGAATAAAGAAGGAAGCTTAGGAGGATATTACCAGAAAAAGACCATCATAAACGGAACCGAGAACTGGCAGTCCGGCACCGATAATTCTTTTGAAACATTATTGCTGGAAGATATCCGGAAAATTGCCGCCGTCCCTGGAATATCTGCTTACAACATTACAACGGGCACTATGGCGGTAAATCCTGTGAATTTTGAGCGGATTGAAGACGCTGACGTAGATCAGAATGCAGATATCCAGGGAGTAAGCCTGATCGGCAATCTCGATATGGCTATGGATTCCAATGTCTTGTCTGGCAATCTGTCGTTGAAAGCAGGACGGATGATCACAGGCAGAGATTCCGATGTCTGCATCATCTCGGAAGAACTGGCCGCAAAAAACAGCCTGACGATTGGAGATAATCTTGCATTTAACGACTGCCATGACCGGGAAGGCTCGGCTATTTACGAGGCGGAAATTATAGGCATCTATCAGACACGGCAAAAAATGGCCCCCTATATGTCCGGGGATACCTATCGTTCTGAAAACGTTATTTTTACAGATTTAAGATTTCCTGAAAAAGCGGAAGGAAACGAAAATAATCCTCTGTTTGCAAAAGCATATTTTAAAGTGGCGGATGTAGATGAATACGCTTCCGTAAAGGAGGCCATAAAGCAAGTGGATATTAATTGGGAGCGCTATGATCTGATCGACAATCATGGAAACCTTGACACGATGTCATCTAATTTCCACGATCTGCAAAGCATAAGCAATGTTTTGATCTGGATCATCGCAGGCGCAAGCTTTGTAATCTTATGCCTGATCTTCGTCTTCTGGATGAAAAGCCGCGTGCAGGAGGCAGGCATACTGCTGGCTCTCGGCACGTCCCAAATCCGTATTCTCCGCCAGATGCTGCTGGAGGCCCTCATGATCTCCCTGCTCGCGCTTGTCCTTTCTTATACAGCCGCGCCTGTTCTGTCCTCTTTTATTGCTGACTATCTGGTGGAACAGCAGATAGAGCAGGCAAAGCAACAGGATATGGCGGACGAAGGGAAGGTCGCAAAGCCTTATGAAGAGGCAGAACAGAAAGTTGTCGACGTACAAGCTGATATCACGTGGGAAATCATTCTCCTTGATGCCGTAGGGGTGACACTCCTGATTGCCATATCCATCACAACGGCAGGCATCATAATTCTGAGGAAGCATCCCAGAGACATATTAAGCCAGATGAATTAGGAGGTTAAAAGATGATCTTAGAAGCCAGAAATCTAAGTTATGCGTATAAGTCTCAAAAGTCAAAACAAATATTGGAGCACGTATCCCTGATATTTGAGGAACGAAAATTTTATACGATCGTTGGAGAAAGCGGAGCAGGCAAGACAACTTTTTTGTCGCTTCTGGCCGGACTGGATACGCCCACCGAAGGCGATATCCTGTACAACGGAGAAAATATTCAAAAGCGGGGATTAAATTATCACAGGAAGCATCATGTTTCTCTGGTTTTCCAGAATTACAATCTAATCGACTATCTCACCGCAAAAGAAAACGTGATCCTGGGCGGGCGAAAGAACCCGGAAGAATTGCTGGAAAAAGTAAACATTCCAAAGGAGGACTGGAACCGCAGCATCCTGCAATTATCCGGCGGCCAGCAGCAGCGCGTAGCCATAGCCAGGGCGCTGGCCAGCGAAGCCAAAGTCCTGCTGGCAGATGAGCCTACCGGCAACCTGGATGAGGGCACGGCAGAGGGAATCATCGATCTGCTAAAGCGTACCGCCCACGAAATTGGAAAATACGTGATCGTTGTCACGCATAGCAGGCGGCTGGCAAAAGAGTCCGATCGAATTATCCAGTTAGAGAATGGGACAATTGGGGGCTAGGAGTTACTAAACTCCTGCCCCCTTCCTATAGTTAGGCCTGGAATCTGTCTATAGTTCCAGAAACTGCAAACTATAGATTCTCTTTTAATTCAAACTGACCAAATAAACGTTTCAGCACCAGCGCCTGGCTGGAAAGTTCTTCACTGGCGGCCGCCAATTCTTCAGATGTGGCTGAATTACTCTGTACCACGCCTGATATCTGATGCGCTTCTGATTTAATCTGTACAATGGAATTGCTCTGTTCTTTACAGGAAACAGCAATCTTGTCCACAGTTGATACCACCCGTCTTATACTTTCCACAACTTTTATTAAAGATTCTGCAGTCATGCTTGCGACCTTTTTCCCTTTTTCTACCGCCTGGACCGTCTCTTCTATTAATTCTGCCGTATCTTTCGACGCGGCAGCCACTTGATCGGCTAAGGAACGGACTTCTTTTGCAACGACAACAAAGCCCTGCCCGGCTCTGCCCGCCCTTGCGGCTTCAACTGAAGCGTTTAAAGCCAGTATATTCGTTTGGAATGCAATATCGTTTATGGTTTTTATAATTTTGCCAATCTGGTCAGACCTGTCACTAATCTCCTCCATCGCTCCCATCATCTCCTGCATATGCCTATTGCTCATAGACACCTGCACGCCTGCCTGATCCGTCTGTATCCGGGCGCCATTGGCATTCTCTTCTGTCTCTTGTACATGGGATGCTATGCTGTTTATGGCAATTGCAAGCTCTTCCATCGAACTTGCCTGCTCAGCCGTGCCCATAGCGAGGCTCTGCGCTCCTGAAGATACTTGCTCGCTGCCTAAAGAGACCTGTTCTGACGACTGGCTTATCTGCCACAGAGTATTACTGAGATTCTTGCGCATCTCTCTCAACGAGATTAAAATTCGCTTATACCGGCCTTTATAATACTCTTCTTTCTTTGATCTGACGATAAAGCTTCCTTTGGACATAGATCTTAGAATATGGTCAATATCGTCAATGACAGCCTTCTGATAATCTATCAGTTCGCGAATGCTGCCGGATAGTCCTCCTAGTTCATCTTCCGACTTATAGGTAACGAATGCTGCATCCAATTCTCCCTTTGCCAGTTCCTGGGCAGCATGTTCTATTTCATCTACAGGTTTTCGGATACTGTTGGAGATACGTAGCCCAATCAGGGCTGCCAGTATCGCGCTGAATATAATAATTACAATTACTGCGATCACCGCCGATATCTGCGCCTGCTCGCCTTCCTGCACCATGACAAGCGCATTCTGTCCCGCTACATCCGCTATCTGCTGTAGCGTATCCGCCATTTGATCCAGCAAAGGTATGTAACTGTTTTTCATGACCCGGTAAGCTTCTTCCCCCTGACCGGATTCTATCAATTCAAACACTTGGTCCCGATATACGACTGCCTGCTGCAAAAGTGTCTCCACTCTATCCACCAGCTGAATGTCTCCTTTAAAGGTTTTACGGATAACAGGAAATGCAGCACGCATATCTGCAAGGCTATCGCTGGCCTTTTCTATGTAATTCTTCCTCGTACTCTCATCGGAGTCTAGTATAGCATTTAGAATGTCTCCTCTTGCTGACTGCATTTCCCTTCTTGCAGACCATACATTGACGGTAACCGTATAATTGTTGTTATAAAAAGAGGATAGGTTATTGCCAATCTTATTCAGCATAATCAGCGCGATAATGCTTGCAATGAGGCACATGCCAATTATGATTCCGTATGACAATAGCATTCTGGATTTTATCTTCATGTTTCGTAACATTATATCCTCCTTTTATCTGACGACAAACTATGCTGCTTTTTTATTAGTTCCGATACGGTTCCATAGAGCAAGTTCACATCAATCGGCTTCGCGATATGTCCATTCATTCCAGATGCCAGCGCCTCTTCTTCATCTTCCCGAAAGGCATTAGCTGTCATAGCCAGGATCGGAATATTCAGTGCATCCGCATGATGACTGGATCGAATATGTCTTGTCGCTTCGTAGCCTCCCATAACAGGCATCTGGATGTCCATTAAAATAATATTATAATAGCCACTAGGAGAAGTCGCAAAACGCTCGACTGCTTCTTTTCCGTTTTCTGCACAATCTATCTTTGCACAAGTTTCTTTTAGCAGTTCTACTGCAATTTCCCGATTCAATTCATTATCTTCAGCCAGGAGTATACGCTTTCCTGATAATAGCGGTGTAGAACATATTGACTCTTCCTTCACATCTGAATCCGAAGAAATTACGGATGATAAAGTTTGATACAAAGATGATTCAAACAATGGCTTCGCAACAAATGCATTGACTCCTGCTTTTCTTGCCTCTCCCTTAATGTCGCTCCAATCATATGCAGAGATAATGATTATCAATGTATCCGTCCCCAGTTCTTCCCGAATACGCCTTGTCACTTCAATACCGTCCATATCCGGCATCTTCCAATCGATCAGGCATACATCATAATCGCAGTAAGCTTCATGAGCCTTTCGTACCATCTGTACGGCCTCGCTGCCATGCTGAACCCAGTCCGCGTCAATCCCCATCTTTTTTAGCAGCAGACTGGCGTGCGTGCATGTATTTACATCATCATCCACTACCAGTATTTTGAGATTTTCTAATTTATATTCTTTTGCCTCCATAGCATCCTCCGGAACTTCTAATGGCAATTCCACTGTAAATGTGCTTCCTTCGCCAAGTTTGCTTTTTACATGGATCGATCCTCCCAGCAAGTCGGTTAAATTCTTCGTGATAGCCATCCCCAGGCCAGTTCCGCTATACTTTCTTGATAACGTGCCATCCTCTTGTTCAAACGGCGTGAAAAGACGATGTAAAAATTCTTCGCTCATGCCAATACCCGTGTCTTCCACGATCAAAATTAGTTTCGTGCGTCTGTTTTTCACAGGAGTCTGCCTAGCAGTCAGGCATATGGTTCCGCCGGCAGGCGTAAACTTAATCGCATTTGATAGTAGATTGAGCAGAATCTGATTGATGCGAAGAGAATCTCCAATCACGGTCTCCGATACAACATCCGTCATTTTACATTCAAACACGGTACCTTTGGCAGATGTCTGCGAATATATAGCAGGGATGATTGCCTCAAACATCTGTGGAAGTCGAAACGGTTCGTAATTAACAGATATTTTTCCTTCCTCAATTTTTGACATATCGAGTACATCATTTATCAATGAAAGTAAATGTTTGGAGGAAAATTCTATTTTTGACAGGCAGTCCTTTATTCGGATTTTATCATCCAGATTTGCCCCCGCTATCGTAGTCATGCCCACTATAACATTCATAGGCGTCCGAATTTCATGCGACATGCGCGAAAGAAAATCCTTCTTAGCATTGCCGGCCTGTTGCGCAAGATAAAGAGCATCCTGTAGATCATGTTCCCTGCGGGATAACTCCTCAATACTTTTTCGTTCTTGTTTATTTGACAGAATCGTTAAGCCAATTACTGAAAAAGCAAGAATCAAAGAAAAGACCATTGACGTAATCCCTGATTTCTGAACCTGTTCATTCAGGCTGCATATCTTGCCATCCGCAAAATCAATGATCGTCGTCAGGGAATCGCTTACCCGGTCATACCAGGGATAAACCTTGTTATCCATATATTCCTGTATCTCATACACTGAGTAGTTATCTGCATAATTGCAGGCTTTTGTCTGGGCTTCGATCAAGCCATCCATAGCAGCGCGCAGGTCATCCACATCTTCAACTGGGCCCAGATACCGTTCGTCAATAATCTCTATATCTGCATTTTGCATATCATAACGTTCCTGAAAAAAGGAGTCTTTATCCTCCTTAGAATCAAAAGCATGCGTTATAAGTATACTGGAAAAACTTTTCATATCCCATAGACGCGATCGCATACCACGCGCGCTATTGGACACTGTATACGGATGCTCATACATGCTCTGGGCATTTCTATTCATTACATAAGTAATAAAAATACTGACGGCGGAAAGCAAAAAAGCTACGATACATATAATGGCTGCTATTTTCGATATCTTATGTTTAGATTTTCTTTCTTCGTTCATCGCGTTGCCTCTGTACCTTCTTTCATTTTTAAATTTTTATCCGCTTCTGTCTGCAGGACATGCATGCCAAGCCTGCCATTAGAACGCATGTATGTGCATATTAGAACCAAAATTATGCTCATGTTAGTCACAATTTTATTTATATATTATAGCACACCCATCTATAAAATCAACAAAAAGATCCCAATCTCCCAATTATGAAATCTTCTTCTATTTTCCACGGACTATTTATGATAAACTAATGGCAAGTGTTAGAAAACAGATCGCTCAGACTGTTCCGGCGCAATGATGATTAAAACCATCACATAAAAGTTATGGGAGGCTGATGTATTGGAAAAGAATATCGGGCTTAATGAATTAATTTACGATTATTATGAGTCGCGAATATTATTCGGACATTATAAATACGGAGATCCCCTTCCATCAATTTCGCAGATTTGCGATATCTTCCAAGTTGGACGTAATACGGTTCGTGCTGCGTTTAGCCGTTTAAAAGAAAAAGGATATATCCTATCAGAAGAACGAAAAGCATCCATCGTTGTATATCAGGGAACTCTGGAAGATTTTGAGAAAAACCAGGCAAGTTATTTTGTGCCGCGGGAGGATGGAATCCGAGACTTTTCTTTTGCCGCTAAATTATTGTTTTTGCCTGTTTGGGAGAAAGAACTAAAAAATTCATCCAAATTGAATCAGATAATTCCCTATCGAAAGAAATACGAAAAATTTATGGATGAGGCACCCTCTATGGTCAAATTCTGTGTTGAAAACATTTTCCCAATGAATAATGGCCTGCTATCAAACCTTTACTGGGAGTGCCTGAGATACGTAAATTTTTTACACTCTGATTGGAAGGCCGAGGATCTTGCTCAAGCGTTAGGAACCCCTATGCCTAGCAGTTTGACGTTAAGCCAGATTCTTCAATTAGAGGAGAAATACTATTCCATCAAAAGACAGGAACTAATGGAATTTATTAATGTGACCCGCGAGAAGTATCATTTGGAGTCTATCCAGCCCATTCCTTTTAAATGGAATATTTACCGGCAGCGCCCCCAAGTCCGATATTCCCTGGCGGCAAAAATTATCGGCGAAATCTTCTGGGGCAGATATCCCATTGGCTCATTTCTGCCACCACTAACAGATATGGCGGAACAATATGGCGTGTCGCTGATTACCGTAAGACGTACGCTGTCAGTGCTTAACTCTTTAGGCGTGACTACTTCTTATCGGGGGAGCGGGACAAAAGTCTGCATGGAATCCAAACCAATTGACTTATCTACATCTGACATTCAGGAGGATTTAAGACTTCATCGGGAAAGTCTGCAATTCTTGGCTTTGACTATTCGAGGAGTTCTGCTCTTTACGCTGGAAGCAATGCCAAATGAACGATATCAGAAATTAGCGCAGGATCTGTCCGAGGTTCGTGAAAAAAAGCAAGGCTTTCTTTGCTTTGGCATAATCTTGGACTTTATCTGCGAAGAGTGCCCATCTGCAATGGTACGGGAATGCTATTCAAAATTAGAAGAATTTATTGTCTGGGGATGCATTATGGTATTGCCGCTGCTGAAATCAGAACGATTTACTACTATGCACGATAAAGGCATACAGCAAATGGAGATTCATCTAAGCAGCCATGATATTGAAGCATTTGCCAACGACTGCCAGGCGCTAATGGAAGCACATTTAAAAAACAGCAGCAGCAATATTGAAACCTTCGCAGATGACTGGGATGCGTTTATTCTTGCCGCCAAAGAACCCGAGGTGACAAAGAATGAATCCAGCACATAGACTTAGCGGGGAGTCCTGAACTATAAGGACTCTCCTTTTTTCTATCCTTCTATTGCGCTAATACCAAAAAACATTTCTTCATCTCTTTTTATGTACTCGCATATTAATGTCTGACAAAATATATCGTTTCCCAGTAAAAATAGTTAAAATATTAATAATATCGTTAAGATTCAAACTATTATTTAAACTTATTATATTTGGTGCTATGATAAAATTATATTATAGAAAGGAGACATAGCATATGAAGATAAAAGCAGCAGTTGTGCGGGAGAAGGGGAAGCCTTTCCAATTTGAAGAGTTAGACCTGCAGGATCCACGTGCAGGGGAGGTGATGGTAAAGATAGCGGCCAGCGGCGTTTGCCATACGGACGAAGTTGCACAGCAGCAGATGATCCCCGTACCTCTTCCGGCCGTATTAGGACATGAGGGATGCGGAATTGTTGAGAAGGTTGGCGAAGGAGTGACGGAATTCCAGAAGGGGGATCATGTGTTATTTTCTTTCGGATACTGTGGTCACTGTAATAGCTGCCTGGCAGGCAGGCCGTATGCATGTGAGAATTTTAATGCCATTAATTTCGGAGGCGTTATGAGTGACGGTACGAAGCGGCTTTCGAAAGATGGGCAGGAGATCTCTTCCTTCTTCGGGCAGTCTTCCTTCGCGACCTATTCCGTTGTTCACAAAAACAGCATTATTAAAGTAGATAAAGATCTGGATCTGGATATACTGGGGCCTCTGGGGTGCGGAATCCAGACAGGCGCAGGCGCTGTCTTAAACCGGCTGAAACCAACAGCAGGCTCAAGCCTGGTCGTATTCGGCTGTGGTACCGTGGGCATGAGCGCCATTATGGCAGCCCATCTGTGCCCCTGCAAAAATATTATTGCAGTAGGGGGGAATGAGAAGAGCCTTGCCCTGGCGAAAGAACTGGGAGCCACCCACACCATCAACCGGAAAAAGTGCGACTGTATCGTAAGTGAAATCAAGAAGATAACGGGAGGCGGTGCAGACTATGCGATCGACACAAGCGGCGTGCCTGATTTTGTAAAAAAAGCATTAGCCTGCGTGAAATTCCTGGGAACAGCCGTAGTGCTGGGAGTTACTGGAGAACTGACCATACAAGTCCAGGAAGAACTTATGGGAGAAGGAAAGTCTCTTATAGGCATCGTAGAGGGAGACTCTAACCCGAAATTATTTATTCCACAATTAATTTCATACTATAAAGAGGGAAAATTTCCTTTTGATCGATTGATCCGCGTATTTGAATTTGACGAAATCAATGAGGCTTTTGAGGCATCTCACAGCGGGAACGCAATCAAAGCCTTGTTAAAGATGAGATAAAGGAGGTGCCAGGGATGGAGTATCAACTATACATCAATGGAGAATGGAAGAATACCGTAACCGGATATATTTCTCAGGATAAGAATCCGGCGGATGATTCCATATTCGCCCAGGTTCATTTTGCAGGCAGGGAAGAGGTCGACGAGGCTATTGCCTCTGCTCAAAAGGCATGGAAGCCGTGGGCTGATACGGCGGCTGATGAAAAGGAACGGATTCTCCTTAAAGCGGCAGACTGGATGCAGGAGCACATAGATGAAGTGGCAGACGTGCTGATGGGAGAAAGCGGCTCCGCTTTTGGCAAAGCGTATTTTGAAGCAGGATTTGCAGTGGATATCCTTCGGGCAGCAGCGGGCGAATGCCGGCGGGTATTCGGCGAAGTACAGCAGCAGGCGCCAGGAGAGATCTCCATGATCCGCAGACTCCCTCTGGGGGTCGTCGCGGGCATCGCGCCATTTAATTTCCCATTGCTTCTGGCCCTTAAAAAGGTTGCCTTTGCCTTGGCGGCTGGCAACACTTTTGTACTTAAGCCCGCAAGTGCTACGCCGGTCTCCGGCGTCATGATCGCCAAGGCGCTGGACGCGGCAGGCCTTCCAAAAGGCGTGTTTAATCTGGTTCCTGGTTCTGGCGAGGCGGTTGGAAAAATGCTGGTTGAGGATGAAAGAATACGCATGGTTGCCTTTACCGGCTCTACTGCTGTTGGCAAAGGAATTGCGGCAAAGGCGTCACAGCGTCTTAAGAAATACACTCTGGAGATGGGCGGCAAAAATCCACTGATCCTTCTTAAAGATTTTGATGTGGAGCAGGCAGTTAAGATTGCAGGCTTTGGAGCATTTTTCCATCAGGGACAAATATGTATGTGTACTTCCAGGATGATTGTAGAAGAACCAGTATATGATCAGTTCTGTGAAAAATTCACCGCCTATGCAAAGACTATGAAGGTTGGAGACCCGCACCAGCAGGATACGATCATCGGGCCTCTTATCAAGCAGGAGCAATGCCAGATAATTGACAGCCAGATAAAGGACGCTGTCTCTAAAGGGGCGGTGCTGCTGACGGGCGGAACCCATGAAGGGAACTATTTTCAGCCTACCGTACTATCAAATGTAACACCGGATATGAGAATTTTTTATGAGGAAAGTTTTGGGCCGGTGACTTCTATCATTAAGGCTAAGGATGAAAGAGATGCTGTACGGCTTTGCAATGACAATGAGTATGGGCTTTCTTCCTCCCTGCTGACCAACGATTTGTCTAAAGCCATGGCCTTGTCGCTTGATATGGAGGCTGGCATGGTCCATATTAATAACGCGACCGTATCGGATAACTCTACCGTGGCTTTTGGAGGCGTCAAGAACAGCGGCGTGGGACGGGAAGGCGGCTCTTATTCTATTGATGAATTTACCGAATTAAAATGGAGCACGATCCAGTATACGCCAGCGCAGTTTCCATTCTGATAGTCCGCGTAAAAAATGCCGGGGATATGAAGTTACATTCATACCCCGGCATTTTTATTCCTTTGTACATTTACATACTCTCTTGAAAGATTTCCAGTATCTCATCCTTCTTCAGTACTTTATAGCCGCCTTCCATTATCAAGGTTGATGATACAAGGCCGTCCAGCATCTCTTCCGTCACGCCCAGTTCCCGGATGTTCATTGCTACGCCGATTTCCTTCATCCAGGCCTCCATAGCCGCCAGCCCTTCTTCTGCTATTTCTTCCTCGCTCTTGCCTTTGGGATCCACATTCCACACATTTTCCGCAAACCGTTTGAATTTCGCCAGTCCGTAAGGCATGATATGCCGGTAATAGGGAAGCGATACCGCTGAAAGCGTCATGCCGTGGGTGGCATCCGTATGGGCTCCCACTGCCTGGCCAAGCATATGCACCATCCAGTCCGTCTCTTTTCCCATTGCCACCAGCGTATTCAACGCCCAAGTCGCAGTCCACATAATGTTGCTTCTTGCCTCATAGTTTTCAGGATCGCAAACCGCGATTTTTGAACTATGAATCAGGGATCTCATTAATCCCTCCATAATATAGTCGGATGTATTGTCATCCTTCCCGGAAAAATACTGTTCTGTAATATGGTTCAGAATGTCATAGAAGCCTGCTGCCATCTGATACTTTGGCAAGGAATAGGTAAAGGTCGGATTTAATATTGCAAATTTGGGGAATACTCTGTCCCCAAAAACATGACCGATCTTCAACTTGCTTTTAGGGTTGGTGATAACCGCGCCGCCATTCATCTCCGACCCGGTTCCCACCATTGTCAGCACGCATCCTACGGGAATGATCTTCGTATCTGCATCTACATCTTCAAATTTCAAATAATATTTTTCCCACGGATCTTCCTTGCAATGGGCTGAAATAGACACTGCCTTGGCGTAATCGCAGCAGGAGCCGCCTCCTACTGCCAGAATCAGATCCACATTCGCCTCTTTTGCAAGTTTTGCTCCTTCGTATAGTTTCTCCACCGTAGGGTTCGGCATGACACCGCCATCCTCTACAATCACCTTGCCATTCGCCTTTAAGATATCCACAACCTTATCATAGATTCCATTTTTCTTGATAGAGCCGCCTCCGTATACAAGCTGCACAGTTTTTCCGTATCTGGGCAATTCCTCATTGAGATAATTCAAAGAATCCTCCCCAAAATAGAGTTTCGTTGGATTTGAAAACACAAAATTTCCTAACATATTTAATTCTCCTTTTCCTGATACACATCTTCTATATATTTCTTCCTAATTCAAACGCTTTTCTCAGCGACGCATGACCTTCTGCTTCTCCCGCCGCATCAACTCCTCCTGCAAATACAGTTCCAGAAAGGTGGGCTTTCTCAAAGCAGTCAATCCATCCTTGCAGACCATTTATTGCGCCGTCTGCGGCCGTTTCTTCGTTCTCTGCGGCTGCTGTCAGCAGATAAATATCCTGGAATGCGTACTTGGATGAAAACAGGGAATTGGCTCTGTCAAGCAATGTTTTCATCTGCCCACTCATTTCGTAGTAATAAATCGGCGTGGCAAATGCAATCACGTCTGCAGTACGCATTTTCTCCGCGATAGCAATCGCATCATCCTGGATGACACAGCACCCTGTTTTCTGGCACGTCAGACACCCTTTGCAGAATCCAACTCTTTTATCTCTCAGGCTGATTTTTTCTGCCTGATGTCCTGCTTCCTTCGCACCACGCATGAATTCATCTGCCAGCATTTCAGAATTGCTCCCTTTTCTTAAACTTGTAGAAATAATCAAAATGTTTTTACTCATGGCTCTTCCTCCGTACGACTCAATTTATAAACTGGTTAAAACTGGATTTATTAGGTAGTCATATACCCTTTTTACCTCGCTGATCTTTCTGGTATCCAGCATAGACGGGCAATCTTTGTCAAGTTCGCTGATTTTATCCAGATCCTCCGTGTCCAATTCAAAATCCCAGATATCCAGGTTCTCTGCCATACGCTCCTTATGAACAGATTTCGGAATGACGATCACGCCCTGCTGCACATTCCAGCGCAGAATCACCTGTGCCGGCGTCTTACTGTGCCTGGCTGCAATCTCCATCAAAACCGGCTCCGTAAACATCCCTTTTAATCCTTCCGCAAAAGGCGCCCATGCCTGGGGCTGCACTCCAAGTTCTTTCATGATCTGCAGATCTTCCGAGCGCTGGTAATGGGGATGGCGCTCTATCTGATTCACCTGGGGAATAACTTGCGCATTATAGCATAGGTCCAGCAAACGATCCGGCATAAAATTACAGACACCGATGGCTCTGATTCTTCCTGCCTTATATAATTCTTCCATGGCTCTCCAGGAACCGTAGTAATCGCCAAAGGGCATATGGATCAGATATAAATCCAGATAATCCAGTCCCAGCTTCTGAAGGGACTCCTCAAAAGCCTGCATGGTCTTGTCATATCCCATCTGCTGGATATAAGCCTTTGTTGTGATAAAAAGTTCCCCCCGTGGAACCTCAGATTTCTGGATTGCCCTTCCTACCGCTTCCTCGTTCTGGTAGGAACTCGCCGTATCAATCAGGCGATATCCCGTTTCAATGGCATCTAATACCGTCTGCTCACAGACATCAGGATCTGTCACCTGAAATACGCCAAAGCCCTCCATAGGCATTTCGATTCCATTGCTCAATTTCACATTACTTGCCAAAAATCATTTCTCCTTTCGTTTTGCTTCTTCCTTGATCTATTGCCTGTCTTTCCATCTTCATCTTTAATGCAATCGCCGCGAGCCCTATTACAATAAAAGTAAATGTTCCATACAGGGAATATCTTGTACCCATTGCCGTTATAAACAATCCACAGATAAATGTTCCAAAGGTGGTTCCCAGATTTGCTGAGGTAAGGTATAAGCCATTGGAAAACTCAGGCGCCTGGGGCCCGGCCTCTGTGATCAGATACTGATTTACATTGGAGTTGATTCCTGCCAATGCCCCAATCACAATACAAAAGACTGCCGTACCTATGGCCAGCCTGCCTGTCAGGAACAGCCCTGCATATGCCGCAAACAATGCAAACGGCAGAACAAATGTAGACTTTTTCGCATCAACCGTCAGAACCTTGCCTGCGATCATATTCCCCACAATATTTGCCAAACCATAGAACAACAAAAACAGGCTGATGGATTCCGCATTGATGTCGGTAATAGTTCCCATAAAATCGGATATATAGCTGTAAAAGCCAAAGATGGCGCCATTCAGGAAAATGACAATGATGATGGACAAAACCATAGATGGATTTTTTAATACGCCAATCTGCTTTCCATAGGAGATGATTTCTGTGGCCGGCATGGACGGAATAAAGAAGACCGTCAAGGCAAATACCACAATGTTAATCGCTGCAAAAAACAGCATTGCAACCGTAAAAGAAGTCCGGACGGCGATCAGGCTGGTAACCGGAACCCCCAGTACCATTCCCGCGGAAACTCCAATAAATACTTTCGCTACAGCCCTGGCCGATTCCTCCGGCTTTACCGCTTTTCCAGCCTCGGTCAGGGCCATGGATACATAGGCAGGATGGAAAGCCGCCGGGATCACCCTTGCGATGAGCAGTATGATAAAATTCGGAGCAAATGCCGATATGATATTGCTGATCATAAAAATGCCGCCCGCTACCAGCATTAATGCCTTTCGATTCATCTTGGAACAAAGCAGCGGCATCGTCGGTCCGGCAGCTGCCACCACCAGCGCAAAACCACTGACCAGCCACCCCGCGGTGGCAATGCTTACGTTATATTGTTCTGCGATCATGGGAAGAATTCCTACAATTCCCATTTCCGTATTCAGAATCCCGAAAACCCCAAGCGTTAAGATCAGGATCATCCTGCTGCTGTACTTGTTCATTTCCCATTAATCCTCCTATTCCTCATAAATTGAAATCGTAATGGAACCATTCAGTTTATCAATATCCTCTTTACCGGAAAGAATCGTTCCAAGTTCATACAGGTTGCCATTGGGGTCACAGGGAGCATAGAACATCACTACGTCTCCCCACGGTTCATAGTAGGACAGGGAACCGGCCTCGCCGCCGCTTAATGGGGCACCTGATGTATCTAGCTTTTGCGGAGGATAGAAAGTCATCTCATTATTACTGAAAGGCTCCACCTCCATGGTCAGCGGCAGTTGAGCATACAACTCTTTGGCTGCCTGGCTGTTATTCAGTTCATAAATCAGTTCATGATCCGCTGATTTTACAGATATATTCATAGTTTCGTTCTCCTCTCTGTCTACTGGTCCGCTCTCATTCTGTTCCGGCTGTGCCGTACTGCTTTCCTCGGAAGCATCAGAAGGGGTTTGGACGCTGCTTGAATTTCCGCATCCGGTCATGCCCAGCAGGAGGAATATAGCAGAGATGAAAATTACGATTCTTCTCATATTCCATCCTCTTGTTTATTTCAGGTTTTCCTTTAAAAATCCTTCAATCTTATCAAAGGGTATCCTATCTGTTCTGTCATACAGGTCAATATGTTCTGCATCCTCCACGACATAAAGTTCTTTGGGCTCTGCGGCTCTTTCATAGACCTGCTCGCTAAAGAAACGGGAAGCAGCCCTGTCGCCGATAATCAGAAGAATCGGGCGTGGGGAGATTTCATCTATATGGTCAAGGAGTGGGTAATTGATAAATGACAGATCGCTTGTTGTGGTAAAACCGGCTCTTGCATTTGGATGGTGTCCTCTTTTAACGCCATAGAAACGATAAAACTCATCTGAAACAAGATCAAGTCCTTCCGGCACCTTTTCCACAGGCTCCTCCGGATAAGATGGAATCCATTCAGGATAGCCATTTTCAGCATCCACCCAGCGCTGTTCACTGAGCCTCTCCTTGGTTTTTTGCAGACTTTCCTTATCGGCTCCCAGACGGGAGGCTGCACTTATGTCATACATGCTTGCCGTAACCACCGCTTTAATTCTTGTATCGACCTGGGCTGCTGACAAGGAAAAGCCACCGCTGCCGCAGATTCCAATGGCTGCAATTTTTTCCCTGTCAACATAGGGCAGAAGCCCTAAATAGTCCACACCTGCACTGACATTCTCACTGAACAAGTCTGGAGAGGAAACATGGCGGGGTTCCCCCGCAGATTCTCCCATATAGCAGGGATCAAAAGTCAGCACAATAAATCCTCTTTGTGCCAGTTCGTTTGCATAGACGCAAGGCCCCTGTTCCTTGACGCCGCCATATGGCGCCCCTACTATGACTGCCATATGTTTCTGTTTCTGATCCATAGCCTTTGCCGTATATAGATCGCCCGCCAAGGCTATACCGTATCGGTTGTAGTAACGGACATGCTCTCTTTTTACATTTTCATTTAATCTACAGATATAGTTGCTCATGGTTCTCCTCCTTCTTTTGTTCCACAGAACGAATCATAAAATCTATCGTGTCAACTTTTTTCTGTGCGGCATGAAGATCATCCATCAATTTTCTGCGCTGCTGCTTCAAAAGACCCAGCATATCGGATATCTGGCTTGCCTCTTCATAATACATATACCTTGCCGCTGCTTTTTCCTGAAATCCACAGTCCTTGAGACTGCTTTTCAAATATTCATTTTCGGATTTCAAACCGGAACCCTCCTTTCAAGTTCAACCTAATTGTATATTTGGCAACAGATAATTACAAACAGTTATTAATAATAATTTATCATCGTTGACAGGAATGATAAAAAGTATATAATGGTAACAAGGGAATCTACAGGAAGAAATTTGAAAACGGAAGGATACAATGCGATGATTGAGACGAGACTTTTACGATATTTTCTTGCCATAGCAAGAGAACAGAATATAACCAAAGCGGCAGAAACACTATTTGTAACGCAATCCACTTTGTCAAAGCAGATGATGGACTTAGAAAAGCAGCTTGGCAAGCAGCTCTTTATCAGAGGAAAACGAAAAATCACTCTAACCGAGGAGGGGACCTTCCTGCGCAACCGCGCGCAGGAGATTCTGGAACTGCTCGACAATACCGAGTCTGCCCTTCATACAGATGCGGAAGTCTTGAGCGGAGACATTTCCATCGGCTGCGGGGAAACGATCGTTATGGATTGGATTACCGGATTCCTTACAGAATTTCATGAACGATACCCCGATGTCCGGTTTCACACGCACAGCGGTGATGCTGATACGGTATTAGAACGGCTGGATAAGGGGCTTGTAGATATGGGACTCCTGCTGGGGCCGTTACGGCAGGAAAAATATGATTACCTAAATATTCATCAGCAGGATACGTTTGGTCTATTGATTCCGAAAGATTGCGAACTGGCCAAACAGAATTCCGTAAATATCGGCCAGTTGAAATCCTTGCCCCTGATTCTGTCAGAGCAGACATTTTCCGGTCATCAGGAATTAGAATGGTTCGGATTAGATTACTCTTCCCTGAATGTTATCGCAACCTATAATCTGATTTACAATGCTACATTCATGGTGGAGCATGGCATCGGCTATGCACTCTGCCTTGACCGACTAGTCAATACGGAAGGGCGGAACCTGGCCTTCCGCCCTATAACCCCTGAACTATCTGTAGATTTATACATTGTAACGAAAAAATACCAGACTTTTTCGCCTGCGGTAAAAGCCTTTCTAGATCTGATCAGGAAGAATTGCTGACCTTCAATCACATGCCTATCATGGAAGAGAAATCTCTCATCATATCAGAGATTTTGATCTGCTGTGGACATACCTGCTCGCAGCTGTGGCAGCCCACACAGTTTGCCGGGCGTTCTTTCTCCGGCATGCTGCCCACTGCCATCGGCGCCAGAAATCCGCCGCCTGTAATCTTATGCTCGTTATAAAGAGCAATCAATTCAGGAATCGGCAGTTTTTGCGGACAATGGCTGGTACAGTAATGGCAGGATGTACAGGGCAGCCCGCCTTTTCTTGTCTCTTCATCCGCCAGTTCCGTCAGACGGTCAAATTCTTCCTTGGAAAGCGGCTTATCCTCCTGCCAGATGGCAATATTCTCTTTCAGCTGTTCCATATCAGACATTCCGGACAATACCATGGTAACGCCGGGGATTGTCTGCAGGAATCGAAACGCCCATGCGGGAACCGTTTCTTCCGGGCGCATTGTGCTTAGTTCCTTCGTCATATGCTCATCTGCCTTTGCCAGTTTTCCGCCTCGCAGAGGCTCCATCACCCATATTGGCACGCCGGATTTTTGAAGAAGTTCCGCCTTCTCCTTTGCCTTCTGAAAATGCCAGTCCATATAGTTAAGCTGAAGCTGCCCAAATTCCATCTGCTCCCCATAAGCATCCAGGAATCGCCTGATGACTTCTATACTGCCATGGGCAGAGAAGCCAAGGTGCCTGATTCTGCCATTCTTCTTCTGTTCCATCAAGTATTCGAAAATACCGAACTTGGGGTTCAGATAATCGTCGATATTCCCTTCATATACATTGTGAAACAGGTAGAAATCAAAGTATGGAGTCATGCACTTTTTTAACTGTTCTTCGAAGATTTCCTTTACTTTTGGCATATTGGAATTATCATAGCCGGGAAATTTGCTGGCCAGATAGTAGCTTTCCCTTGGATAAGCGCTAAGACACTGCCCTGCTGCAAGTTCAGAATTGCCGTTATGATAGCCCCATGCAGTATCAAAGTAATTAATTCCATTCTGGTAGGCATAATCGATGATTTCAGCAGTACGGGCCATATCGATGCTGGCATCATCTCCTTCAATGACCGGCAGGCGCATCATGCCAAGACCAAGCCCTGATAGTTTTTTCTCTCTAAACTCTCTATAAATCATTGGATTTCCTCCTCCTCTTTTAATCTGTATTCATTATAACAGATTACCGCAGTTTTCCATATTCCTCATCCGATACCGCTTCACACCATTCATTACTTGTATTATCTCCCGGCACTTCCACCGCCAGATGTGAAAACCAGCTGTCTGGCGCTGCGCCATGCCAGTGCTTTACGCCCACCAGAATATTGACTACATCTCCTGGATGAAGTTCCCGTGCCTCTTTTCCTTCTTCCTGGTAATATCCTCGTCCTGCCACGCAGACCAAGATCTGTCCGCCGCCTTTGTCCCCATGGTGGATATGCCAGTTATTCCGACAGCCCGGCTCAAAGGTGACGTTAAAGATCCCCGCCTGATCTGTCGAGACTGGCGCCAGATAACTCTGTCCAACAAAATACTGTGCAAAACCATCATTGGGCTGACCGATCGGGAAAACCATGGAATCTTCATGGGCCTTTCTTGCATGATCAGCCTCATCGCCGTCACGTTCTTCCGTCCACACCTCTTTTGCCATATAAAGTGCTGCCCATGCTTTCGGCCATCCTGCATAGAATGCCGCATGTGTCAGAATCTCTGCAATTTCTGCTTTTGTGATTCCATTCTTTTTCGCTGTAGTCAAATGATACTTGAATGAGGAATCCACTAATCCTTGTGCCATCAATGCCACAACCGTCACCAAAGAACGGTCGCGAAGGGATAATTTATCCTCCCTGCTCCATACTTCTCCAAATAGCACATCATCATTTAATTGCGCGAATTTTGGGGCGAATTCCCCAAGCGCATTTCTCCCTGCCGTCTGTTTTACTGCCATTTTCTTACACCCTCCTTGCTCTCCGCTATTGCCTGCATCAAATCCATCCTTCAATCTCTTTACGCGCGAGACTCGCCTTTGCACCCTGGATAGCCAGGCCAGGCTTTATATCCGCTCCCCTGCAAAGTCGCCGGATATCCACTTCGCTTCGTCCCATGCCGCTGCCCTCATGGGTGCAGAAAGGACGGATCGTCTTCCCACTCCAGTCAAAATGTTCCAAAAAGGTAAATACCGCCATAGGCATTGTCCCCCAATAATTTGGAAATCCCAAGTAAACAGTGTCATAGCCATCCAGATTCTCCGGATAAGATCTCAGTTCCGGCCTGGCATTCCGTCTCTGATCTGCCTGCGCCTCGGCGATACATTCATTATAATTCCTGGAATATTCCTGAATCGGCTCCAGTTTAAACAGGTCTGCCCCCGTCAACTGTTGGATAATGCATGCCGCTACCTCTGTATTGCCTACATCCAGGTTTCGAATCGCTCCGCTGACATAATTTTCATAATTTCTTGAAAAATAAACGATTAAATCCGCCATTTTCATTCCTCCTCTCCGTTATCTATCTTCATTATAAAACCATTTCTCTTGACACGGAATCTCCGGTTCGTTATATTAGTATTAACATATAGTTCATACAAGGAGGCCTGACAATGTTTAATCCTTTGCTAAGCGCCTTTGTCTGCGCCGCTGACTGCGGAAGTTTTACAAAAGCGGCTGAGGCTCTGTTTCTATCACCCACCGCTGTGATGAAGCAGATCAACACACTAGAAAAGCACCTGAATTTAAAACTTCTGGTGAGGACTTCCCATGGAATCCGCCTGACACCGGCAGGCGAAGTAATTTATAAGGATGCGCGTTTTCTATTTGACTATTCCAGGCGTTCTATTGAAAATGCCAGGCAGGCAATGGCTGTTGACGACAATACGTTTTGTGTCGGGACTTCCATGCTCAATCCTGCCAAGCCGTTCATGGATCTATGGTATCTGGCCAGCCGGAGTTTTTCCAACTATAAACTGCATCTTGTTCCCTTTGAAGATAATCATGAAGACATTCTCTCTGAAATCTCGCGGCTTGGGGAAAAGTTTGACTTTCTGGTAGGCGTATGTGACTCCAAAATGTGGCTGGACAAATGCAATATGCTTCCTTTGGGGCACTATAAAAAAATGTGCGCCGTATCAAGAGAGCACCCTCTGGCTAAAAAAGAGCGCCTGGAAATATCTGATTTGTATGGGGAGATACTAATGATGGTGGCAGAAGGAGATTCTTCCGCAAACGATCGCATCCGAGCGGATTTGAAGCGGGACCATCCCGCAATCCAGATTGAAGACACGCCGCATTTCTATGATATCTCCGTCTTTAACCGCTGTGCGGAAACAGGAAATGTGCTGCTTACCCTGGAATGCTGGAAGGATATCCATCCGGGGCTGGTTACCATCCCGGTAGACTGGGAATACAGCGTCCCTTATGGGCTGCTGTATTCCCTTACGCCGCCGGATGATGTAAAACGTTTTGTATTAGAAATCAAAAGCATTCTAAAAAGCAGAAGCCCCTCTTTCGAATAATATGGCGTGTATTCCCTATGAAACGCACGCCTATTAGGCTGTTAAAAACTGAAAGCCTTTTTCAAAATCCAGGCTCAATCCGGCATAAACTATGCCATAATCTGCTTATCTTATAAAAAGGAAGAGGCGAAGCAGGTGTTGGGACTGCTCTTGCCATGAAACAATTCTGTTAAAATCAAATATACAGAGCCTGTCGTATAATTCCATACAAAAGCGCAAACTCTACGATACAGCGGATTTTTCTTTTTTATTAAGATTGCATTTCAGATATACAAAATTATTACAATCAATTGGAGGAAAACGAAATGACCAAAAAAAAGAAGATTATTATTGGAGCCCTTATCCTCTTGTTGTGTATAGCAGCCGGTGGCTTCCTCTATTATAAAATGGCTGCCCCGCCGGGGGAAGAATGGCTGGCTTATCATAATGAAGAACTGATATCGAATATTGACAGCCAGCTTTCCGGTCTGGATATTGAGAGTATTGTCCAGAAAAAGGAAAAACTTGTAATTGAAAAAGAGATTGCGGATATCCAGAATGCAATAAAAAATGGCAGCCTCACCTATGAGGAACTGACGGCAATCTGTCTCTACAGGATCAAGACTCTGGATCAAAATGAACATGGTCTTAATTCCGTCCTGACGATTAATCCCAACGCGATGGAAGAAGCCCGCCAAAAGGACGCTGAGCGCAAAAGCCGGACAGAAAACCCTTCTGATATATTCGGAATTCCCGTTCTGTTAAAAGATAACATCAATACTGCCGGTATCCCTACCAGCGCCGGCGCTGCTGCGCTGGCAGATTTTATCCCTGCCAAGGATGCTGATCTTGCGGCCAATTTAAAAAACTGCGGCGCGATTATTTTAGGAAAGAATAATCTCTCTGAACTTGCCGGATACATGTCCAGTATAGCTCCCGCCGGATACAGTAACGTGAAAGGGCAAACCATCAGCCCGTTCGGGCCTTTAAAAATCTCAGCATCTGGCTCCAGCAGCGGAAGCGCTGTTTCCGTAACTGCCAATCTGACCCCGGCCTCCATAGGCACAGAGACAGACGGTTCTATCACTGCCCCCGCATCCGCGGGTTCTGTAGTGGGCTTTAAGCCAACCCGTTCCACCGTCTCCGCTACAGGCATCCTACCCCTCATACGGCTGATTGATACCCCTGGCCCGATCGCAAAGAGTGTCCAGGATGCAGCCGTTGTATACAATGCCATGTCTGGCCAGTCTCTCAATCCGGAATGGGATAAAGATTATCTGCAGGGTAAAACGATTGGATTAGCCAGTTATGAATATAATGACAAAACGCAGGTAAGCATCCTGAAAGAGATGCTCCAGAATGCAGGGGCAAAAGTCATTGATATAACACTCAGCCAGGAAGAGGTCATTATCTTCGGCAATATCCACTTGACCTTCAAAAATGATTATAAAGATTTTGCCAGCGCCTATGGCTTGCCCGTCAAGACCCTGGATGACTTAATAGCCTTTAACAATAATGAAAAAGACACAAATGCTAAATACGGTCAGGACTATCTCGAAGAAGCCGCGGAGACTGAAACCGCAGATTATGATGAAATCAGCAAAAGTATAGAAAAGGCCGCATCTGTTCTAGATACAGCCTTTACTAAGCATAATCTGGACGGCATTGCCTTTTTGAACAGCACCGCCTCCACCTTGCCTGCAGCAGCAGGCTTCCCGGAACTTACGATTCCTCTTGGGAAGGATAAGAGCGGGGTACCACAGGGAGCTACCTTAACCCTTCCTGCTGGCGAAGATGAAAGCCTGTTAAAAATGGGCTACAGTTTACAGGAGCATACAAATGGCCGAACGAATCCTCTTACGACGCCCTAAGCCCCCTATGGGCTGTAGTTTTCCCATTTTTCAGAGACATTCCATATAATACAGGCAGCCATTTTATATGTCTCTTACTCTTTCGACAATGGTTCTTCTTCCAGCCAGCATATGGTAGGAAGCCAAAGGCACTGTTACGCATACGGCAAATATGAACAGAATCATAGCCATTACCGGAAGGACCGGCACTGCGAATGGAACGCCGATATAATTCATGGACTGGTAGACCATATAAGTGACTGCCATGCCCGCCGTCGCCGTCAGAAGCAGCGACGCTGCCGCAAAGAGGATGCCTTCTCTTACCAGCATCCTCTTAACCTGCCGGTCCGTCATTCCTACACTCTCCATAATCGCAAATTCTATCTGGCGGCTCTGTATATTCCCTGATACGGTGTTAATATAATTCATAATGCCGATCAGCTCAAGAACCACTATGATGCCAATGCCTACGCCCAGCATATTTCCCTGAGCCTCTTTTACTTCTTTCATAGCCTCCAGTTTGGAATCATAGGAAAAATCTTTGGAGTAAGGACTGGACTTCATCATTTCTTTCATCTCATTTTCCACCGTCTCATCGTATTCTTCCTGATAGTCAATCCCCACCCTGAACACATAGGGATGTTCCACCGTCTCCTTCATATAAGCGTCGCTCACGATAATATTCGGCGTTATGCCGATCATTCCAGCGTAGTAACGCTCCTGAGTCATGCCTGCGATCTTCAGTTCCTGGGGCGTATCCCTCTGGCTATACCTGGAAAAAACAATACTCTTTCCTTTCAGCATCTCCTTGTCAATATCCAGATCATCCTGATACAGGATACAAGATTTCCCTGCCATAAATTCTTCCTTATCTACCGGGTCATCCAGCATGCCATTCAAATAGTCGAACTCTGTCTCATCGATCGCCGTCATATAAGAGTAAAACTTCTCCGGATGCTGCTGATACTCTTCCTTAATCTCCTCGTAATCCTGCTCCATCCAGTATTCATACATTTTCTCCATATATACTTCTGAGAATTCCGGTTCCCAGGGAACCACGATCCTTTCCGTCATCTGCGGATGGACGTCCTTAACGGATGGGTTGCTCTGGATTTCGGATAGGAATTCATTGTCCAAAAGACCCTTCCATTCCCCCTGGTCTTCTTTTCTCACCGTATCGTCCAATATGGTCAGATCATTATCCATAAAGCTGGACACCATAGTACGCGGCCCCTGACTCGCAATCAAAGCAATCAGGCACAGGAACACGGACAGGCTGGCTGCAAGGGACAGTATGACGATGGTCGACTTTTTCTTGTCTTTCTGAAACTGCTCTCTTGCCATACGCCATATTAGATTGCCTTTCCCAGTCTTATGCGATTCCTTGCTTGTCTTATTTGGGCGGTAGTTCAGCGCTTCCACAGGAGAGACTGACGTGGCTATCTTCGCTGGCTTCCTGCCCCCCAGCCATATGGTCAGGCTGATGAGGATCAGGCATAGAAGGAATATGGCAGGGTGGAATGCCACGGCAATATCTTCCTCATGGATGCCAAGGGTCTTTACCACCCAAGGTATCACCAGGAATGACGCGGCGCTTCCCAGCAGGATACCCAGGGTCATTCCCACTGCCCCTATATACAGCATCCGCTTTTTCATCAGCGCGTATACCTGGCGTCCTGTCATCCCTACCGTCTGAAGCAGGCCATAGTATCTGGTATTTCCGGAAACAGACAGGTAAAGAATATTATAAATCAGAAGGTAGGCGCTGATGCACGTTATCAGGATCAGGTCTGCCATGCCTGCCATAATCTTCACGGAACTTGCCGAATCTGACATATAGATCAGGCGCTGCTTCTCACCCAGTTCCAGGCTTTTCTCCAGCACATCCTGCGTCTTTTGCGGAATGATGGAAGATGCATACTTCAGGTAAAGGAAGCCCCTTCCATAGTCTGTGAGTTGAAAGCCAGACTGGTCAAAAAAGGATCGTGACACATTGAATACCTTTTTAGTGCCGAATCCGCCCCACATGCCGGTTATGGTAAATTCTTTCGTATGCTCCCCCGTCCCGTCTCCATAGGTTATGGTAAAGGAGTCTCCTACATCCAGGCCCTCCAGCCCGCAATCTTCCAATGCCTCCTTCGTTGCCATGACTTCATTGTCTTTCTTGGGATATGTGCCTTTTACCCATTCACGCGCCGGTTCCTGTAACTTATCCCACATCACTTCATCCGCCCATACGAATACCGTATGCAGCGTATCATCCTGATCAGTCTTTACTCCCCATCCGGCAATCGCTTCTTGTCCTACCAGGGCTATATCCGGATTCTCCTCGCATACGCTCTTTTGCTTCTCGGTAAATCCCCCATAAATATAGGCATCCATATCTCCGCCATTCATACGGACATCCTGGATACGCTGCATCTTAAAGTATGTGCTCCCTACCGTTAGAATGGTGAACAGCAGGAAGGTGGACAGCAGGATCGCGAATATCATAATCAGATTCTTCCGCCTGCCGCTTACAAGATTGCGCTTCGCCATCCGGCTGATGATCCGTGTATTATTATTCTTAATCATCCGCGCCACTTCCCTTCACGATCCGCCCGTCCTCAATGCGGACAATCCGGTCTGCCAGCTGGGCGATATCCTGATCGTGGGTAATCAGTATGATAGTCTGCCGGTACTGCTTTGCCACCACCCGGAGAAGGCCAAGAACGTCATGGCTGGTGGCCGTATCCAGATTCCCGGTAGGCTCATCCGCCAGAACGATCGCTGGCTTGCTGGCCAACGCCCTTGCTATGGCAACTCTCTGCTGCTGCCCTCCAGAGAGGGTGCAAGGAAGTGCCTCTCTTTTCTCCATAAGTTTCAGCAGATTCAGAATGTTATTGATAAACTCTTCATTAATATGCCCTCCGTCCAGTTCTATGGGCAGTACGATATTCTCATATACGTTCAAATCCTGCACCAGATTGTAACTCTGGAACACGAATCCCACCTTTCTTCTTCGGAATACCGCCAGCTGCTCCTTATTCATCTTGGACAGTTTCCTTCCATCTACGTATACTTCGCCATCCGTAGGGTTATCCAACCCGCCGACCATATGAAGAAGCGTGCTTTTTCCGCTGCCGGACTTTCCTACTATGGCTACAAACTCTCCTTCTCTTACCTTAAAGTCCACGCCGTCCAGAGCCTTCACCGTATTGTTCCCCAACTTGTAATATTTTCTCAATGCCTGTGTCTGTACAATCCATGATTCCATCTGCTGATTCTCCTTTCTTTGATACTTCAAGCATATCTGGCAAATATCACAAACTGCTCACAATCCAGGATTTTCACAATACTGTGATTCTATTCGTATGACTCCTTGCTGTTATTGGGGAGGAAAATGCGAAAGCAGGACCCCTTCCCCGGCTCTGACTGCACATCAATATATCCATCCTGCATGGTAATGATCTTCCTGGCCAGATACAGGCCTACCCCGATTCCCTCCTGGTCATGTATTTCCGGCTCTCTGTAGAATCGCCTGAATATCTCCGCCTGCCGGTCCATGGCAATCCCTTTGCCAGAATCCTTGAAAGAGATCTTCGTAAAAAACTCTTGGACAGTTACGCCGATCTGAATATTTCTACTCTTAGGCGGGCAGTCTTCCTTCGTATACTTCACCGCATTATCCAGAATATTGAAGATCGCCTCTTCCGTCCATTTGCTGTCATGGCATAGCATCAGATTCTCCGGGCATTCCACATAGATGCCAATCTTCTTTTTCTCGGCCTTCGGGACAATGGCTGCCACAGCGCGTCCCAAAGTTTCATGGATGCTGCAGGGCTTCTTATGGATCTCGATGATTCCCGTCTCCAGCCGGGACATCTTCACCATGCTTTTTAGCAGGAAATCCAGTTTTTCCGTCTGCCCTTCTATTTTTTCCAGGTATTCCCTTTGTTTCTCAGTATTTTCTTCCTCGTTATCCAATAGTTCCAGATAGATCTTTATATTGGCTATCGGCGTCTTGGTCTGGTGGGAAATATCGGAGATCAGCTCCTCGATCTGCTTTTTCCCTGCCACGCTTTCTTCCTCCCGCCTGCTCCAGATATTCTCAATCCTCCGCAGCCTCTCATAGACCTTATCCCACAGGGAGTCCTCGCAATTCCCCGGATTCTTAATCTCCTCGCCGGAAGCCATTGCGTCCAGACACTCTTCCAGCCTGTCCGTAAATGTATAGATCTCTTGCTTCATCTTCTCCATCCGCTTCCACATCCATATGAGCGCCAGCGTCAGGCATATGATAATCACCGCTAATCCAGCCATTGATAACCCATCCCATAAATATTTGATATATATCTGTGTTCTTCGTCTTCAATCTTGCCCCTGAGCCGATTGACGTTCACGGCCAGGGCATGCTTATCCACAAACTGGGCGCCCATATCCCACAATGCTTCCAGCAGTACCGAATAGGTCATCAGCTGGCCTGCATGGTCGATGAACAGCCGCAGCATCCTGAATTCCGTAGGAGTAATGCTGCATATCCTATCGCCCGCGCTCACCTGCGCCTTGTCAAAGTCAATCCGCAGGAATCCATCATCATATGACTTCCTTGGATGATTTTCCAGCCTTCTCAGGATCACATCGATCTTCTTTCGCAGGACATGTATGGAAAAAGGCTTTGTAATATAATCATCCGCTCCCAGCTCGTACCCTTTCAGAACATCCTCCTCCAAGTCTCTTGCCGTAAGAAACATTACAGGAGTCTCCGATTTCCCTCTCAGAAAACGGCAGAATTCGAATCCTTCCCCATCCGGCAGATTCACATCAAGGAGCACAAGATCCGCCCCTTCCTTTGTATAGAGTTCTTGTGCTTCTTGGATAGAATAGGCAGGAATTGCCAGGTAGCCGCCCTGCCCGAGGGCATAAGATATTCCCTGATTAAGTTCCCTGTCATCCTCGACGATCAGTATTTTCCGCATAATACACCTCTGCTGCTTATTATTGACTCTATTATATCCATATTGACGCTGGACTTCAATTCAACAATTGTCACAGTGTCGTGATATTTACCGGAAATATATTCCGACAGATCAATACAGGCAAAATCATTTTCAGGCAAAGAAAAGGAAGGCAGTATCTGCCTTCCATCTATTGCTTCAAAGAGTATACCCACATCGCTTTGATCTGGTCCGCGATGTCTTTAAACACCCAGGTTGCCTCGCTGTTTTTCTGGCTGAAGGGATCATTTACCTTGACAACGCCATTCTCATATCCGGTCAATACGATAAAATGTCCATTCTGGGTAAAATCTCCAGGTCCTACGCTGCAGATAATCGGATGTCCTGCCGCCAGTTCTGCGCCTACCTGTTCTTCCGTAAGAACGCCCTCATAGGAGGACAGGTTCCAGTTGCTCCCTGCCTCTCGCATAAACGCCCAATACGTGTTATTATCCTCGTCTACATAATGATTCTCTGTTCCATATGCCGCTACTTTTGCCGGGGTTATGGACGGATCCTTATTAAGCCCTGCCGCTACCATAGCCATGCAGGTTGGCCCGCATCCGCTCACCGCCACGATACTGGTGCCGTAGGAAGCATAGCCCCAGCGCTCGTCCCATTGCAGCAATTGCGGGATCTGTCCCTCCACGTAACTCTCCCCGATATTATCGGCCGCCGGAACATCCTTCTTCGCCTCATAGTCCTCCACGAAATCCACGGTCTCTTTATTTTTTCCCAGCAGTCCGACTACGCTGTCGGGATAGCCTTTTTGCTTCGCTGTAAGTTCCACCCTCTTGAGTTTCTGCTTTGGCGTCTCTACCTTTACCTTGGCTTTCTCCTTCTTCCCCTTCGCAGATTTCTGCTGACCTGTCGTGACAGCTGCTTTTGCCTCTGCCTTGTGCCTTGCCTCCTGTATATGGCAGCTGACTGCCGCGCAGACGACCGCCACAATTAAAACCAGCACGATCAGCAGCTGGCGGCGAACCTGCTGCCTCCTTCTGGACTGTCTTGTCCTCTTCCTTTGTGCCATCTATGTGCTCATCCTCTCATGTTCAAACTAGATTATCTATCATAAATATACAATTATTCATCTCATGGTATAGTAGTTATTATACAATAATGGTATGGCAGTATCAACTTAAGGAATTCTTAAATTCAAGAACGCGCAATGAGATTAGGATGCATATTCGCCATGGAAACCATACTGTTCTCCTGATTTTCTATTACATTTTTAAGAACTCCTTAAATTGTAGTGCCCAAATATTAAAAATACTTATATTCCATATATTTCCTTTCCCAACAGTGCTCTATCTGGTTTATGATAGTAATAGGAGGTGCATTCTATGGATGATATTAAAAAAATTATTAAAACAGCATTTGTCCAGGAGGCAGACAGAACATTAAAAGAGTTGAAAGAGGAAGACACTCTTCGCCTCTCCACAGAGGATAAAGACGCAATGCGTATCAATCTTCAGAAGATGATTGATGATTCAGAACGGAAATAGTAAAATTACTGCTTTTCATCTGCCAGTTTCCATGCTATAATCTCGGTATGGGGTATTAGCGCAGTTGGGAGCGCGCCACACTGGCAGTGTGGAGGTCACGGGTTCAAGTCCCGTATACTCCATTTTTTTATTTCCTATTTCCAAGCCGGTCGAATCTCGACGAGTTCAATATACTTTTGTCATTTCTCCCAATTCCCGGACTTTTCCATATAAAATCTATATGCCGACTATTGGAGGAAAGGAGAAAAAGTATGGAAAAGTACATAAGAAAACTTCTGCTGAATCTGGGAATCCGCTCGACCTATCAAGGTTTCCGGTACTTGCAGTACGCCTTGCTGCTGTGCTTGGAAAATGATGAATATCTTAGATCGATCTGCAAGTTCTTGTATCCAGATATTGCCAAAAAGTTCAGCACTACCGTGGATAATGTTGAACATTGCCTGCGAACTGTCATTTCCTATTGCTGGTATCACGGCAATCGCAGATTCCTAATAGATATCACTGGATATCCGCTCAGCGATAAACCTACTAACAGCGAATTCCTGGACATCTTGTATAATTATCTGAAATTCTTTCCTGAAGGATAACCCGTCACACGGGTATCCTTCACTTCAACTTAGGGCCCCTGCCAAATTCAAAATTAATAAACCGGCCGCTTTCTGCACATACTATAGCGAGGTGATTATATGGCATCCTATGTATCCCCGGCAATCCGGGACAAATTCGAATCACTGTCTATTAATCTTAAAAACTGTATCCTGGAACGGGATGTAAGGCTGGAATCCATCCACGACTTAATTCACGTTCTGGAAGATATCGTGGCAGAGGGAGAGGCAGAATAGGCAAGGAGGATTACGCATGATAGAGATAGTTGAAGCACCTATTCCAACGATTTCAGACAAGCAGAAGGATAAGGAATCCAATGACGAACGTCTGAATCCTACAAAGGCAGTGGAACCGCTGCCAGAATCCGAGCGGCCTAGGAAAGACGGCCCGGGAGGAGAATAAGAGGGAATGCCAGCCATGGGATACTTCATGGCTGGCATTTTTTTAACATTCTTTGCAATTAACTCTTGATATTTGTTTCCAAAAATGGTATTATTTATTTCGTTCACAGCGTGAAACGTTCACAATCAGATAAGTTACTACGGGGTGTGGCTCAGCTTGGCTAGAGCGCCTGGTTTGGGACCAGGAGGTCGCAGGTTCGAATCCTGTCACCCCGATATGCGGGTGTAGTTCAATGGTAGAACACCAGCCTTCCAAGCTGGATACGTGGGTTCGATTCCCATCACCCGCTTTTTTCATACCCGATTCTAAGTATTCTATTTTCCTAATCAGTTTCCTGTGATATAATTTTCCAATATACTGATAAATGAATATGTAAGGGAGGCTTGTTTTATGAAAATCGTGTTCCTGGATGTAAAGACCATTGGCGAAGACATCGACTTGTCCGGCTACGACCAGCTAGGCGAGGTGGTGAAGTATCCTTTCACTACTTCCGAGGAAGTCCCTGGGCGGGTCGAAGATGCCGATGTAATAATTGTAAATAAGATACAGGTAAATAAATCTACTATTGGGAAGGCCCGAAACCTGAAGCTGGTCTGCGTGACTGCCACAGGAACCAATAATCTGGATAAGGACTATTTAAAAAGCCGCAATATTGCATGGAGGAATGTTGCCGGATATTCAACGGAATCCGTCGCGCAGCACACCTTTGCAATGCTGCTCTTCCTGCTTGAGAAACTTCGGTACTATGATGATTATGTAAAAGAAGGCCGCTATACCAATGATACGATCTTTACGCACTTTGAAGAACGGTTTTATGAGTTGCATGGCAAGACCTTTGGGATCATCGGGCTTGGCAATATCGGCAGGCGGGTAGCCTCTATTGCGGAGGCCTTTGGGCTAAATGTCATCTACGCCTCTCCCTCCGGCAGCGCCCCACAGGATGGCTACCATCAGGTAGACCTCGATACTTTGCTTGCCTCTTCCGATATTATCTCCGTACACGCGCCGCTCAATGCGCATACGGAAAATTTGATTGATGCCCGGGCATTTCAGAAGATGAAGAAAACCTGCATCTTTCTGAACCTTGGCAGAGGTCCCATCGTTGTCGAGCAGGATCTTGCTGCCGCCCTGGAGCAAGGCGAGATTGCCGCCGCAGGCTTAGATGTACTTTGTACGGAGCCAATGAGTCCGGACAATCCTCTGCTTCGCATTACAGACAGCAGAAAACTTTTCATCACTCCTCACGTGGGCTGGGCCAGCGTCGAGTCCAGAACCAGGCTTATGGGAATTATACTGGGCCAGGTAAAAGAATTCTTCTGCCTATAGCAGATTATAAAGAAAAGAGGCAATGCCGCCATTGCCTCTTATAATTTAAACTTACGGCTCTTCACCTTCTCGGATATCTCTTTTAATTCATCCTTGGACAATTCATCCAGATGTTCCAATTTGTACATAAAAGCTTCCCCGCTGTCCCCATTTTTGAAATTCACCACTTCCATGTAATAAGTGGCGACAATCCCTGGTATGATCGCAAGCACGATGACCCCATACAGGCCCAGTATGATTGAGGCAGTCCTTCCAATGACAGTCACTGCCGTAAAATCCCCGAATCCAATCGTCGTAATTACGGAAAAGCAGTACCAGATAGACTCTCCATACCGATGGATCCCCAGCTCCGCCAGCATAATGACAAGCGCGCTTATCAAAAAATACATTCCAAATCCCGTTACGATCTTATCAGCATGGGTTCTTTTTAATATCGACCAGAATATCTTTCCCTGTCTCATATGTACGTACGCCCTATTTCCTTCCATTTTTCAGCGCCAGCAAGACTGCCCCCAGAAGGATATAGAAATCCCCCAGATTGGCCGTCAGCCTTGCAAGAAACTGATTTTTACTCCTGATTCCGATATAATCAATGACCTTCCCTCTTGATAGCCGATCAAATATATTACTGGAAGCGCCTGCCCCCAGAATAGCCATGCCCAGTTTCTCAGTGAAATGTCCTTTTCTGGCAAATGTCCACGCGCCGCATGCAAGCACGCCTGCCCCCGCCAGGATGGATACCGTCTTAATCAGCGCAGGATGGCTTTCCAGGGAATTCAGCAGGAATCCCTTGTTATACACCTTGCGTATGACCACTTTTCCTCCCGGCAGTTCTTTTTCTTCCCCGGGCCTGATAGTTTCTTCTACGTGCTGCTTAAGCAGCACATCCAGGCCCAGCAGTATTGTAAATGTGCCGGCAACTATTAATGATAGCATCTATATATCCTCTTTGATTCTTACAATCTCTTCTTCCTGTTTCTCAATCTCTTCCTCGCGCTTCTCAATGTTGCCGCAGAGTTCGATATAATCGGTATCCGGAATCTCTCCTTTTTGGAACTTGTCATATACCATGCGTCCCAGATCCATGAGATCCCTGTCATTCGCACGCTTCAAAGAGCGGATGTCTCCTTTGATCTTCTGGATCTCAATGGTATCTTCCGTCTTCTTTCCCAGATCGCTTGCCACATCTGAGATTCGTTTCCCTAATTCTTCAAAAAAATCTGCCATCTTTTCTTCTCCTTTTATCCTTTGATATTATCATTTATATTCTCCGCAGCGTATCTAGAGCACGATACAGATCCAGTGTTCCATATCCCCATTCCTTGTTCGGATATTCCATTGACGGCCTCTGGTTTACGCCCAGCAGAATGATGCTTCTTATCTGGCTGGAGTTCACGCCGCGCGCTCCCGGCTCATTCAGCAGCCATTCCATCAGAAGCGCCACCGCTCCTGCCGTGATCCCGGCAGATATGCTTGAACCGCTTTTGGTAACGAATCGTCCGTTTAATCCCGCACCTGTAACCATCACCCCAGGCGCTGCGAAATCAGGTTTGACTAATCCATCTCTAGTATAACCTCTCCCTGAATTAATATCAACTCCATTCTCCCGCCCATTATAATAGGCCACCGTCATTGCTGATCTGCTGGTTCCTGGTTCCGTAAGCGTCGTGTCGGGATTGGATTCCAGAAAATAGACTTCGCCGGACAGGAACTCCTGAATTGGAAGCCAGATATGAAAATCTCCCTCTGCAATCTGAACAGGCTCCACATTGATCTGCCAGATGCCTGGCACAGGATTCTGAAACCGCAGAAATATCAGCTGGGAATCGTTATTTTCCAAAAGAAGACGGTACTCGACCGATACCTCCGTCTTCTCAAAGGCAAATCTCAGATTATACCGGTCTCCCTGCCTTATGGATATCTGCCTTGTCCGTTCCCCGGAGGGCGAAGTGATGGAAATCGTCACCACATTGGGAAGCATCGTCCATAATTCGGTAACAAAGCCTTCCACGCCATCTCCTACGCGAATCTCCGCGCTAGTCTCTTCGTTAATTCCATCCAGCATATGGTAAAAATGATGCCGCTTGGCCGCCTCATTTCCAGTGCCAATTACTACGCTGCGGTTTAATATATAGGAATAGGCATCCAGCATGCCAGACAGCAGAGACGTCCCATTATGCCCTCCGAAGTTGGTTCCAAGGGCAATGCACATGACAAGAGGCAGATTCCTTTCCCGCGCCAGATCGTTCAAGTACTTCAGTCCCAGCATAATATCGTTCTCCTGAAAGCAGACCGCATCGCTGCGTATGGCATAAAAATCCTTCAAGTAACTCTTTGCAGGCTTTAATTTTACAACGGCAATCGTGGATTCGGGCGCAGCTCCAAGAAAGCGGTTTGGAACGTCCGCGCTTCCAGCTGCCACGCTTGCAAGAAAGGTCCCATGTCCATTCATATCCATGCTGGGCACAATATCCAGCGGATTCTCGGAGCGGAGAGCCTCATTGATCCTATCCTCCGTGTATTCGCTCCCATAATCAAGTCCTTCCGGAGGCGTACCATCCTGGATCGTCTGATCCCATATCCCTGCGATCCTTGTTGATCCGTCAATATTTGTAAATACCGGGTTCCTATAGTCAATACCTGTATCTAGAAAACCAATCATCACGTTGCTCCCCATCAGCTGAAGCGTCGGATAGTTCTGAACCGCACTGATTCCTGCTATGTTCAAAGTCTCCATATCCAGAAGCGCATAGCAGTTCGGGATAGAATTATACCAGTATTCCCGGATTGTAAGCGGAGGCAGTATGCTGTTATCAATATAAACCGCGCGATAGCCAAAGTCCATCTCTTGGTAGCAGGACCGTTCCGGCGGCACCTGGTCCAAGTCATCCATCCGAAAATTTGGGATCAGAAAATCCCAGTAATCCTCTGACAGAATCTTATCCCGGCATGTTTCTCCATCCATAAAAATACCCCATATACTTTTTAATAAGTATATGAGGCATTCTATTCCATATGTCAGATTATTTGGCTTCTCCGCGAAGGATGGCCGCGTCTTCGTAGTAGCTGGATACCTCCTGTTCCTTCGGGACAGGCAGATCCGGGCCTTTTTTGAATACAATCTTCAGCAATATAGGCGTAATAATCGTTGTAACTACCACCATGATAATGACCGGTCCTAAGAAGGCCGTCCCAAGCAGTCCCAGTGAGGCTCCTTTGCTTGCCACGATCAGAGCCACCTCTCCACGGGAGACCATTCCCACGCCAATCCGCTTATACTGGTAAGGCTTGTACCCGCACGCCTTAGCCCCCAGCCCGCAGCCAATGATCTTCGTAATTACCGCTACGATGATCAGCAGCAGGGAGAATATGACGATGGTAAGCGACATCTTGGGCAATACTACCTTCAGTCCTATGCTGGCAAAAAACACGGGAGAAAGCAGCATATAGGACAGCGTATCAAACTTTGTCTCCACGAATACGGATCTCTGGGTATTGGATATAATAAGGCCTGCCAAAAACGCGCCGGTAATGTCCGCTACGCCAAAGAATTCTTCCGCTGTATATGCCATCAGAAGGCAGAATACGAAAGCAATGATAACATGCCTGTGCAGATTTTTGGGCGCGGACTCTGTCCATTCCTTGTACACCTTATAGAATATAAAGCCGACAACTGCGGAAAAGACAAGGAAGCCCACGATCTTCAGCAGCACGACCCAAAGTTTCACGGAGGAATCTGCCAGGCTTGTAACGATCGTCAGCGCTATGATTCCAAGGATATCATCAATAATCGCCGCTCCAAGGATCGCATTTCCAGATCGCGTCTTTAACTTTCCTAATTCTTTCAGCGTCTCAACCGTAATACTTACGGAAGTAGCCGTCAGCACGATACCAATAAAGATATTCTGGAGGAAGATGCTTCCACCTGCATCCGATGCGATCATGCCCGGCTTGTTGAAGAAATATGCCAGGGCAAATCCGCCGGCAAGCGGCACCAGCACGCCACAGAGCGCAATGATAAAGGATGCCTTTCCACTGGCCTTCAATTCCTTAATATCTGTCTCCAGGCCGGCACAAAACATCAGGACGATTACTCCCAGTTCCGCCACTGCCTTGATAAAGTTTGTCTCCGTCAACACGCCGCACATGGCCGGGCCTAAGATAAGTCCGGCCATAAGCGCCCCCACGACTTGCGGCATCTGTACCTTTCTTGTTGCCAATCCCAATAATTTTGTACACAGCAATATAACTGCCAAATCCAATAGATAACTATAATCACTCATTACTGTATCCTTGCCACGTCCTGGCCCCTCAGCATGATAAGAGGCCCTCCCGTCCCTTCTATGTATTCTCTCGTTATGGTCACCTGGCCAATGCTGTCATCTTTCGGTATCTCATACATAATATCCAGCATGAACTCTTCTATAATTGCCCGAAGCGCCCTCGCCCCGGTGTCTTTCTTCATTGCCTTTTTGGCAATCGCCTCCAGCGCGCCGTCGTCAAAAAGAAGATTCACTTCATCCAGCGCCAGAAGTTTCTGATACTGCTTCAAAATTGCGTTCTTAGGCTCTTTGAGTATCTTGATCAGCATATCCTCATTCATGCCCTGAAGCGTAAATACGATTGGCAGACGCCCCAAAAACTCCGGAATCATTCCGAAATTGCGAAGGTCCTCCGTCGTCACTTTCTCAAGTATCGTCTTGTCATGGTCATATTTATCCTTAAGATCCGCTCCGAATCCAATGGAGGACTGTTTGGTCAGACGTTCCTTGATAATACCTTCCAGATCCGGAAACGCTCCTCCGCAGATGAACAGGATATTCTTCGTATTCACCGTCGTAAGCGGCACCATAGCGTTCTTGCTGTTGGCGCCTACCGGCACTTCGACATCGCTTCCTTCCAGCAGTTTGAGCATTCCCTGCTGTACAGACTCGCCGCTTACATCCCGCTGGCTGGAGTTCTTCTTCTTGGCAATCTTATCAATCTCATCGATAAAGATGATTCCCTGTTCTGCTTTCTCTACATCATTTTCAGCTGCCGCCAAGAGCTTGGATACGACGCTTTCGATATCATCTCCTATATAGCCCGCCTCCGTTAGAGATGTGGCATCCGTAATAGCAAGAGGCACATCCAGAAGCCTTGCCAGCGTCTTGACCAGATAGGTCTTGCCGGAACCGGTAGGCCCGATCATCAGCATGTTGGACTTCTCAATTTCTATATCATCCATCGTATCCGTAGCAACCCGCTTGTAATGATTATAGACCGCGACGGACATAGCCTTCTTGGCATATTCCTGTCCCACCACATAGTCATCCAGCTTTGCCTTGATCTTGTGAGGAGCAGGGATGTCCTTGATATTAATCAAAGGCTTTTTCTCCTCCCCTTCTTTTTTCTTCTTAACTTTCTGCTGCTTGGGGATATTCTGCTCCATATCAGCCATATTCAGTATCTGCACCCCCGGCATATTCATCAGCTGGCTGTAGTCGATCTGCCCATTGCTCATGGCGTCGAAACTTTTCTGCATACAGTCGCTGCACACGCAGATATTATTTGGCAGCTCTATCATCTTGCCTGCAACGCTCTCCGGACGCCTGCATATGAAGCATACCTTCTCATATTCATCGTCATCCTTCTTCGTATCTTCTACTTCTACCTGCGTATCTTCTACTTTCTCAACTTCATTCTCGTTCTTATTGTCCTGATCAGACATCTTCTTCCCTTCTTTCTACTTGTCCCGGCCTTCTTCCACCATCTTAAGGAAGGTCTCTTCCGATATGATCGGAATGCCAAGGTCGTTTGCTTTCTTATTCTTGGACGATGTGCTTGTCACATCATTGTTAATCAGATAATTGGTCTTGGAAGTAACCGAACCTGTCACCTTGCCTCCCAGGCTTTCGATCAATTCCTTTACTTCATTGCGGTTCGCAAAATGCTCCACGCTGCCTGTAATTACAAAGTTGACCCCATTAAATATCTGGGCAGCGCTGTCTGCTTCCTCCTTTGGAATTATGAGTTCCGCAAGAAGATTGCGCAGTCTTTCTCTGTGAACATTGTCGGAAAAATAATCCACGAACGCGGTCGCGATTACCTCCCCAATGCCGGATATGGCGTTCAACTCTTCTACCGTAGCCTTGAGCATTGCCTCCAGATCATACTGGAATTCTTTGCATATCATCTTGGCATTGGCAAGCCCGATGTTCGCGATTCCCAGGCCGTAGATTACCCTTGGAAGGGTTGTGGTCCTGGCTTTCTCAATGCTGTCTATCAGATTCTGGTATGACTTTTCGCCGAATCCTTCCATGGTCTGAATCTCTTCCTGATAGCGGTCCAGATGGAAAATATCCGCATACTCTCTAATATACCCCATTGAAATGAATTTTTCCAGTGTTGCTTCAGATAATCCTTCAATATTTAACGCATCCCGGCTGACGAACAGGGCAAAGGACTTGACATGCTTTGCCTGGCAGTCTGGATTGATGCAGTATAATGCCTTGGCGTTGCTGACCTGCCGGACTTCCGTCTGCCCCTGGCAGACCGGACAGTTCTTTGGAATATCCTTGACTCCGCTTCTCGTTAAGTTCCTGGCAATCTGGGGAATGATCATATTTGCTTTATATACTTCAATGGTATCGCCTACGCCTAGTTCCAGTTCTTCCATAATGCTGATATTGTGGACGCTGGCACGGCTTACGGTGGTTCCTTCTAATTCAACAGGCTCAAATATAGCGACGGGATTAATAAGCCCTGTCCGTGACGGACTCCATTCGATCTCCAAAAGCCTTGTCTCCTTTAACTCGTCCGCCCACTTAAAAGCGAACGAATCCCTTGGAAACTTGGATGTCCTGCCCAGTGACTGCCCATACGCTATATCATCATATACTAGCACAAGTCCATCGGATGGGAAATCATTCTGGGCGATTTTTTCTGAAAATTTAAGAACTTCAGCCTCCACCGTATCCTGGGTTACTTCCTGAAACTCTACCACCTCAAATCCCTGCTCCATCAGCCAGTTCATCTGCCTGGCTCTGGAATTATAAAAGTCTACCCCTTCTGCTTCCACAAGAGAAAAAGCGTAAAACTTCACATTACGCTTTGCCGTTATCTCGTTATTGAGCTGCCGGACGGAGCCGCTGCAAAGATTCCTTGGGTTCTTGTACCTGGCATCCACATCCTCGATTTCCTCATTGATCTTCTCAAAGTCTTTATATCCGATGACTGCCTCGCCTCTTAAGATTAATTGGCCCTGGTAGGCAATCTGCAGAGGAATATTCTTAAATACCCTGGCATTGTTGGTGACTACTTCGCCTACCTCTCCATTTCCCCGGGTAACCGCTTTAAAAAGTCTGCCCTCCCGGTAAGTCAGGACGATGGTCAGCCCATCCATCTTCCAGGACATCAGCGCCTTCTGATCTCCCACGAATCTTTTCAGTTCTTCGACGTCCTTCGTCTTATCCAGGGACAGCATGGGTCTTTCATGCCGCTCTTTTGGCAGCTCGCTTAATACTTCGTAGCCGACATTCGCTGTCGGGCTGTTGGACAGGGTGAGTCCAAGTTCTTCTTCTAGCTTCAGAAGTTCATCGTACAGCCGGTCATACTCATAATTGCTCATGATCTCTTCGGCATCCTGATAATAGGCGCGTCCTGCCTTATTAAGAAGTTCTACTAATTCCTGCATTCTGGCTTTCTTTGACTTGTCCATATAATTCCTTTAACTCCTGCTCTGTCAATTTTCGATAGGCGCCTGGCTTCAGGCTGCCCAGTTCTATATTCATAATCCTTACTCTTACCAGTCTTTCCACTTTGTATCCGAGAGCCTCGCACATCCTTCTTATCTGGCGGTTCAGCCCCTGGGTCAGCGTTATCGAGAAGGTATATTTTCCAAGTTTTTCCGCCTTGCATGGCCGGGTGACCACGTCAAGCTGCTTCTCTTTATCTACGATCCTGACGCCTTCTTTCAACTTGCTGATGAAATCTTCCGTCACCGGCTTGTTCACCGTCACCTTGTATTCCTTCTCATGACCATGCCGGGCGCGCATCATCCCGTTGATCAGGTCCCCGTCATTGGTCATGATCAGCAGTCCCTCCGAATCTTTATCCAGCCGTCCCGCATAAGTGACTCGGACCGGATACTTCAGATACCGGATAATATTCTTCTTTTCCCGGACATCTTCCGTACAAACAATCCCGGCAGGCTTATTCACCGCCAGGACGATTTTTTCCGTATTGCTTTTTATTACTTTTTTTCCGACTTTTACTTCCTGGCCATCCGCAACCTTCATGCCCGGAACAGCCCTTTGTCCATCCACCCTCACCTGGCCGCTCTCGATCAGCCGGTCGGCCTCTCTTCTGGAACAGACGCCAGCGTCGCTTAGATATTTATTCAGTCTCACCATTTTGCAATACTCCACTTATACTGTTATCTTCTACAAAAGTATTTCCATTATACAGAAACAGCACGCTTGTTATCTTATTTTCCTTCATGACTTCCTTGATATCGCCGTAATAGTAGCGGGGATCCAGAACGATTATCTCCCTGTAATAAGGCGTCAGGAATGGGATCAGGCAGTTGGCATAAGAATCCTTGATCACCAGCAGCCGGTCCGTGGTATCCGCCGTAGTCCTGATATCTATCATGGAATAATTGCCACCCAGGAATAACGCGTACTTATCCTTTTCCTGCAACTTCGATCGGTCGTACAATGTGGCGGTCTTTTTCTTTTCGTCTACATAACTGACCACCACCTGCGTCGCCTCTTTTTCTTTCTTAGGAACATAGATATAGATAGGCTCCTCGTAGCCTGTCTCATATCCGCTGGTGGCTGACAGAGTTCCGTTAAACGCATTGGTCACTGCATATGCTTTCAGTTTCGGGCTTTTCCCGGTATCCAGCTTCATCGTTTTGGCCAATTCCTCATATGCATAGTATGCCCCAAGCGTGGTCCAGTGATGATCCGTATGATAATAGATCTCTTCTTTCTTATGGGCTTTCAGAGCCTTGCCTGCATCCACCCAGGTGATCTTATCTCCCAAAGTCTTTTTGATCGCATCAAATGTAGCTTCCTGATTCTCCGTTACCGCAAAATTAGGCAGCCTCTCTGAAAGAATATTGGCGGCATTGGGAACCAGCATCATATACATGGGAATATCTTTATACTCTTTTTCAAATTCCCGGATAGCCTTCAGATTCTGCTTCATCTGCTCCTGATTAGGCTTGGCGATATCTTCCAGAAGATACTTCTTATCTCCCTTAAACACGCCGTTAGACTCCCGTCTTCCGGCTATCAGATCCACCCGCGTCTTAAATGCCACCCAGAAGTTCCTTCCGGCAAACTGGTCCGACTTATAGGATTCATACTGCTTCATATATCTCCCGCTCTCGATTCCCGTCCAGGATAGTTTCGGCTTCTGCTCCAGCATGCGGTTCTCCTTCTCGGAGAATTCCTTATCTCTGACAAGCACGTTCACCAGGCAGAATAACATCAAAAACCCGATGAACAGTATCGCCATGGCCTTCCTATTATACAGTTTTCCCTTCTTTCGCTGTCTCGTCTGTTTCATTGCGTCTCCTAAAATCTAAAATACAGGAATGGGTTGTAAGTCTCTGTCACCAGATATGCCACACACAGCAAAAACATCATGCCATATAGGATGCATCCTACAGCCATTCTTACTTGGCCTTTGCGTTCAAGCAGTCTTTCGTACGTCCGGTGCACCAAAGGGGTAGAGCCAAGAACCAGGACTACCCACAGAATTGCATTCGTAAAGAATAGATACAGGCCTTCCTTGTCGATAAAGCCATGGGCGCCTGCCCCAAACATTACTTTCAGGTACCCGAATGCATTTCCAAGGCCGGGGCTGAAGAAGAATACCCAGCCGATCATCACCAGAAGCAGGCTGTAGATATGGCGCAATACTCCTGGCAGTTTCTCAAGGAATCTCCCAAGAAAATACTTCTCAATAATCAGCAGGATTCCATAATACAGTCCCCACGCCACAAAGTTCCAGGCTGCCCCATGCCATAGTCCTGTGAGGAACCAGACAACCAGCAGATTGCGGATATGCTTCGCCGTGCTTACCCGGTTTCCCCCCAGAGGTATGTATAGATATTCCTTGAACCAGGTGCTCAGAGAAATGTGCCATCTGCGCCAGAATTCCGTAATGCTTTTGGAAATGTACGGATAATCAAAGTTCTTTAGGAATTCGAACCCGAACATCTTGCCAAGTCCGATTGCCATATCCGAATATCCGCTGAAGTCGAAGTATATCTGGAAGGTATACGCAGCGCACCCAAGCCATGCGCTGAGTACGGACATCTTCCCCGGTTCCAGCGAAGTGACTTCTGTAAATACCATGCCAATGGTATTCGCCAGCAGTACCTTCTTTGCCAGACCCCGGATAAAGAACATGGCGCCGTCGCCGAATTTGCGAAAGGACTCTTGTCTGGAATGCAGCTGCCTCTCAATATCCGAGTATCTTACGATCGGGCCTGCGATCAGCTGTGGGAACATGGTCACATACAGGGCAAAGTCCATAAAATTCTTCTGCGCCTTCACATTCTGGCGATATACATCTATAATATAGGAAAGGATCTGGAAGGTATAGAAAGAGATCCCGATGGGCAGCGCTAACTCCCTGTACGGAATATCCACCGGCAGCACGCGGTTCAGGCTGTCCAGCAGAAAGCCTTCGTATTTGAAGAATCCCAGAATTCCAAGGTTCACGACCAGGTTGAAGATCAGGCTTCCCCGGGCCGCGCGCTGGTTCTTAAGATTCCTCGCAATGTCAAGTCCGCTGATATAGTTGAATATAATGGAAAATATCATCAGGAATATATATACTGGCTCTCCCCAGGCATAGAAAACAAGACTGCAAAGAAGAAGCACCACATTCTTCAGCCGTCTTGGTACAAGATAATATAAGATTAATATCACTGGTAAAAATGTAAATAAAAAAACGATACTACTGAATAACATGCCGTCCTAACCCTTCTTCTACATACTTTTCTTAAAAGCCCTATAGATGCTGTCCGCATCCTCCGAAACAGCCATTAAAAGATAATAGCCTCTGCTATCCAGTACCGCCGAATTAATTAGTTTTGTCTGCTTCGCTCCATAGCCCTCGAAACTTGTCTTCTGGGTGTCCAGACGCTTTCTTGCGGCTTCTTCCACGGCCTCGGCCTGGGACTTGTCCTTTAGCTTGACCACCAGAATCTCATTCACGCTCATGACATCATCCGGAATATACAGCATGACCCCGTCATAATCGCTGGCATTCAGCCTATAATATTTCTTTAAATCCTGGGTCGTCCCCTTCTTCATCCCTTCTGTCTTGGCAACAGCCAGGATATTCTTGCTTATCGTCTTTACCGGCACCTCATTACCGCCCTCCCGTGACAGGAGAAATACGATGTAGACGATAAATACGACGACCATTCCATATTTTAATATGTTAAGCAAATCTATCTTCCGCTTCTTCATCACAAACCTGCGACCTCCGCCATATGGTTCACCCATTCCGTATAGTAATCCGGCTGCATATGGATTCCATCTTCCGTATAGTATTCTTCCTTTACCAGGCTTCCGTTGTCAATGAACGTCACATCCTCTTTTTCGCACAGCGCCTCCAGCGCCTTATTATACTCGCCGATGTTGCCATACCATTCGTTCTCATCGATCACTGACTGTTTCACAGGAAGTATGCTGTTGACGTATATCCTCGTATCTGGCAATGATTCCTTCAGCCGGTCAAGCACCGCCTTATATGTTTTGGCAAAAGCCTTGGCATCTCCCCTGGTCGCCTCGATATCATTCATCCCGTATGCCAGGAACAGCACTTGGGGCTTTAATTCTTCTGCTTTGGCAAGATGTTCCTCAATCTTATTATCCGCCGCCTCGCTTACCCCGGTTCCGCGGTCAGCCTGCACATAAGCCGCGTCCAGGATTCCGAATTCAGACAGCCCCTGCGTGACGGAATCCCCCAGTACGAGCGCATTGGCAAACTTCTCGCTTGCCGGACGGCTGGCCCACTCCTCGTCTGCCTGCCGCTCCGCTTCCTCCAGTTTCTGGATCTTCTTATCTACCTTCGCTACATCCGTCTGTTCCATCTGCTTTAGCTTCTGGAGCCCTTTCTGCGTATCTGCCTTTGGATTCAGGACCTTTACTACGACAACAATGATTCCTATGACCAAAAGGATGACGGCTACCGTCACCGCGATACGCAGCACCGCATCTTTCTCTTCAATTTCTTTTACTTTTCTTTTGTCTCTATCTCCCACGGCTGCTGCCTTCTCCCTATTTGCACATATAGGAATATTGTACTGTTTTTCCCTATAAAAGTCAAACCTATGCTATACTATTAATCAGAGTTAGAAAAGGAGTTTTCATATGGACGTTATTACATTATCAGCAAAGACCTGTATGGCCCACCTTCTCCTGAAGGAAACCTTTGACCAGTTTTCCTTTATTGAAGGCGAGATCACCACATTCAATAAATTCACCCTGGATGGCTTCCTTCAGAAGGATTTCTTCGATGACGCCCCAACGCGCTCGCACTCCTACTGGAAGGAGGTGCGCGAGCTTTGCTTTGCCATCATACGAGGCAGGCGCACCCCGCTAAGCTTCAAGATTATCCTGTCGCTGGCCCCGGAAAACTTTGCCGCTTTCCTGGAGAAGCACCAGATTGGCGCCTGCCGGGCCGAAGACATTCAGGGCTTGTACCTGAACTTCCACTATGACGGGACAACGCTGCAATGCATCACCGGCACCTCCATGCACACCTTTACCATGGATAAGACGCTGGAGCGGGAATGGGATGCTTATGTAGGGAAAATGCTGGGGAACTGGCGGGAGTTGTAGGAATTGTGGTGATTGGCGGGCGCCCGGGAGGGGAGGAGGGGATTCTTCCGACGCTTTCTGAGACTCCGACTAATGCACTGATCTGTAAGGCCGCGAAAGAGTCGTCGGCTGACTCCTCTTTTGCGTCCCAACATCTCAGGCATGGATTCTGCGTCTCAAACGCTTACCTACAGAATTCCCTCCTCCCCTCCCGGGCTTGCGTCAATTTGTTGGCAATTCTACGTAGAGTGCGGGCAGAAAGTTATGGGGGTTTGCCGGGATTGTGTGATATTACATAGATTTCATTCGTTAAAAAGGCTTGAAATTCATTGTGTTTAGTATAGATAAAATACAAAGTTAGGGGTGTTCTTATGAATGTTGGATTTATTACTTTGGGGATTTCTTGTTTGCTGTTTTTGTTTTTGGCTTTGCTGTTTACGATTTTGAAGGGAAGGGCCGCGATATTGATCAGCGGCTTTAATACGATTCCCAAATATCAAAGAGAACTGTATGACCAGGACTGGATGAGCAGGGACCAGAGAAATGCCTTTTTAATCTGGTCGGGCATTATGGGAATTGGCGCTATCCTTTCGTACTTTATATCGCAGTATATGGGAGTGATCGCATTTATTGTATGGCTGATCATGTTTTTTAAGGATGTACATCTGGATGAAGAAAAAGCATTTGGCAAATACAAAAAATAAAATGAAATGTAAGAGTCTGAGGCAGAAGGCTTAATTAAGCCGACTGTCTCAGACTCTTATCGTTTAGAAAAATAGCCAAAGACTGTAATTCTATTCTCCTACTTCGTCAGAAGCATCATGATCTCATTGCTTCTCTTTACAAATGCCGTCATCTCTTCCGGGCTTAACGGCTTGTGCGCCAGCATTGCCAGATCATAGAGCTGCTTGCAGATAATGCTGGTATTCTCGCTGTCTTTGTGATCTACCACGTACTGTACCAGCGGATGGTTCGCATTCAGGATCAGGGTGCTCTCTCCGCCCATATTCATTCCGTCCATGCCGTACATCTTCATCATTTCCTGCATACGGCGGTTCTGCTCTGACAGAGTGATCATGGCTGCCATATTGTCATCCTTGAGTTTCTCGATCTTTACATCCAGCTTGTCATTTTCCAGTTCCTTGCGGAAGATTTCAATCAGGCTGTCAGAGGTCTTCTTAAATTCTTCTTTCTCTTCTTCCGCCACTTCTTCCTTAATGGTATCCGTCACGTCAGCGTCGATCCTCTGGAAGCGGATGGCCGGGTTTCGCTGCTCCAGCTGCGTAATAAATGGAGAATCAATATTATGTCCCAGTATTACCGCATCCTGTCCTTGACTCTTGAACAGGTTGATGTACTGGCTCTGCTGCACTTCATCGGTAACATAGTAGATCGTCGTCTTAATCTCTTCTACTTTGTTCTCATCGCTGCCATCAGTATTCTCTTCTTCCTTCTTGTCATTTGGCTCAACTACCTCTCCGCCGTTTTCTTCTATACAATCTTTCAGCGTCAGATATTTGTGATCAATATTCTTAAAGAGGATTGCATCCTTCATCTTATCGCAGAATTTCTCGTCTTTGAGGCATCCGAATTTGATAAACGGGCTGATGCTGTCCCAGTATTTCTCATAATCTTCTCTCTTTGTCTTACACATTCCGGACAGCTTATCCGCCACTTTCTTGGAGATATAGTCCGCTATCTTATTGACAAATCCGTCATTCTGCAGTGCGCTTCTGGATACGTTCAGCGGAAGGTCCGGGCAGTCGATGACTCCCTTTAATACCATCAGGAATTCCGGTATGACTTCCTTGATATTATCGGCGATGAATACCTGGTTGTTATACAGTTTGATGGTTCCTTCTATAGAATCATATTCGGTGTTGATTCTTGGGAAGTATAAGATTCCCTTTAAATTAAATGGATAGTCCATATTCAGGTGGATCCAGAACAGAGGCTCTTTATAGTCCAGGAATACCTTGCGGTAGAATTCCAGATAGTCCTCATCCGTGCATTCATTCGGATGCTTCGTCCACAGAGGCTGAATGTCGCTTAAGGATACCGGACGCTTCTGGATCTTTACCTTTTCCTTAGCCGGCTCTACTTCCACCATTTCCTTTTCGCCGTCTTCATTTTCCTTTTCTTCCATCTTGGCATCTTCGTGAATATGCTCGATGACTACATCATCTTCTTTCAAATACGCCTCATCGATGGTCTCATACTCCGGTTCCGCATTTTCCTTGGAAAGGAAGATCTCAACCGGCATGAAGGAACAGTATTTCTCAATGACTTCTCTTACACGGTACTCATTGGCAAATTCCAGGCTGTCTTCATTCAGGTACAGCGTCATGGTGGATCCTACCTCTGCCTTGGTGCCATCTTCCATCTCATATTCCGTGCCGCCATTGCTTGCCCAGTGAACCGGGGTAGCGCCTTCCTTATAAGACAGCGTGTCAATATGCACTTCATCCGCTACCATGAAGGCTGAATAGAATCCCAATCCGAAATGGCCGATCATATCATCTTCCGTCGTCTTGTCCTTATACTTTTCCAGGAACTCTGTAGCGCCGGAGAACGCGATCTGGGTAATATATTCCTCTACCTCGTCAGCCGTCATTCCGATACCATTGTCTGTGAACTTCAGCGTCTTTTCTTCTGGATTTACCTCAATCTTGATGCTGGGCTTATAGCCATCCGGAAGCTGGTATTCCCCCATCATATCCAGCTTCTTAAGTTTCGTGATCGCGTCGCATCCATTGGATACCATTTCGCGCACGAAAATGTCATGGTCTGAGTACACCCATTTCTTTATAATTGGAAATATGTTTTCACTGCTGATAGATAAACTGCCTTTTTTTGCTGCCATCTTTATCACTCCTAATTCTTTGTAATATTTTTTGCGGCTATCTCCCGCTTGATTATCTATCAGTTATGATAATACGGAGAAATTCAAAAGTCAATAGAAAATTAGCACTCTTTTAAAAAGAGTGCTAACAATTTCCGTGAAAACATAAATTTTCTTTTAAGAGTCCTTTTAAAATATAATCCTATTCAACACTCTTTAATGACTCAACCATATCGATCTTTCGGAGTTTAAAATACATCACTCCATTGACGATAAAGGAAAACGCCACGGTAAACGCCAGGCTGTACAGATAGCTGGGCAGATTGATGTTGCGTCCGAACATGGCAGCGTCCACTTCTACCGTTTGGATCACGAACAAATGGAGAATCCTTCCAAGAACTGCCCCGACAGCCGCTCCCACAAATGTCAGGATGATATTTTCCCTGTACACATAGACTGCCACTTCCGGATTGTAGAATCCCAGCACTTTAAGCGTGGCCAGCTCCCTCTGCCTTTCCGTAATATTAATATTATTCAGATTATAAAGCACGACAAAGGCCAGCATTCCTGCCGAGATGATGAGGACAACGATTACCAGGTTCAAACTCTTTAGCATATCGTCCAGCTGCTTCTCTATGTCATGCATATAGCCAACACTGAGCACCGCATCCTCCGCTACAATCTTTTCTCCGGCCTTCTCCAGCTGCTTCTTCGTATAAGAATCCTTGGCGGCAAAGAATATGCTGTTATAATCCGGCTTCTCATTGTACACTTTCTCATAATATTTTGGCGTCATGTAGAGATAGTGCCCCATATAATTCTCACAGATATGCTCGATCTTTACTTCTTTATTTCCATCCTTCTCATCCTTGATGTAGACGCTGTCCCCCACTTTTACATCCAGCAGTTTGGCGGTCTTCTCGCTTATGATCGCCCCCTCATCCGATAGTTCGTAGGCTTTCTTGGTCTTGCGGTCCCGCAGATGGATGTACTGATCCATTTTTCCCGGATCTTCCAATACGCATTCATAGGTCTCCCGCTCCTTCTTGCCATTGACCAGCGTCACACTCTGCATATTAGCATCAATAAAGCGCTGCACGTCCTTGTCTTTTTTAAGGAATCCCCTTAAATCCTGCTTCTGCTCATCCGTCAGATTCTCCTGAAGATAGATGCTTCCGTCATATACCTGGATATCATCATACTGGATGTCCGCGATATCAAAGATGGAATCCTTAAGCCCAAAACCAACCAGCATCAGGGCCATACAGCCTCCGATCCCGAATATCGTCATGAAGAAACGCTTTTTATATCGCATCAGATTCCTTACGGTAGACTTCCATGTAAAGTTCAGATGCTTCCATATTATCCTTATCCGTTCCAGAAATACCCGCTTTCCATTCTTCGGCGATGGCGGACGCATCAATTCCGCTGGCTGCGCGTCCAGTTCCCTGTAGCAAGCCAGGAATGTAGCCGCCATGGTACAGATGATCGCCGCAAAGGAAGCGATTGCCGCATATTGCCAGTTATATGGCACCAATATCTTCGGGATATGGTGATACATAATCTCGTACGCATAGATAATGATGAAGGGAAGGATCTTTTCACCTACCAGCACGCCGATCACGCTTCCGCCCACCGTCGCCAGAAGGGCGTAGCCCAGATATTTGGACGCAATGGCGAATTTGTCATAGCCCAGCGCCTTCATGGTTCCGATCGCGGTGCGCTGCTCCTCCACCATGCGGGTCATGCTGGTAAGGCTGATCAGCGCGGCTACCAGAAAGAAGATGACCGGGAACACCTTTCCTATGGCCCGCATCCGGTCAGCATTCTCTCCGTATCCGGAGAACTCCGGCAGAGAACTTCTGTCGTAGACGAACCATTTGGGCTTCTCGATATCGGCAATCTCCCTTTCCGCATCGCTGATCTTCTTCTCGCCGTCTTCTATCTCGGCCTCGGCTTTGGCCTTGCCGTCTTCATATTCCTTCTTGGCATCTTCCAGTTCCGCAGCCTTAGCGTTCAGTTCATTCTCGCCATCGGTCAGCGTAGCCTCCTTCGAATGGAGTTCCTGCCATCCGGCATCAATCTGCTCCTGCCCAGACTTTATCTGGGCAGAGGCCTGGCTAAGCTGCTGTTCGCTGCCATCCAGAGCGGCCTTCGTATCCTGAAGTTTCTGCTCGCCATCGCTTAACTGCTTTTTCGCCCCTTCAAGTTTGGCAGACTGCTTGGCATATTCTTCTTCCTGCGCGCTAAGCTGCTGATTTGTCGCATCTGCCTGCTCCTTTAGTCCTCCCAAGGTCTGGAGCCATTCATCATATCCGGGCTCCGATGGATCCATGGGATTGTCCTCCATCCCTTTTATGTTCTCCAGAAGCTGGTTATATCCGCTCCATCCCTGATCCAGCTGCTGGCGGAACACAGCCAGCCCTTCTTCTCCCTGCCGGATCTGTTCCTGCGCCGCCGGCTTGCCTGCGGCAAACTCTGCCGCGCCCTGCTCATAGGCGGCCTTTCCCTCCTGAAACTTTGCCAAGCCAGCCTCATACTCTGCCTTTGCATTGTCCAGTTCCTTCTGCTTGGAATTCAAGGTTGCCTTTGCATCGGCAATCTGGCTCTTGCCGTCCTCTATCTTCGCCCGGGCATCGCCTAACTGCTGCTCGCCATCGGCAATAGCATTGGCCGCATCGCCTAGTTTCTGATCAGATTCTTCTTTTCCTTTCGCAAGTTCATCCTTGGCTTTGTCAAGTTCGGCATTGGCATCATCCAGCAGCTGCTGCCTTCGTATCTTACCCCGGTCCCCGGTAATGTCTTCTATCCCATCCATAACCTCTTCGATCTTTTTATCATAGGCCTGCGTATAGGTCGTCAATTCCTTTGCCCCTGCCACCTGCACATAGGCTTCCGTATAGGCCGGCATGTCAAACGTCTGTTCCGGGACGATCAGGAATCCATCTATGCTTCCGGTCCCGATGGTGGCGCTGCCTCTGCCAAAGGAGATATAGCAAGGACTGCTTCCGGTTCCGACTACCGTAAGCTCCTCTGTCTTTAACGTATCTGAGACCGGATCGCTGGTTCCCGACTTTAGCGTAATCTTATCGCCCACCTTGTATCCCATCTCGTCGTCCGCCAGGCATTCCCCAATCTTCTTTGGAAGCCTGCCATCCGTCACCGCCGCCTCATTCATATCTTTTTGCAGCGCCATCACGTGAAGGACATACTGCTCATCTTCCGTATTGCTTAGGAAATCCGCGCTGTATGAGCCTTCGGCCTTCGCCACATTGTCTACCTCTTGAAGCGCCCGGATATCATCTTTCGTAATACCCAGCGTGCTTACCGTCTTAATATCAAAAAGATTCGCGCCATCGAAATATGCATCTCCGGTTATCCGCATTGACGGCTCGGAGGAGCGTATCCCAGAAAAGAAAGCAACTCCGAGCGCCACAATAAACAGGATTGATATAAAACGCCCTGAACTCTTTCTTATCTCCATATAAAAATCTTTTCGCGTAGACCTTGTTCCCATGCGCCACCTCTACCACTCTATCGTCTCAACCGATACAGGATATTTATTCTCTATAATGTCCGAAACTTTTCCGTTCTTGATCTTTATCACGCGGTCCGCCATCGGCGCTATCGCTGAATTATGCGTAATGAGTATGACCGTCATTCCCTTGTTGCGGCAGGTATCCTGCAGCAGTTTAAGAATAGCCTTTCCTGTATTGTAATCCAGCGCCCCTGTAGGCTCGTCGCACAGCAGAAGCTTCGGATTCTTCGCCAAAGCCCTGGCGATCGATACTCTTTGCTGCTCCCCTCCGGAAAGCTGTGCCGGAAAGTTGTTCAGCCGCTCCCCCAATCCCACTTCTTCCAGTACGTCTGCCGCGTCCATAGGATCCTTGCATATCTGTAGCGCCAGTTCCACATTCTCAAGCGCGGTCAGGTTGGGGATCAGATTGTAGAACTGGAATACAAAGCCAATATCATCCCTTCGGTACGCGGTAAGCTGCTTCTGGGAATAGGTCGCAATATCCTGTCCGTCCACCAGGACCTTTCCTTCCGTCGCCGTGTCCATCCCCCCCAGAATGTTAAGGACCGTGGTCTTGCCCGCGCCGCTTGGCCCTACCACTACCGCGAATTCGCCCTTCTTGATCTGGAAGTCGATTCCCGCGGCGGCCATGATCTTAACCTCGCCCATATTGTATATCTTTTTCACGCCCTCTAATGACACAAACCTGTCCATTGCCTTCCTCCGACCTCTGAATTCATTATTGTATCTTTTTATTATATCACTTATAATAGCAGAAGAGAATTGACTTATTTATAAAACTATTCTAAAGAACAGGAGCCAAGAATATGAACACGACAGAAATACGTCCCGCCAAGTCTGACAGCGAGATACAGGACATCGCCATATTAGCGGAAGAGATATGGCATCAGCATTTTACGCCAATCATCGGCAAGGAGCAGGTGGACTATATGGTAGATAAGTTCCAATCCTATCCTGCCATCAAAGCGCAGATAGAACATGACGGCTATGAATATTTTCAGATCTATCGTTCGCATGCCATGGCAGGCTATACCGGCATTCACCAGGAAGCGGACGCGCTTTTCCTAAGCAAGCTGTATGTCAAAAAGGAATTCCGCGGATGCCATCTGGCAACAGAAGCCTTCCAGTTCCTTGTAAATCTTTGCCGTGAAAGAGGCCTTTCTAAGATCTACCTCACCTGTAATAAGCACAATGACAATACCCTGGCCATCTATGATCATCTGGGATTTAAGATTACGGATGAGCAGGTGGCGGACATCGGAAATGGGTTTGTCATGGATGATTATATATTGACCTATGCCATTAGCAATTAACTGATCACGCGTTAAAAAGGGAGAGCCTTCTATTGCTCTCCCTTAAAATGTTTCTTATTCTTCTATTCTTTTCCATCAAAGCAATAAGTACATAACTTGCACGGCTCGATGCCAATGGATGCGATCAGGTCATCCAGCCTGTGATAGCGCAGCGTCGTAAAGTTCTGCCGCTTGCGGATCTCCTCGATCAGCTTTGCGTAGCGGCAGGAGCAAGGATCCGCATACTCGTCCAATACTTCCTGAGGGCAGTCTTCTCCTTCTTGTTCCTTTATGACACGTCTCGTTATCAGTTCCAATTCTGACTTGGAACGTGAAAAGTTCAGATACTTGCAGCCGTATAGAAGAGGCGGGCACGCCGGACGGACATGCACTTCTTTTGCCCCGCTATTGTACAGGAATTCTGTAGTCTCCCGAAGCTGGGTTCCACGCACGATGGAATCGTCGATCAACAATAGTTTCTTATCCTCGATCAGGGCCGGTACCGGAATCAGCTTCATCCTGGCGATCAGATTACGCTGGCTCTGGTTCTGCGGCATAAATGACCGCGGCCAGGTAGGTGTATACTTAATGAAAGGCCTTGCATATGGAATGCCTGCCTCATTGGCGTATCCGATCGCGTGCGCGATACCAGAATCCGGCACGCCGGCGATCACGTCGGGATGTACGGAATCTCCATCTCTTTTTGCCAGCATGCTCCCGCATTTGTAGCGCATCTCTTCTACATTGACTCCCTCATATGAGGAGGTCGGATATCCATAGTATACCCACAAAAAGGAGCATATCTTCATCTCTTCTTTTGGAGCGCTCAGGGTTTCCACCCCTTCCGGAGTGATAAATGCGATCTCCCCTGGGCCTAGTTCTTTATAGTCCGAATAGCCCAGATTGATATAAGCAAAGCTTTCAAAAGAAACGCAGTACGCGTCTTCTTTATGCCCGATAGCAAGCGGAGTCCTTCCATAGCGGTCCCTCGCGGCGTATAGCCCGTCCTCTGTCATGAGCAGAAGCGTCATGGAGCCGTCTATGATCTCCTGTACATACTGGATTCCCTCCACAATCGTTGGCTTCTTACAGATAAGGGATGCCACCAGTTCCGTGGCATTGACCTGCCCGCCGCTCATCTCCTGGAAATGAGAATGGCCATCCTTATAAACACGCCCCAGCAATTCATCAAAATTGTTGATCTTGCCGACCGTCGTGATGGCAAAACTGCCAAGATGGGATTGTATCAGCAGGGGCTGCGGCTCAAAGTCCGAGATACAGCCGATTCCAAGATTTCCCTCCATCTCTTCCACATCACGCTCGAATTTCGTACGGAACGGCGAGTTCTCAATGTTGTGGATCGCACGGTTGAATCCAGCCTTGCCGTGTGTTGCCATACCTCCTCGTCTGGTTCCAAGATGCGAGTGATAATCTACTCCATAAAAAAGTTCTAATACGCAATCATTCTTTGACGCTACGCCAAAAAAACCTCCCATATGACTTCTCCTTTTCTATTCATCGTATTTTATATTCCATGATATTACTCAAGAATTGTAACACATGGCAGCCGCTTCTGTCTAATACTAACTTAACATCTCTCTTAACTTCTGGCTTGCCAGTCCCGGATCCGCCTTGCCTTTCATGGCCTTCATCGTCTGTCCCACGAGGGCTCCCAGGGCTTTTTCTTTCCCGTTCTTAAAATCAGCGACAGCCTTCGGATTCTCTGCGATCACCTGCGTCAGCACTTCCATAAGCGCGCCTTCGTCATTCACCGTCTTAAGTCCGTGCTTCTCTACGTAGTCTTTTGGATCTACGTCCTCTTCAAATATCTTTTCAAATACTTCTTTTGCCACGGAACTGTTGATGGTTCCCGCGTCGGCAAGTTCGATCAGCGCTGCGAGATTCTCCGGCGAGAACCGGATATCTTCCGGCTGCATATCATGCTCCTTCAGGAGGCGGAGGGTCTCAACCATCAGCCAGTTGGATACTTTCTTTGGCTTTTTGCAGATAGCCGTGGCCTCTTCGAAGATATCCGCCATATGCTTGGAACTTGTGATAATCTCCGCGTCATACTGAGGAATATCAAATTCCTTCCTATATCTTTCTAGTTTCTCTGCCCGCAGTTCCGGCTGTCTTGATCTTACTTCCTCGATCCATTCATCGCTGATGGTCACGGGAACCAGGTCGGGTTCTGGAAAATAGCGGTAATCCTTCGCGTCTTCTTTGGAACGCATGGCATAGGAGGCCTCTTTGTTGTCATCCCACCTGCGTGTTTCCTGGACTACTTCTTTCCCTTCTTCCAGAAGTTCTATCTGGCGCCGGCGTTCGCCTTCGATCGCCCTGGCTATGGCCTTAAAGGAGTTCAGATTCTTCATCTCCGTCCGGGTGCCAAATTCCTCTCTGCCGACTTCCCGGACAGACAGGTTGACGTCCGCTCTCATGGAGCCTTCCTGCAGCTTGCAGTCGGATGCCCCCAGATACTGGATGATGGTGCGCAGTTTCTCCAGGTAAGCGATCACCTCTTCCGCTGAGCGCATATCCGGCTCGGATACGATCTCCACCAGCGGGACGCCGCTTCGGTTATAATCCACCAGCGAGGTGTCATCCCATTCGTCGTGGATCAGTTTTCCTGCGTCTTCTTCCATGTGCATCTCATGGATGCGTACCTTTTTCTTAATGTCCCCTGCTTCGATCTCCACATATCCGTTTCTTGCAATCGGCAGATACAGCTGGGATATCTGGTAGTTCTGCGGATTGTCCGGATAGAAATAATTCTTGCGGTCAAATTTGCATTCCCTGGCTATCTCGCAGTTGGTGGCAAGGCCGATTGCCATAGCATACTCTACCACCTGCCTGTTCAGAACCGGAAGAGACCCCGGCATGCCAGTACACACCGGGCAGGTGTGCGTATTGGGCGCGCCCCCGAACTGCGTGCTGCAGGAGCAGAAGATCTTGGTCTTAGTTGCTAATTCCACATGGACTTCCAGTCCGATCACCGTTTCATACTGTCTGGTCATGATTATCTGCCCCCTTTCTTGCTTTCATCCGCCCGGGCAGCTTCCTGCCCTGCCATGTCCTTTACAAAGCCAGGCCTTTCATAAGGCCTCGTCTGTTCGTATGCGTATGCTGCCCGAAGGATCTTATGCTCCTCAAAGCAGTTGCCAAGCAGCTGCATTCCCACGGGAAGCCCCTTTGAATCCATCCCCACCGGTACGCTGATTCCAGGAAGGCCGGCCAGATTAGCGGAAACAGTATAGACATCCGCCAGATACATTTTCATCGGATCGCTCAGGCTCTTTCCTAATTCCGGCGCTGTTGTAGGCGCAACTGGAGCCACAATCACATCGTATTTCTCAAAAGCCTTGTCAAACGCTTGTTTAATAAGAGCCTTTGTCTTCAATGCCTTCAGATAATAAGCGTCATAATAGCCGGAACTAAGCGCAAAGGAACCCAGCATGATCCTTCGCTTTACCTCGGAGCCAAATCCCTCCGAGCGGGTTTTTTTGTACATATTATGAAGTCCTTTGTATTCCTCCGTGCGGTATCCATATTTCACTCCGTCAAAGCGGGACAGATTGGAACTTGCCTCCGCTGAAGCGATCACGTAATAGGCAGGGACTGCATACTGTACAAGGCTGAGATCGAATTCTTCCACAACCGCGCCTTTTTCCTCCAATACTTTTACTGCGCTCAGAATCCGTTCCTTGACTTCCTGATCCAGCCCTTTTCCGAAATAATCCTGTGGGATGCCAATTCTCATCCCCTTCACATCATCCACCAGAGCGCCGGTAAAATCATAGCCCTTGATTCCTTCTTCTCTTCCCGGATAGGCATATGTGTTCCGGTCAATCGACGTGCTATCCTTCGGGTCATGAGAAGCGATCGCTTCCAGAATCGTCGCGCAGTCCGTCACATCCTTCGCGATCGGCCCAACCTGGTCCAGAGATGAGCCATAGGCCACCAGACCATAACGGGATACCGTGCCATACGTAGGCTTGATCCCCACAACGCCGCAATAGGAACTAGGCTGGCGAATGCTCCCGCCGGTATCAGTACCAAGCGCAAACGCGCATTCTTCCGCTGCTACCGCTGTGCAGGAGCCGCCGGAGGAGCCGCCCGGTACATGCTTTAGATTCCATGGATTCCTGGTCTCTCCAAAATAAGAGGTCTCTGTCGTACTTCCCATGGCAAATTCATCCATATTGGTCTTGCCAATGATCACTGCCCCCGCCTTTTCCAGATTCCTGACTGCCTCTGCTGTATATGTGGGCTTAAAGTTTTCCAGAATCTTAGAACTGCAGGTAGTAAGCATATCCTCGGTACAAAGATTATCCTTGATCGCCACTGGCACTCCCGCCAGAGGGCCTGTAAGGCTGCCTTCCTCCAGCTGCTTCTGGATCTTTTCCGCACGTTTGAGGGCGCCTTCCCTGTCAACCGTCACAAAACTGTGAATCTTTTCCTCTGCCTTTTCTATCTGGCTCAAAGATGCTTTTACGGCCTCTGCTACCGATATTTCTTTCAATCTGATCTTTTTTCCTATTTCCACTGCTGTCATGCTCATAATATTCATTGTATCCGCACCCTCCTAACCGATTGTCTTTGGTACTTTGAAACTGTTGTTCTTCTGAAGCGGCGCATTGGCCAGCGTATCCTTGCTTCCGTCCTCGTTCGTCACCACATCTTCGCGGAATACGTTTTTAATAGGAAATACATGGGACATCGGTTCTATCCCTTCCGTGTCCAGTTCATTTAACGTATCTATATAATCCAGCATTTTCTCCATATCGGCCTTCGCGTCTTCCTTCTCCTGGCCCGACAATTCGAGTTTTGCCAGAATTCCTACATATTCAATGGTCTCGTCTGATATTTTATGTGCCATAACTGCCTCCTTCTATCATTGATAAAAACTGAAATAATCTGTTGACTTTATCTTTTCGCTTGGCGTCAGTGTCACGGAGAGGTCGTCTTTGCAGAATATGGTTGCCTGTTCCGGAAGCACCAGATATCGGAAGGAACTTCCATCCATTCCATCTTCTTCGAGATCAAGCCCCACATAGTCCCATTCTTGTCCGCCTTCACCATAGATCTGTACTTCTACGATTCCATAGCCGCTTGTCAATTCCACATCGTAGATGCCCGGAGCGAAATCCACCCCTGCGGTCTTGGTTTCGCCGGATGCCAGTTCAACTCCTTCTGTCAGAGGGTTCGCCTCGACTGCCATATCTAAGTCCTGGGCATTCTTGGATTTCAAGGTGATGATATCCTTGCTCGTGATCGTCAGGGTCGCGCCCTCATACAGACGGATATCCTTAATCGTGTCCGTTTCTCCTTGTGTATATTCAAACAAGTAGATCCCGTTTTCATCATCATCTACCCTGACCGCGTCAAAATCATCCTTTGGAAATGCCTCATAGGTTCCTTCCGGAATATGCACCCCTACAATATAATTCCCGGATGTCAGGCTATATTCTACAGATTCGCCTTGCTCGGAGAGTTCTCTCGTCACATAGGCGTAAGGATCATAATTATCTGCCGCATCCGTTCCCGATGGCTCTAATGTCTCGCTGCTTCGGTCTTCCGTTATGCCAATCAAGATTCCCGCAACCGTAAGAATAATCGTAAGGATCGTGAAAATCTTCTTGCCTTTGTTCTGTTTTTTGGCTTCTGCGGCCTGCCGGCTGCTGATCTTCCTCTGCTGCGTCTCCTCCATTCTCTGAGGCTGCCAGCCATATGGTACCTCATGCTGTCCTTGATCCTGCCGTGGATTCCGGCTCTGCGTATTCTGGCTTTGCATCCCTTGAGCCCGCTGTTTTATATTCTCTTGCCGAGGCTTTGCCTTCTGCCTTTTTGGCTCCTCATGGACATGCGTAAGCGGCATATCGTCGCAGCTGCTCTCATTAATCTTATAATTCTTATCCGCCTTATTATTATCCAAGCCGCATTCTGTACAGATCCCTCTTCCGTCAAGCTTCCCCCCGCATAACGTACACTTTCTGCCAAACATATTTTTCCTCTCCTATACCTCTGAAGCCTCTCTTATGGCTCCAGCCTGCTCAAGTCTCTTGGGAAGAGCGTAGTCTCTCTTACATTGTCCTCCCCAATCAGTTTCATGGTCAGACGCTCCAAGCCAATGCCGATTCCTCCGTGCGGCGGCATGCCATGCTTGAAAGTATCCAGGTACTGCTCCATTCCTTCCTGGGACATGCCCCTTGCCTTAATCTTCTCAGCCAGCATCTCATAATCGTGAATGCGCTGCCCGCCTGTCGTAATTTCCATTCCTCTGAACAGCAGATCAAAACTCAGCGTATATCTGGGATCCTTTGGATCATCCATCGCATAGAAGGGGCGCTTCTTGGACGGGTAATGTGTCACGAACACAAAGTCGCTGCCCCATTCTTCCTTGGCATACTGGCTGATCAGCTGCTCTTCTTCCGGCTCCAGGTCAAAAGGATTCCTCATCTTATGACCATACTTCTCAGACACCTTTTCTTTAATATCGCTGAATTTTACCGCTGGAATTTTCTCCACCTCTGGAAGCGTGATGCCAAGGATCTTGAGTTCTTGCGCATAATCTTTTTTCAGCAGTTCCATTGCATATTGCAGATACCCGGTCTCCATCGCCATAATATCCTCGAATCCATCGATATAGCCCATCTCAAAGTCCAGGCTGGTGTATTCATTCAGGTGACGCTTGGTATTGTGCTTCTCTGCCCGGAATACCGGGGCTGTCTCAAATACTCTGTCGAATACGCCAACCATCATCTGCTTATAGAACTGGGGGCTCTGGGCAAGAACCGCAGGCCTGTGGAAATATTCCAGCTTGAAGATATTCGCGCCGCCTTCCGCGCCTTTCGCTCCAATCTTTGGCGTATGAATCTCCGTAAAACCCTGACTGTAAAGGAAGTCCCGGAAAGCACGCGTCAATCCTTCCTGGATTCTGAATTTGGCACGCTCTCTTATGTTTCTAAGAGAAATGGAACGGTAATTTAACTTTGCTTCCAAAGACGTGTTCAGCTTCCACTTAGAAATGGCCAGCGGCATCATCTCAGCCTTGGGCTGGCTTAAGATCTTCAGATTCTCCATCCGTATCTCTATGCCGCCCGGAGCCTTTTCATTTTCTTCAAGCACGCCCTCTACCTCTATTGTGGCAGCCTCCTTGATATCTTTCAAGTCAAACTTTGCGGTGCCCTCTTCGTATACTCCCTGAAGAAGCCCCTCCCGTTTTCTCAGGATGACGAATGCCACTGTCCCCATATTCCGGATGGCATGCACGGCGCCGTTTACTTTGACTGTCTGGCCTGGCTGCGCCTGCTTCCGTAATTCGCTGATTTCTAAAGTGTCCTTGTGTCTTACTCCTGTTAAATATTCCATTTTGTCCTCCTTTTCTTTTCCGGGACGAATTGCAATGTTGGTTTTAGAACGCAGTCCTCATTGCCAACGCGAAAAAAACCGTCCCAAGGAGGGATACTGTTTGTATCTCTCCCGGGACGGATATCTTCTTTGCTATCCGCGGTACCACCCGCTTTGAGCCTTGTGACTTTTTATGTGACTTGGCTCCTCTCTTGCACGTAACGTGTGCCTACGTACCGGCCTACTTAGGTTCAGACGGTCTGCTCCAGAGTGTTCCCTTTTGTTCTTATTCCTCAAGCGGCGCTCTCAGTCGGTGACGCCTCATTCCTGTCAAGTTCCAAAGAACAGAGTCTCTTTCATCGCTTTATTGTTTAAAATTTGTTTTATATGTTAGCACACCGATTTCTCGATTGCAAGGAGAAAATATTATAGAATTGTATTTTTCTATAAACACTCCCCTAGAACATATCGCTGCACAGCCGTTCCATTCGATCATGCACGGTGCTGATGTCTCGTTCGTCCGTCATGGTTACGATCACGTCACCTACCTGCAGCCTGGTCCTGCCTTTGGGAATGATTTCATCTGCTCCCCTCTGGATTGCCACAAGCAGGCAGTTGTTGGGCCATTCAATCTCGCTGATCGTCGTATCTTCCAGCCTGGAGCCCTGGCGCACCACGAAGTTTGTCAGTACTTTCTGGCCATGGTCTTTGGATACTTTCTGGCCTTGCCGCTCCAGCAGGCGTTCCAGCAGGCTTTCATAGATTGGCTTGGACTTTAAAAGCGTAGCCACAATATAGGCCACGATGGATACGATGGACAGGGACAGCATCTGGCTCAAGGAGCCGGTCATCTCAAAGATCAGGATGATCCCGGTAAGGGGCGCGCGCACGATCGCCGCAAAGTATCCGGCCATGGCAAGCAGTACGAAGTTGTTGATATACATTGCATCCAGTCCGAAGAACTGCACCCCTACGGTGGCGAAGGTTCCTCCAATGAATCCTCCCAGCACCAGCAGCGGAAAGAAGATGCCTCCCGGGGCGCCTGAGCCGAAGCTGACGGCTGAGAAGAGGAATCTGCCTATCAGGATAAACAGGACCGTCCCCAGCATCACATCCGTATTGGTAAGATATTCAATCAAGGCATGTCCGCTTCCCAGAAGTTCTGGCGCCGTAAATCCGAGAATTCCGGCACAGACAAACGGAATAATGAGCTTTGTCGTAGTGTTTAAAAATTTGGCATTGTTATAAAGGGACTGGACTTTCAGCGTAAACCAGTTATAGAACGCTCCCGTAGCGCCAAGAACGATCCCAAGCGCCACGATCATCCAGTAGTACTCCTGTGGCAGGGCCTTTACAATGTCAAACTGGAAGACAGAATCTATGCCCAAAACGGTAGAAGACAGGAAATCCGCCGTCAGCGAGGCCGTCATGACCGACAGAAGCACGGACACGGAAAAGTTCTTGTGCACTTCTTCCAGCGAAAACATGACCCCGGCAAGCGGCGCATGGAACGCAGCTGAAAGGCCGGCGCTGGCCCCGCAGGTCAGGAGGAACCTTTCCTCTGTCTTCCCTCTGTCCATCCCCCGGGAGATTCCTTTTCCTACCATAGCGCCCAGCTGGATGGACGGGCCTTCCCTTCCCAGCGCAAGTCCTCCCAGCAGGCATAAGAATCCTCCTGCAAACTTGGCAGGAAGGACCTTCCACCATTTCTGCTCCAGCTTGCCTACCATCTCTCCCTCCAATTGAGGGATGCCGCTCCCGGATATCATCGGCTCATAGTTCACCAGTTTCCCGACAAGCCACGCCATCGCAATCAGGATCAGGAACCATGCGGCAATTCTTATCGGGCTTTGCCTGGCATATTCCAGAATCATATTCAGCCATTTGCCGGCGTATTCCAGGCACATCCGGTACAGAAGCACCACCAGCCCTCCAATGCCGCCTACCAGTATTCCTTCTCCAATTAGTATGATCTGAAAGCGCTCCGCGCGCTTGATGGTGCTGGTTGTATCTTTCCTCAATGTTCTCCCTCCCGTATATTCTCTCTCCTTTATTATACAGGAAGGGATTTTATTATCCAGTATTTTTTATTCTTTTGCGTCCTCCTGGTTCACAGTGATCATGTTGGATACCACATCCTGGCTTACTTTATAGGCCATCTTGGAATCTTTCACCATTACATATCTGCTGGCGCCATCTTCACTCATTTTGCCGATGTAGACGGTAAATGTTTTCTTTTTCCCTGACTGGGCATCTTTATAGGCCGCCTCTGCCGTGACGCGGCTTGCCTCGTCCAGCCCATAGGCGCTTAATTCTTCGTCCGTCACATGATAGTCCGCACATTCGGTCAGGGTCAATGCTCCGAATCCTCCAGCCAGTTCCGCCAGTTCATCCTCTTCTTTGTAGGTCGTCGTCTCCCCATTTTCCGTGATCTTTACTTTCTTCAGACTGCCGCTGCTGATAGCCGGCACCACATCCAGCTGGGCCAGGCCAGACAGGTCAAACTGGAGGGCGGATACCAGGCTGCTAGAAATGGTATATACTTTCTGCGTCCCCTCTGTCATGGCATAGTAATCCTCTCCCGCCGCATCCCCTACATACAAGGTTTCCTTATCGCCGTCTTCTGTCGTCAGGTCAATCGTATAAGAAGGCTTCGTAAGGCCATAATCATCCAGATCATCCGGCTCTTTTAACTCCCGGACTGCCGCAAGGCTCGCGGCGGCCTCCCCGATACTTTCTACAGCACTCTGGTTCAGCCGTATTTCTTTATCATCTTCCAGTTTCCAGGTTCCATCTTCCTTGACAAAACTCATGGTCTCCTGGCCATTCGAATAAGAAAATGAGGACAGATTCTTAAGATCCGTGACCGTGATCTTTTCTGCTGCCGCTCCTGCTTCTTTTTCGGCAGCCTTCTTGCCCCAGGCCTTCAGGCCGCCATATATGGAGGCCAGGACTGCCAGGATCAGGATTAATATTACCATCGTCTTTTTCTGCTTCATAACGCCCCACCTTCTCCCTATGCTTTTCTTCTCTTCCACCATTTTACCAATCCATAGACCAGTATGATAAACGGGATGCCGAATATCAATAGAAGGCTGATGAGGCCGGCATGCTGCATGGTATTATAAGTTACCTCCAGGCTCTTTGGCTCAATTGCCACATTCTGCACGTCATCAAAGTTGGCTGACACTGCGTTCATGAATAGGTCCAGATTCTCCAGCGTCGTAAATGCGTCCGTAATCTGCGCGTCAATCAGGCTTTCCGCGGATATGACGGTCAGCCTTGCCTGCTTTTCCTCCCCGCCGCTGCCGGATGTGCTTTCATCTTCGACGCTTTCATCCTTGTGTGCATCGCTTCCTTCATCAGACGAAATGCTTTCCGTGGCAACCGCCCCCAGCGTATAGGATCCTTCCTTCTGCGCCTCCTGGGTCACCGCATATGCGTTGGAGGAAGTACTCATAAACGGCGTCACGGAAATGGTATCCCTTGCCGGATCCGTCAGATTCATCCCGTGGGCATTGGAAAGAAGCACCATGTCCGTATCCAGTCCTTCCGCCATATCACCGGATGCGCTGATTTCCGGGAAGATATAGTAATAGTTCCCCTGGTAGCACCTCTGCATATCCGCAATGTACCCGTCCGCCTGCTCCATGCCATACTCCGCAAGGAATTTCTTCAGATTCGGCGTATCCTCTTTTGCATCTCCCAGAATCAGAAATACCTTTCCGCCTTTGGACATGTAGTCCGCAAGCATTGCGCTTTCTTCTTCTGTAATATCTTTGACCGGCCCGTAGAGGAACAGAAGGTCGCAGTCATCTGGTACCTTTCCGGCCATCAGAAGATTCACTTCTTCCTCCGACATATTATTCTTATCCAGAAGTTCTGATACCGAGGAGGAAAATGTGCTCTCCCCGTGTCCCGTGGTATAATACATCTTTTTCTGGGTATCGCTGGTCACATAATGAATGGCGCTGGTAAGCTGCCCTTCCCCGTCAAACTCTGACTCGGTAGCGCTTCCAGTCGTATAGTAAGAGTATTCATCCACCACGATGATCTTATCAAAGGCCACCGTCGTGGTCTTTCCGGTATCTTTGCAGGAAATCAGTATCGTATTGGCTTCTACATTGTTGTCCTTGAGTGCAGAAGGATGGAGCACCGGGTCTACCCATTCCACCTTGATCTGATCTGAAAGAGCGGCATACTTCTTAAGAAATGTCCGGATTCTTTCATCCGCGAAATCTTTTTCTGCAAATACTTTGAAAGTGACTTTATGATCCAATTTTTCCAATATCTTTTTGCTCGTCTTGGATATCTCATAAATCTTGTTGTCGCTGATGTCTATCTTGCGGATATTCTCCGGCAGCTGGGCGGCGATCAGATTGATAACCACTACAATGCCTACGACCAGCGCGATCAGTCCTACGCTGTAACTGCCGTTCCTGGAAGTCCGATTCTGAAATGTCTTTTTTATCTTTTCTAACATAAGCCCCTCCTAACTCCAACGTCTTTTCTGTATCATCTGCATAGTTAAAAAGATGAATATGCCAATCAGCGACAAGTACAGGACAATGCCGCTGATGTCCAGCAGACGGTCGGACGCGATACTGGCAAAGGCCTTTGTCAGATCCAGTCTTCCCAGAATCTGTGACAGGGCATTCTCCCACAGGCTTGATTTGACGATATAGGAAATCACGCCCCCTGCGATGACCACAGCCTCCAGCGCGCCGCTGATCATCCAGTTCTTCGTCATCTGCCAGATTCCTGCCGCCACAAGGGTCAGGATCAGGATGGCTCCGATTACATTTGCCAGCGCTGAGGAAGGAAGGAAATCCAGGATCCCATTCCATAAGTACAGAAGAACCAGGATTCCGAAGGTCCCGATCGCCGCGATAATCTGGCTCTCCGTCAAAGACGAGATGAACATGCCGATGGAGATGTAGACGCATCCCAGCAGAAAGAACATCAGGATGGACAAGTAATCAACCAGAATATACGCCGTGCCCTGGGCCTTGATAATCCATGGGAATATCAGATATATTACGCACGGGATTGCCAGAATGGAGGCCATCGCCAGGTATTTGCCCATCACGATCTTAAACAGGCTGACCGGCGACGTCAAAAGCAGCTGGTCTGTCTTGCTCTTTTTGTCCTCCGCGAAACTTCTCATCGTAAGAATGGGAATCACTATCATGAACACAAAAAGAATTCCCGATAAGACATAAGAAAAATATGGATACCCATAATTCAGGTTGTACGCCATAAAGTAAATTCCTGTAAATGCCACCAGAAATGCAATAAATACATAGCCGATCATGGAATGAAAATAGGCGCCTAGTTCTCTTTTATATATCGCTCTCATCCGTCTCTTCCTCCTTGCTGTCTTCTATATTTTCCTGGAAGTCCTGGCTTTCCGCAGAATCGCTGCCTTGCGCTTTATCCCCTTGCGTCAGTTCAAGGAAGATGTCTTCCAGCGTGGACTTGTTCAGCTTCAGAGTCAGAAGCGGAATCCCTTCCTTCGCGAACGCAAAGAATAACTGCTCCCGGATGTCTGACTGCCCTTCTGACTCTATCCGCACGGTAACGCTCTCTTTCGTCTCTTCCTGGTACTCGGCCTTGCTGATTTGGGGAATCTCCTTTAGGATAGCCCTTGCCTTCTCCATGGATGTCTTAGCCTCCAGTTCCACATGGCCTGTGCCGCTCATAAGATTCTCCAGATTCTCTGGCGTGTCGCTGGCTACCAGCTTTCCCTTGGCAATAATCATGATATAGTCACAGACTTCCCGGACTTCCGCCAGAATATGGGAACTCAGGATTACCGTGTGATTCTTGGCCAGCGTACGGATCAGTTCCCGGATTTCTATGATCTGCTTAGGATCCAGACCTACCGTAGGCTCATCCAGAATGATGATCTCCGGGAATCCCAGGATTGCCTGGGCAAGGCCCACTCTCTGCTTGTATCCTTTGGACAGATTATGGATCAGGCGGTTCTGCACCTCCTCAAGCCTTGTAAGCTTTGCAACCTTCTCTATTTGTTTTTTTACTTCATCTTTGGGAATTTTCTTTAATTCAGCCGCAAAGTTCAGATACTCCCATACGGTCATTTCCATATAGAGGGGCGGCTGTTCCGGCAGATAGCCGATGCACTTTTTCGCCTCCTGGGGCTCTCTTAGAATATCATGTCCATTTATCAGGATCTCGCCTGATGTGGCTCCCAGATATCCGGTCATAATGTTCATCGTCGTGGACTTGCCCGCGCCATTTGGCCCCAGGAATCCATAGATCTGGCCTTTTTCCACGGTGAAGCTTAAGTCATCCACGGCCAGGTGCTTTCCATAACGTTTGGTTAGATTCTTTACTTCAATCAATGCGCTTCCTCCTGTCAATCATAATAGTTCTTAACAGTATAAGGGCAGTTTTTGAAAAGTATGTGGTAAATGTATGTTTATTCTGTGAACTCGGCTTTTTGTCATTGACCTCAAAAAACCGGGCTTCTGGCTGCACGCAATGTCACTCCCATACAATCTTGAATATACATTCTTCCAGATGAAAGAACAGCCTAAAGCCGCGCCGCATCCCTTGTGTCACTCCGCGGCAGACGTACTCCACCATGGGAATTCCGCAGTAATTCTGCTTCTGGGAATATAGCACTTCTATGTCTGATATTCCCCGGATCATCCCTTCCTCGTCCTGGTATTTGATATACTTTGGAAGCGTGTTTCCCTGACTGGTGAACCAGCAGCCACAGGCGACTGCCTCCTGCCTTCCCTTAATCTTCCCTCCATCTGCCTTCCCGGTATTTACTCCGACTCCGAATGCCATGCTCTTCGCCCCTTTCCTTTCTAATCAATCTTGATCTTTGTATAGTCTACGCTTCTCTTTTCCCTGGAAATTCCCCCTGAGAGATGGTCAATCCTGGGCTGTCCCAGGAACACCGCCCGCTTTATCGCATCCATCCCATGCCTGTAGCGGATATGGTCGATGGTTCTATCCCATCTCTTTTCCTTCAGATAGTCTCCGGAATCAAACAGGCTCATCTGCCGGCTCCACCCGGCCTCCCCCACCTTGCCGGTATGGATGCCCAGCTTGCGGATCGGCATCTGGTTCCAGGCCTCATCCAGAAGCCTGGCTGCCGCCTGGTAAATTTCCTTCGTAATATCCGTGGGATTCTCAAGCACCCTCTGGTGGGAGATCCGGTTGAATTCACAGTCGCAGATGTCAAGGCTCACCACCTGTATCTCTGCCTCATCCTTCCGGATACGCATCCCCAGCGTTTCCGCCAAGCCAAGCAGCACGATCTTAGCCGTGGCCGCATCCTTTACGTCAAAACTGATGGTCGTGCTGTTGCCGTAGCCTTTGTTCGGCGCTTCCACAGGCTGCACCACGGAAAAATCCCGGCCATTGGCAAAGTTCCAGATGACTTCCCCGTGGGACTTCAGATGCCGCCTTAATAGTTCCGGGTCCGCTTCTGCCAGTTCCCCTATGGTCTCAATCCCAAGTTTTCTTAATTTGCCCGCGCTGGCCTTTCCGACAAAGAAAAGTTCCTCCACCGGCAAAGGCCGCATCTTCCTGGGAATCTCCGGCGGGTACAGCGTATGCACCCGGTCCGGCTTCCTAAACTCCGAGGCCATCTTGGCCAGAACCTTGTTGGTTGAGATGCCCACATTCACGGTAAATCCCAGTTCCTTTTTTATCCGGTCCTTGATATCGAATGCCGTCTGGACGGGATCGCCATACAGATGGATGGTCTGCGTCATATCCATATATACTTCATCGATGGAATATTGCTCCACATCCGGGGAGTATTCTTTTAAGATCTTCACAAATGCCCTGGAACACCTTTCATACAGGCCATAATTGGGCGGCGTGATCAGAAGATCGGGACATTTCTGCCTTGCCTGGGGGACGGGTTCTCCTGTATGGATCTTATATCTTTTCGCAGGGATGGACTTTGCCAGGATAATCCCATGCCTCTGGCTGATATCCCCGCCAATGGCAGAAGGAATCCGGCGCAGGTCTGTGCGGGCTCCCAGGAACTTCAGGCGGTAGACCGCCTCCCAGCTTAGGTACGCAGAATTCACGTCAATATGATATACGGTTTTCTCTTCCATTTTTTCACCCCTTCTATATCCCAAAGCATATCAGAACACATGTTCGTTTTCAATGAACAGTTTTTTCCAAAATATGATTGTGATTTTCTCCGGGAACTTTTATAATAAACACTATACAGCAGTAATCGGATACCTTTTTACGACAGGAGTAGATGGAATGGATAATAGCGAAAAAACCAGAAACAAGTTCGTTGCCTCTATGAAAAAACTTATGGAGGCCAAGCCCCTGGATAAGATTACCGTCAAGGAGATCGTGGAAAACAGCGAGATGACGCGCCAGACTTTCTACCGCAATTTTAAGGATAAGTATGACCTGGTGAACTGGCATTTCGAGCAGCTGGCCGACAAGTCTTTCCGCCAGATGGGCGTCAGCCTCACTCTCCGGGAGGGGCTGGTCAAAAAGTTCCATTTTATCCAGAATGAGCGCTGCTTCTTCACCTCCGCGTTCCAGTCCCAGGATTATAACTCTTTGCTCCAGTATGATTATGAATGCATCCTTGAATTTTACACCGGCATCATCAGGCGCAAGACCGGAAAGCCCCTGGATAAAAAGATTCAGTTCCTGTTAGAGATGTACTGCCGCGGATCCATCTACATGACTGTGGAATGGGCCAGAAAAGATATGGACTTAGAGCCCGAAGAGATGGCTGATCTTCTGATCCTGGCTCTACCGGAGCCTTTATAGGAACTGCTGACGGATCTGAATTAAGGGAATGGATGTTACACTTTCTGCAAGTTGTCACTTTTGTGACATCTTGCTTTTTTTGTAACTTTTCTCGGCGCCAATAGATCGTTATAATTATAACAAAGTTAATTTTCACAGAGAAAAGGAGAGATACTTATGTCAAACAGATTCGTCTTGAATGAAACATCCTATCACGGCGCGGGCGCCATCCATGATATCGCCACAGAGGCAAAGGCCAGAGGCTTCCAGAAGGCTTTTGTATGTTCTGATCCGGACCTGGTCAAATTCAACGTTACCCAGAAGGTGCTGGATGTACTGGACGCGAACGGCCTGGAATATGAGCTTTATTCCAATATCAAGCCAAATCCTACCATTGAAAACGTGCAGACCGGCGTACAGGCCTTCAAGAACTCCGGCGCGGACTACTTGATCGCCATCGGTGGCGGCTCTTCTATGGATACCGCCAAGGCCATCGGCATCATCATTGCCAATCCGGAGCATGAGGATGTAAGAAGCCTGGAAGGCGCGGCCGATACTAAGAATAAGTCAGTTCCGATCATCGCGGTTCCTACCACTGCCGGCACTGCTGCCGAGGTTACCATCAACTATGTCATTACCGACGTAGAAAAGAGCCGCAAATTCGTATGCGTAGATCCCCATGACATCCCTGTCGTTGCCATCATTGACCCGGATATGATGTCCAGCATGCCAAAGGGCCTGACAGCCTCCACCGGAATGGATGCCCTGACTCATGCCATCGAAGGATACATTACCGCAGGCGCATGGGAACTTTCCGATATGTTCCACATCAAATCCATTGAAATCATTGCCCGCTCTCTTCGGGCCGCTGTAGAGAACACGCCAGAAGGCCGTGCCGACATGGCGCTTGGACAGTATGTGGCAGGCATGGGATTCTCCAACGTCGGACTTGGAATCGTTCACTCCATGGCTCATACCCTGGGCGCAAAATACGATACGCCTCACGGCATTGCCAACGCGATCCTGCTTCCTGCCGTAATGGAATATAACGCGGATGCCACGGGCACAAAGTATAAGGATATTGCTGCCGCCATGGGCGTAAAAGGCACCGAGGACATGTCCCAGGAGGAATACCGCAAGGCTGCCGTAGACGCTGTAAGGAAGCTGGCAGAGGATGTCGGAATCCCTAAGGACCTAAAAGGCATTGTAAAAGAAGAGGATATTCCGTTCCTGGCTGAATCCGCCTATGCAGACGCATGCCGTCCGGGAAATCCAAAGGAAACTTCTGTGGAGGATATTACAGCATTATTCCAGTCATTGATCTAGGGTAAAAGGATCTCATTAAAGAAGGACACGCGGCATTTTTAATGCCCTGCGTGTCCTTCCTGCTTTTCTATTATTCTTTTCTATCATTCTGCTTATAAGGTATTCACAAACCGCATGAAATCTTCCCGTCCCTGCGGCGTACACTTGTATACTCCGGCATCTTCCAGTACATGGACGAATGTATTGCCCACTTCCTTCTTCAGGATATCCATGACATTTTCCCCGGTAATCCTGTCATAATCCGGAAGGAACCGCTCGACCCACTCTGCATGCTTTTCAATCTTCTCATTGCTTCGGATGTCCTTGCCTTCCACAAGATATCCGGCCAGTATCTCCAGTTCTTCCTTCAGCCTGGAAGGCAGGACCGCAAGTCCCATCACCTCGATAAGGCCGATATTTTCCTTCTTGATATTGTGGTACTGCGCATGCGGGTGATACACGCCTAAGGGGTGCTCCTGGGTGGTAATGTTGTTCCGAAGCGCCAGATCCAGTTCGAACGTATCGCCCACCTTTCTTGCGATTGGCGTAATCGTATTGTGGGGCTCTCCTTCTGTGCAGGCATAGATGAATGCGGCCTCATCCGTGTAGCCTCTCCAGGCTGCCAGTATATGGTCCGCCAGGTCGATGAGCTGTTTTTCGTCGGTACTTCGTATCCGCAGTACGGACAGAGGCCACTTGACGATTCCGGCCTCCACGTCTTCATATCCCGGTATCGTTACCTGCTTCTCGATTGGCGCTTTTGCCATGGCAAATGTATAATTGCCTCCCTGGAAATGGTCATGGCTTAAGATGGAGCCTCCCACGATGGGCAGGTCTGCATTGGAGCCCAGGAAATAATGGGGAAAGAACTTGATGAAGTCAAACAGCTTCACAAATGTAGCCCGCTCGATCTTCATAGGCACATGCTGCCCGTTGAACACGATACAGTGCTCATTGTAATATACATAAGGAGAATACTGGAATCCCCACTTGCTGTCGTTGACCGTAACCGGAATGATCCGGTGATTCTCCCTTGCCGGATGGTTCAGGCGGCCCGCATATCCTTCATTCTCCATGCACAGCAGGCACTTGGGATAACTGCTGGCCTTGGCGTTCTTTGCCGCGGCAATGGCCTTGGGATCCTTCTCCGGCTTAGACAGGTTGATGGTGATGTCGATCTCTCCATAGGGGGAATCCACTTTCCATTTCATATCTTTCTTCACGCGGTAGCGCCGGATATAGTCGCTGTCCTGGCTGAACTTATAATAATAGTCCGTGGCCTCCTGCGGGGATATCTCATATTTCTTCGCAAATGTCTCCTGTACCTGGGCCGGCCTTGGAAGCAGGCAGTTCATAAGCTTCGTGTCAAAGAGGTCCCGGTATCCGATACTGTCCTCGATAATCCCTCTTTTTACTGCCTCATCCAGCAGCTCCTTCAGCACGGACTCTAATTCAATCTCTGTATCTTCCACCGGGCAGTCTTCATAATTATCCTCGCCAAACATTTCCAGCAGAAGGTTGGTGGTATAGATGCGCTCCGATTCCGGCGTCAATCCTGTCTGGACGCCATATTCTACCAGTTTCTTAATATTTTCAAATAGCATAATCCTCTCTCCTTCTATCCACAGCGGGACTATATGATCCTCGCTCCATCGCCGATCTCCACTACATAGAATTCCGCCTCATGGCCCACTTTTTCTTTATAAGTCTTTCCAATCTGGCTGATAAAGCCATCCACCGCATCATTCCTAACGATGCTCACGGTACATCCGCCAAATCCGCCTCCGGTAATACGGGATCCCAGAACTCCCGGCATCGCCTGCGCCAGATCCACCAGAATATCGATCTCCTGGCAGGATACCTGGTAATCTTCCTTCAAAGACTGGTGCGATTCGTTCATCAGCCTTCCGAAGAGTTCCACGTCATTTCCCCGAAGCGCCTCCACTGCCCGGATCGTCCTCTGGTTCTCATATACCGCATGCTTTGCCCGCCTTTGTCTTACCGGGTCCTTGATCGCCCCTTTATGTAATTCAAACTCTTCCTGCGTCAGTTCCCCAAGGCTCTGAATGGGAAGTTTTTCCTGCAATTCCTTAAGCGCCGTCTCGCATTCCTTTCTCCTGTCATTGTAGGCAGAATCTACCAGGCTGTGCTTTACCTTGCTGTTGGTAATCACGATCTTGGCATCCTTAAGCAGCACGGGAGCATACTCGTAGTTCAAGGTATTGGTATCCAGGAAGATGGCATGATCCTTCTTTCCCATGGCGCTTGCGAACTGATCCATGATTCCGCAGTTGCAGCCGTTAAAATTATTCTCAGAATCCTGCCCGATCAGCGCCACTTCCACCATGGTCAGATCCTCAAAGCCGAATGTATCCTTAAGCATCAGCCCTGTCAGGACTTCTAAGGATGCGGAAGATGAAAGTCCCGAACCGCTGGGAATATTGCCGTATATCAGGATGTCCATCCCATGAGTCAGCTTGTAACCCCGCTTTTCAAACGCCCACATCACGCCCTTGGGATAGTTGGTCCAATTGGCCGCCTCGTCCGGGACCAGCTCATCCAGGCTGGTCTCTATGATTCCCAGGCCTTCAAAATTCATGGAATAGAACCGCAGCTTCCGGTCTTTGCGATCCCTTACAATCCCGTAGGTTCCAAGGGTAAGCGCGCAGGGAAATACATGGCCTCCGTTGTAATCCGTATGCTCTCCGATCAGATTCACGCGTCCCGGCGCGAAATAGGCCCGTATCCCGTCTTCTTTCCCATACAATTCCTGAAACTTCTGAATGAAACGCTCTTTCATCTTCTTAACCTCCATTTATCCTTATTCGCTTTTATGTTTTCCTTGCATATCCCTCTTATCTAATTTATGATTATAATGAGATGAATCCCAGCGTACAATAAGAATATTTGATAAAATTATAAGGATATTGAGGAAATGTGATTATGGTGCAGATACATACCGAAAAAAACCAAAAAGAGATCAAACGTCATGGAAATTATGAATTTCCCGTCAACATCAGCCCGGAATCCATCCAGTCCTACGAGCAGGGGTATTTCCTGTGGCACTGGCACCCGGAGATCGAGCTTACCTGGATCATATCCGGGCAGATGGAGTATTATGTCAACGACCAGAAATACCTTCTTTCTGAGGGAGAGGGGCTGTTCGGCAACAGCAACACCCTCCATTCCGGCTACATGAAGGACGGGCAGGACTGCGACTATCTGTCCGTCACCTTTCATCCCCGCTTCATCTACGGATATGAGAACAGCCTGCTTCAAACCAAGTATGTGGACTTCATTACTTCCAATGAACTATGGCATTCCCTGAAATTTGAAAAAGATGTAACCTGGCACCAGGACATCATCCGCCAGATTCAGGACATCTGCCAGATGGCCCAGGAGCCACCTGAGGATTATGAGCTTCAGGTACACATGATCCTGTGTTCCATCTGGCAGAAGCTTTATCTGCATTATGTCTCCCAGCCGTCCGTAAGCCTTCTTCATCCCCAGAAGCATCTAAAGCGCCTGAAAGACATCCTGACTTACGTGCAGGAGCATTATGCCCAGGAGATCACCCTGGATGATGTAGCCAGCCATGTCAATATCTGCAAGAGTGAATGCTGCAGGTTCTTCAAAAAGTATATGAAGATGACCATCTTTGAGTATGTCATGTTCTTACGGATCCAGAACAGCCTTTTGCTTCTGAAAAACGGGGAAAGCGTTACAAAAACAGCCGGCATGGCCGGATTCTCCACGCCGGCCTATTATGGCCAGATCTTCAAGCGATATATGGGCTGCTCGCCCAGCCAGTACCGCAGGCAGCATATGGATGAAAATCTGTAGCCCCATTCCTTCTCCTGGCCGGATTATGCACCGGTTGGAATATATGGCCTTAATGCTCCGGCCACGTTGCTGATTGGCATGGTCTGGAGCCATACTCTTCCCGGCCCTGTGATTACCGTGTTGAAGATTCCCTCTCCGCCGAACAGCATATTCTTTACGCCCGGCACGCTCTTGATCTCCATGCTGCAGGTGGCCGTCATAGCTGCCAGATGGCCCGTATCCACCACGATCTGCTGCCCGGGCTGAAGCTCGTATTCTATCACATGGCCGTCAAACTCCGTAAACACGATCCCATGGCCGCTTACCTTCTGCATAATGAATCCTTCTCCGCCGAACAGGCCGGAACTAAACTTCTTATTAAAGAATACGGACAGTTCGATTCCCATCTCTCCTGCCAGGAACGCGCTCTTCTGAAGAATCATCTCCTGCCCAGGAGCAATTTGGAATGCACGGACAGATCCTGGAAAACTGGACGCAAACGCAATCATTCCCGGCCCTCCTTGCGCAGTATAGATATTCTGGAACATACGCTCACCGGAAAACATCCGCCCAAACGCCTTGCCGATGCCGCCATTGGTGGTGGTCTCCATCAGCATGTTGGGGGACATCCATGCCATGCCTCCGCCTTCGGTGATCATCTTCTCTCCGCCTTCCAGCTCGCAGATTACTACCGGAAGCGTCTCGCCTTGTATCTGATATCTCATTTTCTTAGTACCTCCTGTCTTTTCTTATTTCCAATCATAAAGGGTAAGCGTGCGCCTGTCAATTTGCTCCCTTAATATCCCAGTTTCTGCCGCAGGATCTTTGTCTTGTCTCTCCCGATTGGAAGAATATTCTCCTCGTACCCCTTCATTTTCAGGCTGAAGCTGTTATTTCCCCATGGAAAGACTTCCTTTACCTTGTCCAGATTGATGAGATAACTTTTATGGATCCTGAAAAACCCCATGTCTTCCAGCTTCTTTTCATACTCGCCGATGGGCTTATTCTCCCGGTACTCATTGCCTACTGTATGAATCAGGCAGCCTCTGTTGTACGTCTCGATATAGACGATATCCTTGATATCTTCAAAGACAGTCTTCCCATTGCTGCTGATAGCCAGCCTTTTTACAGCCGCCCGATCCGATGGCGCTTCAGTACGGGCTGCAGCATCCGGCTGGGCCATGCATCTGCGGAGCACTTTCTCCAGGCGCTTCCTGTCAAAGGGTTTCATAATATAGTCTTCCACTCCCAGTTCGAATGCCTGTACCGCATACTCCGAATAGGCAGTCACAAAGACGATCTCCATCTCCGGCTGCATGGTCCGCAGCGCATTGACCAGGACTGTGCCATTGATATCACCCAGATTGATATCCAGGAAGCAGATATCGTACTTCTCTTCCCCGGCAATCTCCAGGGCCTTTGCCCCGCAGTCTCCTTCTTCGATCACCGCATCCGGAAGAAGTTCCAGAAGCTGGTGCCTTAATTCGCTTCTTGCCGGTCTCTCATCATCAATTACCGCGATCCTCATAAATATTCTCCTTCACTCTTTCCTTCCGGAACTGAAGTTCCACGCAGGAGCCTTCCGGCGAACTTTCAATCTTCAGTCCTCCATCCTCGCCATAGGTACTCTTCATCCGCTTGTGCACGTTGCTTAATCCAATACTCTTGCCGATAGGCTCTCCATTTTCTAATTTCTCCAGAACCTCCGGCTTAAAGCCCTGCCCCTGGTCGCAGACCTGCACGATAAACGCGTCTTCTGCTTCTTCTATCCTTATATGTACGATGCGTTTTCCCTTCCGGTCGATTCCATGGCGCACCGCATTTTCCACGATGGGCTGCAGTATAAGGGTCGGAATCTGTATGTCCATACATTCCGGAAGGTCATAGGTCACCAGAAGCTTGTCCTCGAATCTTGCCTTTTCCAGTTCCAGATAGTCCCTTACATGATCCAGTTCCTCTTCCATGGGAACCATGTATGCTTCATAATCCAGATTATAGCGGAAATAGCTGGCCAGCGTGACCAGCAGCTCTCTTGCCCTCTCCGGGTTCTCCCTGCATACGCAGGATATGGTATTCAGCGCATTGAACAGGAAATGCGGATTCACCTGGAACTGCAGCGCTTTGAATTCTGCCTTCTGGCGCATCGTCTTCTGGTGCTCCAGCTCCGCCATGGCAATCTGGAAAGATGCAATGGTTACCAGATGCTGCAGCAGTTCCATCTCGCTTTGGCGCAGCACCCACTTCTTCTTGACCCACACGATCAGGCAGCCGATGGGCTGCTCTTTTATGATAAACGGCGCCGCTATCATGGAATAATTCTTCAGCCATTCATAGTCGGAACTATCCCTGGATGCCTGATATACGGCAGCCACCTGTCCCGTCTTAAGGGCTTCCTTGCCCACCGGCGGAATGGCATCATCTTCGGGCTGGTAATCCACCTCCTTGGCCTTCCACTCCAGAATGGATGTGGCGTCTGTCACCATTACCCCTGCCCAGTCCGTCCCTTCCAGCAGGACAGAAGCCAGTTCCTCCATATTTTCCCCTTTGTGCAGTCCCTCCACCAGCAGGGGCAGACACCGTTTCGACAAATCTGACGCCCGCTGCAGCTGGCGGCTGCTTTCCAAATCCTGCCTGATGAAAATATTGTTGAAGCTGGAGATAAAGATCAGGATTCCGCCGGCATTCAGAAGAATCATCGGCCCTGAGATCTCCAATATGGTCTTGAGCGCCATCTGTACCGGAACCGTAAAGCGAAGAAGGGATACCATATCGCAGACTTCCGCAAAGCAAGCCAGCAAAAACAGATCCTTGTACTTCCATTTCCCTCTCTGGAAATATGGATAGAAGCCTCCGCCCAGAAGGCCGAACAGCACTGTGGAGAAAGCGGATGCCATGGCAAATGCCTGGGGAGCGGAAAAGAGGTAGACATAGACCGCTCCTATCATGGAGGCATACAGGCCTACCAGCGGCCCGCCCAGAAGGCCCGCCGCCATAGCGCCGATCACCCGGGTATTCAGGCTGTAAGAGCCGATATCGATTCCGGTATACGTAGACAGAATAATGATGGCCCCAAACATCACCGACAGAAGCGCCTGGCTCTTCCAATTCCTCTTCTCCTGCAGGATGATATCCTGGACCAGCTGCAGCTTCGACAGCAGGCTTGCCACGAGTACCATAAGCCCAATGTTCATAATTAACTCAAATACCAGCTGATTCGTCTGCATATCCCTTCTCCTTTTTCTCTCGTATCCTTATCTTATCACAGCCTGGGGAAGGTTACAAGAACGGGCATAGGCCCGCTTGCACCTCTTCTCTTGCGCCTCCTGCGAATACGTAGCGTCGCTTATCCCATTGCAATCCATTACAGGATTCAAATGGTTTCCAAATATAGCCTCAAAAGCCCCCGGCATATTTAAAATATGCCAGGGGTCCTTGAAAATAATGTATGATTAATAGTTGGGAAATGTCATGTGTAATCTCATTTACTTATTGAACTATGCTTATGCCTAGTATGTAACTGCCTTCTTGTCGTTGTATACATCCCGGTCCAGTTCTCCCAGCTTATTCGCCACAAGCATGCCGACCATAACGTCTACATCCACATTCATCAGCGTACGGAACATGCCGGCGAACCAGTCGATTCCAATCAGGACAGCAATGCTTTCCAGTGGAAGTCCCAAAGATGAAGCAAGGAATGTATATACGATTACGGAGCCTCCCGGTACTGCAATGGTTCCCATGCACATCAGGCAGGACAGCAGGATTGCCATTCCCATCTGATATACCGTCATGTTGATGCCGGTAGACTGGGCCATAAAGAAGATCGCAACTACGTAGCACTGCGCTGCGCCGCAACTATTCATGGACATAGTAATCGGTCCAGTAAAATCTGCTACCTTGCGGCTGATACCGAACTTCGTCACTGCATCTTCCATCTTTGTAGGAAGGCAGATTGCTCCTGAAGTAGTCGTTACGGCCATCATAGACATCTTGGCAAACTTCTTCGGCATCTTGGCCGGATTGACCTTGCAAAGCGCTGCTGTGAGCGGACCATAGATCAAGAACTGTATCAAATCTCCAATCAGAAGCACGCCCAGGAATTTCATCATCGGAATGATTACTTTCAGTCCTGTCGAGCCTGCAACATTTGCAAGCAGGCAGAAGATTCCGATTGGTGCGATGTGCATGACCGTCTTAATGATGTTGGTAATGATCGTATTGAGTCCGGTAACCCATTCCACCATATTGCGGTTGCCGCTCTGTCTGGTATATGCGCCCATCGCGATTCCGAAGAATAACGCGAAGACGATGCATGGCACCATAGCGCTGTCAGCCATAGAGCCGATGATATTCGTCGGCACGAATCCAAGTATTGTCTCCTGGAGCGAGGTTGACTCAACCGTTGCATTTGCCACTTCTTCGGCGCTTGCTATCTCAATGCCTACGCCTGGCTGTATCAGCATGGCCAGTAAAACGCCCAGTCCGGCTGATATTACGGTAAAAAATATGATCCATTTAAACGTATGGAATCCCATCTTTCCAACATCCTGGCTGTCTCCGCTTCCTACTGCTGCCGCTACCGCAGACATTACCAGAAGCACTACGGACATCTGAATCAGTCGGATAAAAATATCCCCAATAAATTTTAAATTTGCAGCCCATGGCCCTACAATCGAGCCAAATATAATTCCGCCAACTGTCGCTATCAGAATCTGGGTCGTAAGCGATATTGACAGTCCCTTCTTCTTCTCCATTCTCTTCACCTTTTCCATTTTAGATTTTCGTTCCGGTTTTGAAATGGCCATTTCAAATGTTTGTCTATATTTTATACTTTTTTAACAATGTTTCAATGGTTTTTGTTCAAAACGTTGGTTTGACTGCGCGAAGTGTTATTTTTTTAACCTGACACGTAACATTTTTCACTTTGACACGTAACACTTTTGCATTTTGTTACGTGCTATCCCTACACAACTGGTGCGTTGAACTAACAAAACCCCCGCGTCAAAATGAAAAAATCCCGTCTCAAAATGAGGCATAGGAACCTAATGCAGCAAAAAAACAACTTATCAAGGCCTTTAGTATATATTTTACCTGATAAGTTGTCTTTTATTAAGGTGATTTTTAATTCTGCACACCAGTTTTTCAATTTTACACATGGCTTTTGCCAGTTTGGCACACCAGTTGTGTAGGTTTGACACGTAACATTTTTGCATTTTGTTACGTGTCAAAGTGAAAAATGTTACGTGTTAGAAGTTGGCTTTTACATACAGATCGTCTGGATTGATTTTATCTACAACTTCTTCATTCCATTTATCTTTTTCAATCTCTTCCACAGAGACGGATATGTACTTTTCTTCCATATTCATTTCCTGGCAGATAAAATCTTTTGTCTTTTCTGCGAGATCCTTCTTTACTTCTTCCGTTCTTCCCGGATACATTTTAATTGAAATATGTGGCATAATGGCTTCCTCCTATTATAAATATAGTTTTAATGAACTTCTAGTTCCACTCTGTGCCGACTCCGGCCTTGACTGCCTTGTCGTAGATTTCTCTTGCTGCCACAAGGTCCTGCGTGGCTACGCCTACGGTCTCGAATACGATGATCTCGTCGTCATTCTCGCGTCCTACCAGCTCGCCCTTGATGACATTGCCCAGGTCTCCTGTAAAATCATCTTTTGTAATGATTCCTTCTTCCAGTGGGATCAGGATGTCTCCTGACTCGGACAATACTGCGTCCTCGGAATCAAAGTAGATCTTGGATGCTCTTGGAAGGATGGCTGGGTCCATCTCCTGCATGTGATGCTGGTAAGCCCCCACGCAGCTGATGGTAGCGCCTTTCTTAATCTTGGTTCCATCGAATACAGGCTTGGATGACGGCGTAACCGTAATCAGAAGGTCTGCATCGTCAATGGCCGCGTCAGAAGTTTCTACTGCGACAATCCTGGTTCCGTAATCCTTTAATTCTTCCTGCATGCGGGCTGCAAAATCTTTTGTCCTTTCAAAGTTGAGATCGTATACTCTGACTTCTTCCAGTTTTCTTGCAGCGATCATTGCCTCAAGCTGGGTTGCTGCCTGTCCGCCAGTTCCGATCAATGCTCCAATCCTGCAGTCCTTCTTCGCCAGCACGTCAAAGGCAGCCCCCGATGCTGCCCCTGTACGAAGCTGGGTAACATAGGTACCGTCCAGAACCGCTATCACGATTCCTGTCTTTCCGTCAATCAGCAGTACCTGTGCAGGAGATGACGGAATCCCGTTATCGATATTGTGCGGGAAAATGTTGATGATCTTTAAGGATGCGGTCTCCATGTCCTCTACGTATGCAGGCATGAACAGGAAGCATCCGTCATGCTTTGGCGCCTGGATGTTCGTCCGAAGCGGCGCGTCGCATTTTCCTTCTACTACCAGTTGAAATGCTTTTTTGTCTGCCTCAATGGCATCTTTGATTGTAAATACTTTTTTAATGTCCTCTCTTGACAATAGTAACATACCATTATCCTCCTCTTTAATATCCTTATATTTTATAATACCTTACTTATATGTACGATTCAACTTGTTCTTGATCATTACTTCTCTTTTTTCAAAGTCAATACAAATGAAATGGACATATAAATCAGCACAGCCGCGACAATCCATGTAAGAAGCGTTATTGGCATGGATTTTACGATATAGTACGCCGCTAATACTCCAAAGATTCCCGTGATCGTCGCAATTGCCGCTGCAGGCCTGTTATATTTCCCGCTTTTAACAAATTCCACGCTGGCGGGCGGCATCAGAAACGCGCAGGAGCCCATCATAATCGGAAATGCAACGGAAATGTTCATTCCAAGGAGCGCGCATAGCGCCATGCATGGTGCATATAGCCCTACTCCGCAGGTCATCAATGCTCCTAATACAAAATTGACTACAATGCCTATAACGAGCTTGCCTCCCGTAAGTCCTATTTCTTCCCCCATCATGCCAAAAGGACCGAATCCGTTTAACTTGCAGATCAGAATCACCGCTACGCAAGGCAGTATGACAGCCAGGATCTTTCTCAAGGTATTCACCGGCAGCCTGCTGACAATCCTCGCCCCTACAATCGCGCCCAGCACGGATGAAACCAGCATGGTTATTAATGTGACTGTATCTACCTCTACAATATCAAGGAATAGCAGGAATTCTACTCCGACTGGAATTGCAAATATAACATTTCCATTCGCGGGAAGGTGATCGTCCGGGCTAAGCTTGGTCAGTTTGAAAAATGCCATTTGTGTTGCATTGCTTCCAACGCCAAGTGTATCCAGAAGATTCAGGACAAATCCCATAATTCCGTACAGTATCATATGAAAAAAGGAGTCTTTTTCTTTGTGCTTAATGATATCGCGATACATATAGATTGCATATGCAATTAAAATAGTAATTGTAACAACCCTGAAAAATAGTACCATGTCATATCCTCCTCTCTCCGATTACACGTAATACTTGGCATCCAGCGGCCACGGCTGCATTGCTCCGCCTTCTTCTGCCGGACGGCACATCTGGGCATAGATGTTGAGACATCCCTTCTGCTGCTTTAACGGAGGGCATACCCAGTTCTTTCTTCTTTCCGCCAGTTCCTCATCGGATACCAGAAGGTCAACCGTTCCTTTTGGAATGTCGATCTCAATCTCATCTCCATTTTCTACCAGCGCGATCACGCCGCCGTCATATGCCTCGGGCGATACATGGCCGATAATGGCTCCATAATTGAATCCTGAGAATCTTGCGTCCGTCACAAGGCCAACGCTCTTGTCAAGCCCTTTGCCGATGAGGGCGTCGATGCTGAGCATCAATTCCTTCATGCCCGGCGCTCCCTTGCATCCTTCGTAGCGGATGACAATAATATCGCCAGGAACGATCTCCCCGTTCTGAATGGCCTCGAAGGCCGGATAATCTCCTTCAAATACCTTGGCTTTTCCTTTGATATATTTTACTTCCTCGTATACGGCTGTCGGGCGCACGATTGCCCCATTCGGAGTAATATTGCCCCGCATGATCTTCAGGCCCGGAAGGGTAGACACTGGATTTTCAAGAGAGTGAATAACCTTATTCTCTTTCGCCTCTATCTTGGAGAGCATTTCTCCCCAAGTGGTACCATAGATGCTTGGGGCATCCGTAAATAGCTTGCCTTCCAGCTGCTTCATTACATTCATAACGCCGCCTGCGTAGTGGAAGTCTACCACGGTGTAAGGCCCGCTTGGAATAACGGCGTTGATGCATTTTATTTCTTCTGCATATTTATCAAAATCTTCATATGTCAGCTTGATTCCCAATTCATAAGCATATGCCAGAAGATGCAGCACTGCGTTGGTCGATCCTGCAACTGCCATATCAAACATAATCGCATTCAAGAGTACTTCCTTTGTAATCAATTCGGAAGGCTTTCTATTGGTCCTAACCATTTCTACGATATACTTGCCCGCGCTCCTTGCCAGGCGGATCTTTGCGTTATCGCTGGCCGGAGTCGTCGCCGTCCCAGGAAGCACCAGGTTCATCACCTCTCCCAGCATCTGCATCGTATTGGCCGTCCCCATGGAAGGACAAGCACCGTAAGAAGGGCATACGGATTCTTCTAATTCAAAGAGTTCCTTTTCGTCCGCGCCTGTAAAGCGTGCGGCGTCCAGGTCTGCCTCTACCACCGTCTTGCCACAGTGCTGGCCTGCCGTCATGGAGCCTCCTGTTACGACCATGGATGGAATATCCAGCCGCATTGCCGCCATGTAGCACCCGGCAATAATAAGGTCGCAGGATGCGATCATAGCCAGCCCGTCGAAATGATGCACGCGGGAGACGAATTCCACAGACATCGCCACAATGTCTCTTCCAACCTGCTCATATTTCATCTCATCGCTTCCATTGGCCACGTTTCCGCAGGTCGCCGGAATTCCGAATTCCACCGGAACGCCGCCTGCTGCCCAGATTCCTTCCTTCACCGCATCGCAGATGCGTCTAAGATGCGCCGTTCCCGGTGATCCCTCCATAAATGAATTAGGCACGCCAATGTGCGGCTTCCTGCGGATATCCTCATCCGAATACCCGGCTGCCTTCATCATAACCCGCCTGTGCGCTGCTTCTGCTCCGTTCCAATATTCTGTACCCATACTTTTGTTTCCTCCTTTTTCTTGATTTGTCCGGTTCTTCCCTTTATCACCTTGACAAAAATTTATCACTTGTGTTTATAATATAGAATCCGAAGGAATTTCAAAAGAGCGTTTTACTGAAGGAAATGTTCAGTTTTACTTATGTTTTGAGGAAAAGCCCGATTTTGGTCCTTTAATTCAGTTTTACTTAACGAAGGCATTAATTTTTCTAATGTAAAGGAGTTGCCATGAACAAATATGAAATCATCCTAAGCGTCTGCGAGACTCACAGTATATCTAAAACAGCCGAAAAACTATGCTATACCCAATCTGCAATCAGCCAGGCAATCAAAGGATTTGAAAAAGATCTGGGCCTGCAGCTGTTCAAACGCTCCAAGCATGGAATGGAACTGATGCCCAACACGGAAGAAATTATCGAAGCGCTTAAGATTATCTGCCGGGAAGAAAATAGAATCACCCAGATCGCCACAAATCTTACCAGTCTGGACAGCGGCTACATACGAATTGGCACCATACAGAGCATCTCCTACCACTGGCTGCCGGATATCCTGAAAAACTTTTCAAAGGCCTACCCTAATATCCGCTTCGAAATGACGGTTGACGGATTCAGCGCGCTAAGAGAAAAAATACGCGCAGGGAAATTGGACTGCATCTTTGTATCCCGCTACTCGGTGCCGGGGCTTCCTTTTGTCCCCATCGGCAAAGACGAACTGATGCTGGCGACTCCCAAAGACCACCCTTTGTCCGAAAAGGTGGCCGTATCACTGTCCGATATTAATAATGAAGACTTCGTGCTGTCTTCCGACGGACTGGATTATGAAACCGGAAAGATCTTCGAGCTTAACAATATCAAACCCAGGATACGCTATCGCCTGAATGAAGACTTTGCCACATTGAAAATGGTGGAAAAGGGATTCGGCGTCACGATCCTCCCGAGACTTTTATTATATAATGCGCCTTTTGATGTATGCATCCGCTCCTTTACCGAGCATTACTCCCGCGTCCTGGGCGTCGCATACTCCAAGGACGCGCCTCCTTCTCTGGCCATCCTTAAGTTCCTGGATTATGTCAAAGACTGGAGCCATGAATTAGACTAAGCAAAAACTCCACTGTACGCCAAATGAATGTACAGTGGAGTTTATATTCCTGTTTTTTATTTCTCGTTATTTAATCTTTCCAGAATCTTATCTACATCATATTCCGGCCCATACGGAATCGCAGCCTCATAAATCCTTCGAATCACAGGCTCTTCCTCCTCAAGCATCTCGGCAATTGCCTGAACCTCAAGGCCCTTTCCAAGTTTTTTGCACACCTGTGTAGTTAAAACTCGCATTTCTCCTTCCTCTCTCCCGGCTTCTCTTCCCTCTTCTCTAAGAAGCCGATCTCTTTCTTCCATCTTCATATATGTCACTCCCATCTGCTCGCTGGCCTTGATCTCTTCAACCATCATATGCAGACGTTTCAATCGGTCATCACACTCTTCGGGTACATTTTCAGTCGTGCTGTTTTCCACATAATGAAGGAAATCTACCAGCGATGAATCTACTTCTTCATCATTTCTTCCCTTTGTATTCAGGATGATTTTTTTGCATTCATCCCCTAGCACAAGTTCCGGCACTTCTTCGCATCGATTCTCAAATGTATACTTATATTTCCCCAAGCCGAAGAGATCAAAACCGCAGATCACCACTATATATGTGGTATTCAGATTATCAAACTTCTGTTCTCCACTCTTAAGCAGCGGGGCATCAACCAAAGCCTGATAAAAGCGGGTTCGCTTTGGGATATTTCCTACATTGCGTATAGACAATTCCAGAATGATCTTACAAGCCTCAAGGCTTACCGTAGTCACATCAAACAGGAAATCATCCATAAGATTCAGCCTCTTTAATGGTGCTATAATATCCTGTGGCGCTTCCGGCATCTGCATATTCAGTTTTTCCATTTCCCTCATACACTTTCTTCCTTTCATTATAATATTTTCCCAGTGTGCTTTCAATGAATATAAGACTTATTTTGTTGCCATCAACTTGAATTTCCTGGCTGACTCGCCCTGAAAAACGGATAGATAGGACAGTTAAGAATTTTCGATAAGGTTCTGTCCTTGATATGATATAGTGCCAGTATAGCAAACAGACTATGAAAAATCAAGCAGGAGCCTGCGTCGTAATCTTAAGGATTACATTGCCACAGACTCCTGTAGAATTATCACGTTTTCTTGTACTATTTTAGTTTATGACTGCTTCTTTTTTGACCCGGAGCAATACAGCACGAATCCAAGCAGAAGGATCGCGATCGCCATCCACACCAGCAGTACCGTCGTTCCCTGGCTTATGAACTTATCATAATAGCCTTTCAGGTAGATGATAATGATGATCAGCGGTATTCCATAGCCCACATAATTCTTCAGGCCTTTTGGGAAATGGAATCCTTTTCCGGTATTGACTTCCGAAAGGAAATTATCCCATCCCCATCCGTTCTTTCTGGTGCAGAACAGCACGTATCCCAGACTTCCAAGTGGAAGAAGGTTGTTGGAGACGATAAAGTCTTCCAGATCCATGATGTTGGTTCCGCTTCCTAATGGCTCGAATCCCGCAAGGATATTGAATCCCAGGACGCAGGGCATGCTGAGCAGAATGATCAGCACGGCGCTGACCAGGACGCTCTTATTCCTTGACCAGTCAAATAAATCCATATCGAAGGATATGATATTCTCGAACACGGCAACAATCGTTGAAAATGCCGCAAACGTCAGAAACAGGAAGAACAAGGCGCTCCATAGCTGTCCGCCTGTCATCTGGGCAAATATATTCGGAATCGTGATAAATACCAGGCTCGGTCCTGATCCCGGCTCGATCCCGAAGGAAAAGCATGCCGGTATGATAATGAACCCTGCCATCAGCGCGACAAACGTATCCAGGGCCGTGATGCTCACCGCTTCTCCAGTAAGACTTCTTTCCTTATCCATGTAGCTTCCAAAGATCAACATCGCGCCGATACCAATGGACAGCGTAAAGAATGCCTGGCTCAATGCTCCGAAGATCACATTTCCGATTCCCTGATCCAGCATCTTTCCAAAATCCGGAATCAGGTAGAAGCGGATGCCTTCCCCGGCTCCCTCCATAAAGAAGGAATGAATCGCCAAGACTACCATGATGATCAAAAGCGCGGACATCATAATCTTGGATACCCGCTCGATTCCTTTCTGGATTCCAAACAGGCATACCGCAAATCCAATTATGCATATGAGTACCGTCCAGAAAATCATCACCGGCACATTGCCCAGCATATTCGAAAATCCTGCCGTAACTTCGTCCGTAGTAGCGCCGGCAAATTCTCCCCGTATGCTCCGGTAGCAATAATACATCATCCATCCGCCTACAGTGGTATAGAACATCATCAGCAGATAACTTCCGATCACTCCGATCCACTTTGTCATATGCCAGCGGGTTCCTTCCGGCTCCAATGCCTCGAAGCTCGCCGCCACGCTGTGACGGCTGCCGCGTCCTACCGCGAACTCGCACACCAGCACTGGGATTCCCAGAATAACCAGGAATAATAAGTAAATCAATATGAATGCGGCCCCTCCGAATTCACCGCACATATAAGGGAATTTCCATACGTTCCCGATTCCGATGGCGCATCCGGCAGACACCAGGATGAATCCCAGACGCGAACCAAATTTTTCTCTCTTCATTTTACACCTCTCCTTTGTACCATAACAATTTATTATTATAATTACATCTTATCAGGATTGCAAATTCTTATTTCTCATATTAATATAAGATATAGTTATAATACAAAAAAACAATCAAATAATTTCAGCAGGAGCCCTTTATGAATACCAATCAATTAAAATACTTTGTAGCAGTCGCGGAATACCGAAGTTTTACCAAGGCCGCAAACCAGTATTACATATCCCAGACCGCCATCACCCAGCAGATTCACGCTTTAGAGGAATCGATGAACGTCCAGCTGTTCAACCGTTCCAGCCGCCCGGTAGCGCTTACCCCTGCCGGAAGGATATTCTTCCTGGAGGCAAAAGCCATTCTGGAGCGGATGGAGACTGCGGTCAGCAAAGTCAAGGATGCTTCTACCGGCCTGGTAGGAACCCTTCGCATCGGCTATACCAAAGGCTACGAGCGAAGCGATCTCTCCAATAAGCTGCGGGCCTTTCATCTGGAATATCCCAATATTCTTCTTACTTGCTATCGCTGTGATACCGACCGGCTGGCGGCAGGCCTGTTTAACGATGAATATGACATCATCTTCACCTGGGACAGTACCAATATTCTGCAAGAACATGCCATCAGCCATAAGATCATCGAGCGCGCCCCTCTGGTGGTGGCCCTCTACAGCGGACATCCCTTCGCCCAGCGCTCTGCCCTTAACCGCAGGGAATTAAAAAATGAAGCCATCTTATATATGACTCCATCCAGCACCGGCGACTCCTTCGGAGACAGCCATTTTATGGACCTGTATAAAGAGGCCGGCTACCAGCCTAACATCCTGTTCCGCTCCAACGATGTGGAGAGTATTCTGATGATGGTAGCGGCAGAAGAAGGCATCTCCGTCATGCCTTCCTACATTACTAATAAATTGACCAACGCGGACAACCTGGTCTTCATACCACTAATCGGCGAGGAAGAAGCCGAGGAAATCATCGCCGTTTGGAAACAGGGAGAACTGACGCCGGAACTAAGGCATTTTGTTGAAAGCCTATAGTGCATTAAGCCTCCCGGGTCAGTTTGCGGATCCAGTTTCCATAATGGGATTCCAGGAAGGCTGGCACGCATTTGAATATCTGGTCTGCGTTCAGGCAGCATACTACCACGATTGGCGATGCCTTTACCACGAATGCCATAATAAACGACAATGGCAATACGATCATCCAGATGCTGACAAGGTCCATCTTGACCACGAACATAGCATTGCCGCCACCCCGGATGATCCCGTTGTTGGTCGGCATCTGGTAGGACATGCCGACGCAGACGACGCTTAGAATTATGAGAAAGGCGTTGGCCATCTCTTTGGTGGCAGGCTGGAGATCATACAGCCCCAGGACCGGAATCCGGATAAAGAACAGGAAGATGCCGGATAGCACGCCGATTACGATAAACATCTTCTGAAGACGGCCGGAGTACTCCTTGACCCTTGCGATGTCCCCCGTGCCTATCGTCTTTCCAATGATTACCGATGCTGCCGAGGATGCGCCTACCGCCGTTGACTTCACCATCAAAAACAAAGTGGATGCCACGCTGTTTGCCGCAATGGCTGTTGCCTTCATATGTCCCAGAATCACCGTCTGCAATGCCGTATTGACGCCCCAGAGTCCCTGGACGAACAGCATCGGGGCTGTCACCTTGAAATAATCCTTTGCCAGCACCCGGTCAAACTGAAGGTAATCTTTCAGCTTAAGGTTCAGGTTCTTATCCTTCTTTGCGATATATGCGATCAGCACGGCGCATTCTATCATTCTTGCGATAAGCGTCCCCACGGCCGCCCCGCATACGCCCATTCTCGGCGCTCCGAAATTCCCGAATATGAGTACATAATTAATGCCGCAATTTATAAAAAATGTAAGGATGGAGAGCTGGAACGCGATCCTGACGGTCTCGGTGCTTCTTAATGCCGCCAGAAGGAGCTGGGTCACCGCAAAGAACAGGTAGGTAAAACGGATAATCCGAAGATACCTTACCCCTTCCCCAATGATCGGGCCGTCCGTCGTAAAGATTCCAACCGCCTGCCGGGAAAACAGGCTGACCAGGACAAACAGCGCAATGGCAATCAAAAGTCCGGCATGCATAGCCGTCGCGGCAATCTTCTTCACCGGAGCGGTCTGCCTCTTGCCCCAATACTGGCTGCAAAAGATTACAAGCCCGTCTCCTAAGGCCAGCAGGAACTGCTGATAGACGAATTGTATCTGGTTGACCGCCGCAACGCCTGCCAGAGAAGTCTCGCTGTATGCGCCCAGCATCATATTGTCCGCAAGATTGACGCTCAGCGTCACCACATTCTGCAATACCAGGGCTATGTAAATAGAAAAGAAATTCCTGTAAAATGTTTTGTTCTTCAAATTCATGCTCCTTATCCAACAGTGGAATCCTCTGTTTCCCATCCCCTGATTCTAGCAGATTATTTCTGCGTATGCAATGCATTGCGTGACACGCTGTTTTATGATTGATATTTGATCCAGTCCGCCCTATAATGAGGTTACGGTAACTGCAAAGGAGATGGTAAGATCCGGCGCACTTGATGCTGTATAATCGGCAACATGAGTGAACCGTGGATTTCTAACCGTGGAGAAATCCACGGTTTAGTTTTTTTCAAATAATAGAATGCCGCCAAGGCGTATATAAATCAGCCAGTTGCCGTACCCATAACAAATCAAAAGGAGAACACGCATGAAAGATTTAATAAAGATTGCAAGTAAAAAGCCGGAATTATATGAACAAGGCCCCCAAAACATGTGGGATGAACCGTATATTTCCAAAAATATGCTGAAAGCCCATCTGGATGAAGACCTGGAGTCCGCTACAAGAAAACTGGCGACCGTGAAGGAATCTGTCGAATGGATAGCATCCACCCTTCCTCCTCATGACTATCCTCTACTCCTGGATCTTGGATGCGGGCCCGGCATATATGCAGAACGTTTCTACGGCAAAGGATACCGCGTCACCGGCCTTGACCTGTCACGCCGGTCTATCGCATACGCCCGTAATTCGGCAAATGACCTCGGTTTGAAAATCCAATATAAGCAAGGCGATTATACAAAGATGGCTTTTGACTCCCAGTATAACTTAGTCACGCTTATCTATTGTGATTTTGGAGTTCTTCCATATGACGACCGCAAAGAACTTCTGTTAAAAATACACGATTCTTTGCTGCCGCAAGGCGTATTCTTATTTGATGTCTTTACGCCTTTGAGATATGAAGGCGCCAGGGAATTCAGGCATTGGGATGTCTGCGAGAACGGCTTCTGGAAAGAAGAGCCTCACCTGCTGCTCCATTCTTTCTATCGTTATGACGAGGACAGTACCTTTCTGAACCGCTATGTAATTGCCAGCGAAGATACCATTTCTTTCTATAATGTCTGGGAACATGTCTTTACGTTTCCAGAGATAAAAAGAGACTTAGAGGACGCTGGCTTCAGCGAGATTGCCGTATATGGAAATGTCATGGGTAAGCCTTATGATAAAGGGGAGCAGACTTTGTGTATTCTGGCGAAGAAATAGCAAAGATTATTCCTGACAGAATGAAGGGAAGGCGCCCTTCTTAAGGCCCCTTCCCTTCGTCCTGCTGACAAAATCCATCAATCCTGCACGCCAGCTGCATCGGCCAATGTCTTTCCTGTCAGCCTATAGCCCGTCCATCCGCTCATCGGCGTTGCGCCCAGAGACAGATAGAAATCAATGCTTGGCTGATTCCAGTCCAGGCAGGACCATTCCAGCCGCCCGCAGCCCCGCTCCACCGCGATCTGGGCCAGACGCTTCAAGATTGCCTTCCCGTATCCATTTCCCCTGTACTTTGGCTTCACGAACAAGTCTTCCAGATAAATGCCCGCACGGCCAAGGAAGGTGGAAAAATTGTGGAAGAACAGGGCGAATCCTACTTCTTCCCCTTCTGCTATCGCAAATATAACTTCTGCCTTTTCTTTGTCAAACAGCCACTCATCCAGTATCTCTTCCGTGGCGACTACTTCATCCGACATCTTCTCGTATTCCGCCAGTCCTTTGATAAATTCCAAAATAAGCGGCACATCCTCTCTGACCGCCTTTCTAAACGTAACTTCTTCCATAATTCCTCCTTATATCCCTTCTATATCTTTTATAATAATTCCCAGTCTTTTGGACAGCTGCGCGGCCTGGTACAAATCCACCACTGCGCCTTTTAATTCCTGATTGTCATCGGATAGCACAAGTCCCTTGATCTCGCTGTCTGAAAAGTCCATGCCCCGCATCGGAGTCTTGAAGAAACTGGCATTCGTAAGTGCCGCCTGCCTCCACTGTATATCCTTGCATTTGCACTGGGTAAGATTGCTGCTGTTCAGTTCTGTCTTATCAACCAGCAGATTCTCCAGCTTGCATGCATCGAAATTCGCATAATTCAAATTACATTCCCGCAATACCATATTCTTGCATACGCTTCCAGCAAACTTCGTGCCCACTCCCTTGCAGGATAGGTATTCTGCCCTGTTAAAATATGTATTCGACAGATTGCAGCCGGAAAAATCGCAAGATTCGAATATCACATCCGTAAACTCGCAGCGCTCGAATGAGCAGTTCCAGAACCGGCAGTTTACGAACTTCACCGCCGAAAAGACCAGATGGGAATAGTCCTCCTCTTCTGCCGCTATCTCTTCCAGCACGGTTTCCGTCACTCTTTCTTCCCTGTACTTAAACTCCTTGAGTATCCGTCCGGTACTCTCGACTCTTCGAAACTCCTCCGGCAGAACTGGCGGGATCATCTTTTTCTTCTTACTTGCCATCATCATTTCCTTTTTTCTGTATGATACATCATAACCATTTACTCTATCATTCTGTATAATTCTGCCAAAGATGTCAAGGAAATTTTGTATTCTGCCTTTGATTCCATCTCCGCCTCCAGTTCGTCCAGGCGTTCCTCTACCTCCTGCGAATAGTCCTCAGAATCTAAATTTCCCATGAACGCATTGACGAATTCATCGCTTACGTGTACCTTCCACGCTCCCTTTCTTCTGCTTGCGGCAACGGTCACATTCATCGTAATAATGCCGTCTGCCTTCTCCATATACGGAAGGAGGCTCTCGCTTTCATATGCGCTTTCAAGAATATCCGAAATCGTCCCTGAAATGCCTGTGTCATCATTGCCAGCCATATCCTCCATTACCTGGATCATATAATATCCTGTCACATCAGACATATCCGTGTTCGTAACCTTCAGATCTATTTCTGCCTTATCTCCTTTGATGTGTACATCCTCGATGTCCCAAGACAGGTTCTTGACGATTGCTTCGGCAAACTTCCTGTTATCCTCATACCGCTTTCCTTTAATCACTCCTGGCTGCAAAAGTTCGCCAAACACTCGATACTCTCTGCCCTTAGGAAGCCCAAGCCAATTCGAATAGGTTCTGACATAATTAACTAGCTTCCCCTTCATTCTATGAAAGTCATGTATTTTACACAAGAAGGAGAGCACCAACATATGGTGGCCCGGCAAAAAAAGACCAGTATAAACACACGGTTGCCACAGCATGCTCATCTGGCTATAATAGAAAGACAAAGCAAAGTCATCCGCCCAAAGGAGATGCCTATGGATTATATAAAAATCAGCAATGCACGGGAAGGCTGTTTAAAGAACGTATCATTAGAGATTCCAAAGAATCAGCTGGTCGTATTCACCGGCCTGTCCGGCTGCGGAAAATCTACGCTGCTTATTGACGTCCTCTTCAACGAATGCCAGCGGCAATACTTGGAGGCGATGTCTTTCCAGGGAATCCGCAAGCCGAAAGTAGACCGGATCAGAGGGGCCTCTCCGGCCATCGTCATCACCCAGACAGACGCCAATCGAAACCCCCGTTCCACAGTCGGGACTTTGTCGGATATCTATACGGATCTGCGGATGATATACGAAAAACTAGGCATGCGGACATGCCCTTATTGCGGGCATCAGATCTGCGCGGCCGACTGCCGGGAAGAGACCAGGAAAGAAGGAACTGATTTTCATGTATATATGTATTGCAGTGAATGCGGCCAAAGAATGGACAAGATCACCCGCACCTTCTTTTCCTTCAATACCAGGGAAGGAGCCTGCCCGGCCTGCGAGGGGCTTGGACATATCCATGCCATCGACAAGTCGCAGGTGATAGACGAGAACCTCTCTCTAGAAGATGGCGCCGTGCGCTATTGGGAGAAACGATATGGGCAGTATCAGATTTCGCTCCTTTTTAAAGCCTTCCAGTATTACCGGATTCCATACGAGGCCAGTATGCCGGTAAAGGATTTCACGGACCTACAGAAAGCAATCCTATACGAAGGAACACAATGCGCCCAGGCAAGAGAGGCATTTCCAGGCCTAAAACCGCCTGAGACAACGGCTTCCGGAAGATTCGAAGGCGTATTTCCGATTCTTTGGAGAAGACTGTCCGAAAGATTCGGGGATGCCGGTTCGTTGACTCCCTATTTCACTACCGAAGCCTGTCCCAACTGCGGCGGAGAAAGGCTTGGCACATTAAGCCGCAGCGTAACCGTTCATGGCACCCGGCTTCCCGAACTTAATCTTTATTCTCTGGAACATCTCTGGCAATGGATCAAGGAATTACGCGCCTCCCTCTCCCCCAAGCATCTGGATATGACAGAGTCCTATCTGCTTGACATAGAAACGAAGCTTGACCGTTATCAAAAAGTCGGTCTTGGCTATCTCTGCCTGGACCGGCAGATCATCACTTTGTCAGGCGGAGAACTCAAGCGGCTCCGGCTGGCCGCCGCCCTGGACAGCGAACTTACCGGCATCATCTATATTCTGGATGAGCCGACCGCCGGGCTGCACTCCAAAGATACGCCCGGGCTGGTGGCAATTCTTAAGAAACTTAGGGATCTGGGAAATACAGTACTTGTCATAGAGCATGACACGGACATCATGGAATCTGCGGACCACATTATTGACATGGGGCCTGGAGCCGGCAGAGTTGGCGGCGAGATTATTGCCTCCGGCACGTTAAAGGAACTAATGCGAAATCCTGCTTCCGTAACCGGCTTGTATCTTAAGAACCCTGATCCCGGCAAATCCGTTTTCCGGGAGCCTACAGCTATGATTCGCATAGAACATGCAAATGCGTTCAATCTTAAGGACCTTGCCGTCGATATCCCCGTTGGATGCCTTACTTCTGTTACCGGTCCTTCCGGCTCTGGGAAGTCAACCCTGCTTTTCGAGGTTTTGTCTACAGGCGGGTCATCAAAGAATGGCCGTGTGGCCGGCCTTGAGCGATTTGATAAGATTGTCAGGATCGAGCAGGCGGCAATTCCCCGGATGAAACGTTCCAATGTGGCTACCTACGCCGATGTCTACACCGATATCCGGTCTGTCTTCGGCAAAACCGGAACCGCAAAAAAGAATGGCCTTTGTGCGCGGCATTTTTCCTTTAACTCTTCAGGAGGCAGATGCGAAAACTGCGAAGGGCTGGGATACATCGACAACAACATGCTATTCTTTGCCAATACCGAGATCGTCTGCCCTGTCTGCAATGGAAGCCAGTTCCGCCCTGAAGTTCTGGAAGTCACCTATAAAGGAGCTTCCATCAAAGACGTTCTGAACCTCTCCATTGAGGAGGCAGCAGAACTCTTTGCCGACGTCCCCAAGATTTTAAGGATCTTGAACCTTCTTATGGATGTAGGTCTTAGCTACCTTCAGCTGGGGCAGTCCCTTACCACCTTGTCCGGCGGCGAATGCCAGCGGCTTCGGCTGGCCAAGGAATTGATCCAGACCGCTTCCAATAAAGAATGCCTCTACCTGATGGATGAGCCCACAGCGGGCCTTCACCCCAGTGATATCCGGCATTTCCTGGCGCTACTTGACCGTTTGGCTGATGCTGGCAATACCATCGTCGCGGCGGAGCATAACCAGCAGTTCATTTCACATAGCGACTGGATGATCGATCTTGGGCCAGTCGGCGGGGAAAAGGGCGGCTATCTTATGTATGCCGGAACACCAAAACCTTAAGATGATAGAATGGCAGAAAAACTGAACATTCCGTCCTTACACTGAATCACGCTGGTTCCGTTATTTCTTTGGATAACGGAATCAACGTTTTTCAACCCGATTCCATGGGCAGACTTATCCTTCTTCGTGGTAATTACCGTATTTCCCCTTATCTTGACCGGCTCTTCCACAGGATTGCGCACGGATAGAACCAGCTGCCCGTCTTCCAGTACCATTTTAAAGTGGATCATTTTACCAGTCTTTTGTTTCTCACATGCTTCTATGGCGTTATCCAGCAGATTGACCAGAAGCGTGACGGTATCTTCCTCCTTCAGCGCAAGTTTTGACAGATCGCCTATGGTAATGAGCATGGTAATCCCTTTCTCCATGGCTTCCCTGTACTTCTGGTTCAGGACCACGTTCACCACCATATGATTGGCATCTACATAGTCTGCGCTTTTATGGATATTCCCCGTCAATTCAGCCACATATCCTGCTGTTCTTTCTACTTCGCCTTCTGCCAGCATCCCCTGGATGCAGGCCAGCTGGTTCTTGTAATCATGCAGATAGCGCCTCTGCTGTTCATAATTTCTCTGCATATTCTGGTACATCGCCATCTGATTCTGCGTCTGCTCCTGAATCATCCGCAGTTCCTGCAATTCTCTTTCCTTTTGCAGAATGTTCCAGATAAAGTAAAAGATAAACATCATCATGATCCCAAACATGGCAAAGAGCAGAAATCCTGCTTTTCCGTCAGGTTCCTGCTCATTCCAGGGAATACTGCTCAAAACCATAATCATGACCATTACTACGATAGGAACATACCCATAACGAATCCAGTTTGTGCCAGACAGCATATTCTTTTTCCCTTTATAGCAGACAGAAAATAGGAACATCAAGCCAAAGAGCAGGCTGTATGCGATCTCTTCCTCAAGATATACAAGCGTCCTGTATCTGACGGGCAGTGCAAAAATCGCCCAAAGAACAAGCATTTCCATTAGCCACATCAAACTGCATACCAGTATGGACAAAATCAGATTATGCAAAGGCCTGATCTTAAAATAAATCTGTACTACAATGAAGATGACGATAACCACCCTTACCGGCCTGAGCATATAAGGGGGAACCGGGGTCATGCTGATGATCATAAATCCAAGGGCAAACGTCAGAAGAAAGGTATTTTCCATCCAGCCATATCTCATCTTACGCCTTGGTATCAGCGTTTCAAAAAATATCTTACAGGCGATCCCCGTCATAAACGATAGCGCCAGGCATTTTAATATGACACTCATTACAACGCTCCTTTGTACCCTACGTATGCCTCTTTCACTTTCTGAAACCGCAGGCGCGGGACAGAAAGGCATTCTCCGTTATCCAGCATGGCTTCATAATTACTGACTCTTCGCATATGCTTCATATTCACAAGATAACTCTTATGAATCCGAAGGAATCCATGCTCGTATAACTTCTGCTCGATCTCATCCAGCTTGCTATATATCTGATACTCCGTCATGCTGGATTCCATATAGTGAAAGATCGATTTATGCCTGCGGCTCTCCACATAGAGGATATTATCCGTGTAAAGCGTCTTCTCCCCTTCGACAAAGTGAAATGTCACCTGGGCAAGCTTCAGTCTCTTCCACACTGCGTCCATACATTCCGGCACTGCTGTCTTTAACGTATCCTTCATGATATACCGGACTGCATCTACCTTATATCCCTCCAGCACATATTGGATAAAAGCGGTCACGAATACAATCTGGGTCTTGGAATGATAAGAGCGGATCTGCATGGCCGCCTCAATACCATCTATTTCGTTCATATTGATATCCATGAAGATACAATCGTATCTTACCAGATTCTCATTCTGTATCAGGAATTCTTCTCCCGAAGCAAATAAATGGATGGCATATTCCATCCCTTTTTCTTCCAGCCAGTCTTCCACCAGTCTCCGTATCTCTTCCCTGTAATACTTTTCATCATCGCAAATCGCAATCTGCAGCATATGCTTTCAACCTTCCTGCCGTTTCATTGCCTCTAGTGTAGCATAGGGCCTTCTAAAACGCAAAATTTAATACTTCCGGCATATGCCCGTACTAGCGGCGGCGGAATCTAGCCAGAAAAACTACCGTGAGCACAAATACCAGCCCTTCCGCCACGACAAATGACAGCCATACTCCCGTCATCTTAAACAGCCTGCTTAGCAAGAACACGCATGGCACCAGAATCACGCAGCTTCTGCATAAGGCGATGGCCATCGCTTTATTCACATGGGCGGTAGCGCTTAACAGGGCGGTGGTCACAATGCTGATCCCGGCAAAGAAATATCCTGCAAAATAGATTCTCATTCCTTCGACTGCCAGTTCCGACAGCCTCCGGTTCCCCTCGCTGTTGAAGATGGATGCGATCGCTGGTGCAAAGATGCAGATGACGGCATAAATGGCCACTGCGAAAAAAACAGCCGTCTTTACCGCATAGCCGGAAAGCCTGCCTACTCCCTCACGTTCTCCCTGCCCATAGCATCTGCTTGCCAGTGGCTGCAATCCCTGTGCAGTTCCTGTAAATACCGAGGTGGCAACCAGCGCGATGTTGGCAATGATGCCATAGGCTGCTACCCCGATATTGCCTGAGATTCCCAGTATGATCAAATTAAACGTAAGAAGGGAGATGGCAGAAGCCAGTTCCCCAATCAGGGAAGAAAAGCCAAGTGCCATAATTCTTCCAAGCCTTCTGATCTCCAATTTGCACCGCATCAGATGGAAACCCTGATTTCTCCCCTTAAAATGCAGCAGAAGGATCGCAATACTTATCACCGGGGATAGCCCGGTTGCAAAGGCGGCCCCGAAGATTCCCATAGAGAGCGGGAACATGAATATATAATCCAGAATAATATTGGAAAAACTGCTCACCAGCATAGCCGTCATTGATAGCCGGGGTCCATTGTCATTGCGGACAAATGCCAGAAGAATATTATTCAGGAGGAACGCCGGCGCAAAACATAAGATCGTCTGCAAATACACTTTCGTATAGGGCAGCGTCGTCGCATCCGCACCTAAGACCCGTCCCAGCGGCTCTGCCAGGAATATCCCGATCAGCAAGAAGAGGGCTGCTGCAATGCTCCCCAGCATTACGGTATGGACAAAGGAAATATCCCCATTCTTCCCATCTGCCTCCTGCCTGCGAAGTGAAAAGTCCGTAGCGCCGCCAATTCCGATCATCAGCCCACAGCCCTGCATCACGCTGAAAAATGAGATGGAGAAATTCAGGGCTGCCAGTCCCGTAGCCCCCAGAGCTTTGGCTACAAAGAATGTATCCGCCAGAATATAGCAGGATATTCCGATCATCCCGATCACATTCAGGCTTACATATTTCAAAAAGTCTCTCCTTAATTCCATAATAATTGTCTGCTCCTCCTATTGCATAATAAAAAGTGCCATGGCACTCCTTCTAAGACCTAACGGACTGCCAGACACTTTAAAGTTCACCCGGTGGCGAACTGACTGCATTGCTTATTCAAACTCTATCCATTCCTTCACCACGCTGCGGTACTCCGGATTATGATCCAGCCATACCTCCGCATGCTTGCTGTCTTTCACGGTCCATATCTTCTTATTGCCTCCTTCTATCGCGTCATAGATATCCTTCCCCATAAAATACGGCGTCAACTCATCCTTTTTGCTGTTAATGACTAAAATCGGAGTCTCCACATCTGTTACCGCTTTGCTTACATCGGCATCCTTGTACGAAAATCCCAGTTTCAGCTTATTGGCAATATTGCCGCACCAAGTCATATAGGACACCGGAATGCCTGTATCCATGCTCTTCATTTCCTGCTCTATCATATATTCCATACTGCTTACCGGGCAGTCCAGAATCAGAAAGTCAATCATCTTAGCAGTATCCTCATATCCTGCCGCCAGTCCGGCCGTTGCCCCTCCAAAGGACGTGCCCCATACTCCCAGCGTCTGTTCATTGGCCTGCTCTTTGGCATATGCGATCCAATCAATCAGGTCATATTTTTCCCAATATCCAAAGGTCGTATACCGGGCCGTATTTTCATTGGAACTTCTCTGGTCGTAAGTAATTACATTGTATCCCTCTTCCAGGAAGAATTCCGCCAATGGGTAATTGGAGTACCGGTTTCCTCCCAGCCCATGGACCAGTATAACCGTTTGATTCTCTTTGTTTCCCTCCATCCCCGGTGCATAGATATAGTCTGCCGGAATCTTATGGCCGTCGAACGTGGATTTCAACTCCAGATCCTCTATCTTGTATGTGCGCTGAAATGCCTGGTAATCTATTCCGTACTTCTTCCAAAAAGAATCCTTTACCCCCTTAGTGTCCTCATTCGTCACCAGCTGCGTGGATCCTTCGAACACCTGGGTGCCTATAAAGTATGACATTCCCACGATCAGGATAATTAGAAGTATCAGCACCGCTGATAAAATAATTTTCCCTTTCTTTTTCATATCCCCTCTTTGCTCTCCTTTTTATAATCTATGACAACTATATCATATGCAGGCATAAAATGAAACAAGGAACTGCCGGGGCAGTTCCTTGCTAAAATCCTAACAAAACTCTTCTAATATCTCCTGCTTCAGATTTTCTATATCTTCCTTTAATATCTCCAACGATTTTTCCAGATCCCTCATCTCCATAGCCTCGATCAATTTTTTATGCCTCTGAGCCTTTGTATCATGACGGCGGTTCCA